>DAIDHB010000309.1 GCA_027452145.1 Planctomycetales bacterium
GCCGCCGCCGCGGCCGCGGCCGCCCTCGATCGCCGGAACCCCGCGCCGGTGTACCTGATCGCCGACGACCGTCCGGTGTCGCGCCGGGAGTATTATGCAACGGCTGCGCGGGTTATCGGGGCGCCCGAGCCTCGATTCGAGCCGCCGCGCCCGGGGAGCGTCGAGTCGACGCGGGACGCCACGAACAAGCGCGTCGCCAACCGCCGGATGAAGGCGGACCTGGGCGTCATCCTGCGTTATCCCGACATCACCACGGGCCTCGCGGCCGCGCTCGACGACGCCGGTCCGCAGAAACGAACCCGCTGATGCGGTCTGGCTCCCGGGAGGGCGAGGCTTCTGCCGAGCCTTCTTTCATGGCTCCCGGGAGGGCGGCGGGGCTTCTGCCGAGCCCTCCATCATGGCTCGCCGGGAGGCTCGCCCTCCCGACCCGATCGGAAGGCACCAGCGGGCTCGTGAATGAGACACAGCCTCAGCCCGGCGCCGGCTCGACGTAGCACCGCAGCGGCCCCTTGGAGATCTGCATCCGAGGGTCGGGGCCATACGCGATGACCTGATCGCGCTTCAGCTCGGCGAGCTCCTTGTGCGTCGTGAAGACAACCGCACGGCCGGTGTTGTGGATGCGCAGGGTCAATTCCTCCGCCTTCGGGACTGCGTGGCGGAAGATCTTGACCAGCAGCTCGATGACGTAGGGGAACGTGTGCTCCTCGTCGTTGAGGATGACCACGTTGTACGGCGGCTGGCGCCGGGTCTGCTGCTCGGTCGTGACTTCCGGCTCGACGACGGCGCTGGCGGCCTGCTGTTCGCCGGGCATGGGCAATGACTCCCGCGAGGTGAGGGTACGGATCCGGACGTCCTTTAGTTTATACTCTATCTCACCGCGAGACAAAGTCGGATCCGGGCGCCTCGCCCCGACGGCCGTCGCGGCGGGGAAACGAATTCGGTCGGATGTGGCGGGGCGGAGTCAGGGAGACGCGATGAAGGAGATGACGTCCGGGGCGGCCTTGCGGCAGCTCCAGCAGGCGCAGGCGGGTTTGAAGAAGGCACGCCAGTTGATGAAGAACGCACGAGGCCAGGGGCCGGCCAGCCCGGCCGTGCTGAGGGCCGGCTGGGAGAGCCTCGCGCAGGCCAACCGGTTGATGTCGGAGATCCCCGTGGCGGCGGCCGACGAGGCCGTGATGACCCGGCAGCTCGCCGTCCAGCGGTATGCCACGGCGCTCCTGGTCCGGCTGCGCCGCCTGCTGCGCAACGAGGGGATCGACGCCGGGGATCTCGAGGACGACGACCGCCTGGACGAGACCTTCGAGGACTGACCGCATGGCACGCCGGAGCCCGGTCCGCGGGGCCAGGGACGTCTCGCCGCGGGCGATCGTCCCCGACCGCAGCCTTACGCCCGAGGAAAACCTGCCGACGATGGCGATCCGCTCGGCAGGGAACCACACTTTTGTCTTCCGCAAGATGGTCGAGGGCCCCGTGGGCGCCGCCGCGCCCAATCACGGCGACCTGGTCCGCGTGGTCGACCGCGACGGCAAGGCGCTCGGCCATGCGCTCTACAACGGTCGCTCGCAGATCGCGCTGCGGTTCCTCTCGCGGGGGCCCGAGCCGCCCGACGCCGCCTTCTGGGCCCGCCGCATCGACGCCGCCGCCTCGCTGCGGCAGTCGCTGCTCGGCCTCGACGAGGCGACCGACGCCTATCGCGCGATCCATGCCGAGGGGGATGGCCTGAGCGGCCTGATCGTCGACCGATTCGCCGACGTGCTCTCGGTCGAGGTCTTCAGCCTGGGGATGTACCAGCGGATCGGGCCGATCCTGGGGCTCTGCGCCGAGCGGCTGGGCACCTCCCATTATCGCGTCAATGTCGACGACCGCGTCGCCGCGCAGGAGGACTTCTCGGGCCGTCCGCTGGCCTCGCCGAAGCTGCCGCCGCGGGTGACGATCCACGAGCACGGCATCCGCTACCGCATCCACTTCGAGGAAGGGCACAAGACGGGCTTCTTCTGCGACCAGCGCGACAACCGCCGCGAGCTGGCCCGGTTCTGCGCCGGCCGCTCGGTGCTGGACCTGTGCTGCTACACTGGCGGGTTCGGCCTCAATGCGCTGATCCGCGGCAAGGCGCGCGAGGTCACCTGTGTCGACCTCGACGAGAAGGCCGTCGCCCTGGCGAGGGAGAACGGCAACGCCAACCAGGTCCGGCTCGACGCGGTGCACGCGGACGCCTTCGGCTACATGCGGCAGATGGCGGCCAATTCGCGGAACTACGGCGTGATCGTGCTCGACCCACCCAAGCTGATCCCCGACCGCGAGGAGATCGCGCCCGGGAAGCGCAAGTACTTCGACCTGAATGTCCTGGCCATGAAGCTGGTCGAGCCCGGCGGGATCCTGGTCACCTGCTCGTGCTCGGGATTGCTGCCGGCGGCCGACTTCCTGGGGATCCTCCGCGCGGCGTCGCGAACCGCCGGGCGCCCCGCGCAGCTCCTTGCGGTGACGGGCGCCTCGGCCGATCATCCGGTCGCGATCGACACCCCCGAGGGCGCCTATCTCAAGGTGGCCTGGCTGCGCGTGGGCGAGCCCGCCGAGTCCTGATACACGGACCCGCTGATTCTGTCTGGTTTCGGGAGGGCGAGGTTCCGGCCGAGCCTTCTCTCGCGGCTCGGCAGGAGCCTCGACCTCCCGACGCGATCGGAACATCAGCGGGCTCGTGAATCCGGCGCAGGGACGCCCGGCGGCCCGCGAGCCGCCCGGCTCAATGGCCGGTCTGCGAGTTCGGCGCGTCGACGGCCTTCGACTGCGGCGAGCCGGCCTGGCGGAGGAAGATCGACAGCACGACCATCGAGCCCAGCGACAGGAACTCGCTCTGGTAGTTCTGGAACGACTGGAACCAGAAGGTTGGCGTGCCGAGGAATCCCGCCAGCGAAACCGGCGACTGGCCCTGCCGGGCCATCTGGTCGTTGTAGTCCAGCCGCCCCCCGACCGCGTGGAGCAAAAACGACAGCGCGAACAGGGCCAGGAAGGCCAGCGGGAGCGAGTTTGCGTAGAGCGTGCGGACCCATCCCCCCCGCCGCGCCGGCCAGGGGGTGTTCGGTCCGGGTGGCCGATCCGGCTTCGGGCCTCCGCCAGGGTCGTGCGGCTTCTTCGAAACGGCCGAGCCCTTCTGGATCAGAAAGATGGCCAGGACGACGTTTGCTCCCATCTGGAGGAATTCGCTCTCCCAGTTCTCGAAGATGGCCTCGATGTTGTGGCCCGTGGCGAGGTAGCCCGGGTAGTCCACCGGCGCGCCGCCCTGGCGGGACCGCTGCTGGTTGTACACGGCCCGCCCCGCGATCGTCTGGCCCAGCAGGAAGACGGCGAACAGCCCGAACAGGACGATCGACAGCCCGTTGTCCCGGAAAATCCGCGGCATGCTCCCCTCCTCTCTCGACGATCCGCGCCAGCCGATGCGAGCGAGGCCGCCTGGCGTTAGCCGGGTTCCATCCGCGCAATCACCCCGGGGCGGATCCTGTGGGCGCCGGGGATGTCGCCAGCGCGGTCACCCGCGCGGCAGGGTCGCCCGACTCGCTGGCCACCTCGCGCCAGATCATCCCGGCGGCCGTGATCGCCAGCATCAGGGCCCCGGCGTAGGCGATCCACCGGAACCGTGACATGAGCGAGGAAATCCCCGCGCTGAAGGCGAACAGGATTAGCCCGGAGATCGCCAGGCCGAGCCCCATGCGCACCGGATCCGACCGGCAGACGCTGGCGACGGCGAGGACGTTGTCGAAGCTCATCGCGAGGTTCGCCAGCGCGATGCGGACGATCGAGGCGCCGGCGCCGGACGAGGCGGAATCCTCGCCCGAGCCGACCGCGGCCTCCGCGCCGGCCTCCTCGTGCGCGAGCTTGCCTGCGATCCCCAGGAGCAGCACGGCGCCGATGATTCGCAGGCCCGGCACGCGGAGCAAACGCGAGATCACCAGCGTGAATCCAGCCTGCATCGCGACGGCCAGGCTGCCGCCCCAGAGGACCACCCGCCTCCGCTGACGCGCCGGCAGGTGGTGCGCGGCCAGCGCGATGACGACCGCGTTATCTCCCGAGAGTGCCACGTTGATCAGGGCGATTTGAAGGATCGAGAAGGCGTATTGCAGCGACGTTGAATCCAAGGTGCAGCTCCACTGCGATCGCTCGCGCGGCAGCCGCGGCGGGCCGGGACTGGCCCGGGACGTCCGGCGGGTCGAGAGAAGGGTAGTCGCAATCGCGGTGCCGTACCGCCGGGGGAAAGGCGGAACGCGGGGAATCGCGAGCCCGACCCGCTCGCCCCGCCCCATCGATTACCGCTGATGTGCATTAGCGTGCGCAATCCAGAGAAAAAACGTTCACGTTGGGATTGCTCGATGCCGGGCGAGGCCCGGGCGCGGGGATTCCGGGGCCGGAGACGACACCGATATCGGGGAGGCGAGGAGAGGCCGACGGGTCTTGCAGGTGAATTGCTTGATTCCGACGCGCCTTGCCGAGGGGTGGCCCGCGGAGAGGCCGAGGACCGCCGATCCATCCCGGCCCGTCCCGCCCGTCGTCGGAGCCGGGTCCGTCCGCCGATCCCGCCGGCGCGGGCGGCCTCGTCGCGACCGTCGGGCCGCGCACTGGCCCGATCGAGGCGGCGGACCTGCGGCGGTCGGCGATCCTGGATCATCCGATCGTCATGCGCTGCACGCCTTGCAAGGTCGGACCGCCTGGGCGAGGGCCTCGAGCGCCGCCTCGGCGTCGGGGCCTTCCGCCACCAGCTCCATGCGCGAGCCGCATTCCGTCACCATGATCATCATGTCGCGCATGCTCCGGCCGTTGTAGCGCCGTCCCTCGTGGATCACCCAGACATCCGATCGGAATTGACCGGCCAGGCAGATGAACTCGGCTGCCGTCCTCATGCGCAGTCCGAAAGCATCCTCGGTCTGCACCTCCCGCCGTGCGATGGGACCGATCTGGTCCATGGCTGTCATCCTTTCTTGCTCGAGTCGTCGCCGGCCGCGTCGGCAGGGGTCGTGGGATGTACCGAAATCGCCGTCTCGGCGCCTTTCCCTTCCCGGCCGCTCTCGGATGCGGCGCGCACCTCGATCTCGTTGACGACGGACTGAACCCCCTGGATCCGGCCCGTCAGCTCCTGGGCCACCTGCTTGATGTAGCGCGAGCTCACGCGACCTCGCAGCATCAGCACCCCGTGATGATAGGTACTGGTCACCCGCCTCAGCTCGAAATACGCGCTGCGCGTCAGGATGTCGCCAGCCCGCCGGATCACCTCCAGCGCCAGCTCGTCCTCGGTGTGCTCGGCATGACGGTAGGCTTCCACCTGGCGGCCTCCGCGTTGGGATTATCGCATCCGGACGGATCGCGAGCGCAGCGCGATCCCGGCCGGTCCGCCCGCGGCATAACGGCGGACAGGCCATGAGCGCAGCCGATCGACCGGCCGCCGGTCGGATGAACGGCGATTCCGGCCGCCGGGCGCGGGGTTCGACCGACCCGGTCGAGATGTGTCAGCGGAATTGTGCTAACCCCAGCGGCAGGGGGTACGAAGGAGAACCCTGTGGCATGGCTCGCTTCGACTCGCCTGATCCATGATGCGGCCTCTTCCCGAGAGATGCTCGGCTTGTCCGCTCCGCGGTCGCGCCGATGTCAGGCTCGGATCCTCAACCCCGCGCGACGCCGGTTCCGGTCGGCCGCCGAACGGGGGGTGATGACCACCATTATGCGACATTGCGCGGTGAAATCCAGCCCCTACTTACCCGGGCAAGGATCAACCGGCCTGGCCGCGCGGGAGCGGGCATTCCCGCATCAGCGACATCGTCCGCCATCTGGCGTCGGTTTGTCCGCCGGGCGCATCCGGTCAGTGTCGAGCTTCGGCAAGGTAACCCCCTCAGCCTGGGACGGGTTTGCGGGACCTTGCGGGGCTTCCGCCAACAACGGCCCGGAACCGGTCGCTCAGTCACCGAGGAGGCACGACTTATCAAGACCATACACGCGACGGCCCCGACGCGCCCGGTGGAGCAACGGCGGTTGCGCTCGGATTCGGATTCTGATCCTGATCTGATAAGTGCATCCGCATAGAGATCCGCGCGCCCGCGATTGAGGCGGCACGGGATTCGCTGCTGTGTGCGCCGACGGCTAATCGCCGGCGCGACCCCGTACTCCGCCGCGGGGTCCGTCCCCTTCTACGATCCCATCCGGATACGATCCGATGAAGAAACCGAGCCGCAAATCCCGCCCGTCGCTGACGGAGTACGAGGCCGGGCAGGTCGAGCAGATCGCCGCGTGGAAGTCCGAGCCGCCCAATCCCCTCTCCGAGCTGTGGCAGATGGCCGCGAAGCCGGTCGGGAAGGCGATCGGCCTGGTGATCCCCAACGTGGTCGCCCGGGTGGCGATCGAGCGGATCGACGACGCGGCCGACTTGCTGGCCGGCCAGGAGGACATCAAGCGCAAGGCCGGCGTCGGCGACCTGGCCGAGCTGCGCGATCGGCCGCTGGAGGAGTCCGATGCCATGACCCGCCGGGTCAGCCTGGCGGCGCAGGCGCTGGCCACCGCCGAGGGCGCCGCCACCGGCGCCGGGGGCGTGTTCACGACACTGATCGACATCCCGCTGCTATTCGGCCTGGCGCTGCGGACCGTGCGCAAGATCGGCCACTGCTACGGCTACGCCCTCGATGACAGGCAGGGCCGAAGCTTCGTCATCGGCATCATGGTGACCGCCCTGTCGGGCTCGCTCCAGGATCGGCGCGAGCGGCTCGATCGGCTCCGCGAGCTCGAGGACATGCTGGTCGACGAGACCGAGGAGGAGCTGGTCGTCCAGGAGGTGCTCTCGATCCTCTTCCAGCTCGAGGCGTTCGAGGAGGTGCCGGGCCTCGGGGCGGTCTCGGGGGCCGTGCTGAACCTGGTGATGGTCAACCGGGTCGCCCTCACGGCCCGGCGGGTATTCCAGGAGCGGCGGCTTCGCGACGCCGGCAAGATCCAGGAGATCGAGCCGGCCGAGGCCACGCCCCGCGCGCTGGCCGGAGGGTTCTCCGGCGTGCTGAGCCGGCTGGCGTACTCGGGCTGCTACGTCGTCGGCTATGGCGCCGCGATACCAGTCTTCGCCGCGACGGCCCTGGCCGGGCCGTTGATGGACAACCCGTTAACTCGCGGGGTCCGCGACGGCGTCAGTGCGGCCGCCCAGAGTGCCGGCCGATCGCTCGATCGGGCTCGATCGGCCGCCGGATCCATTCGACCGCGCCGACGATCGGCATCGGCTCCCCTGCCCGCCTGAGCCGGCCAATCGACCATCGCGTCAACCGGTCGCTGCCTTCTTCAGGATCGCGACCTGCCCCGCGTGGTAGAGGAGATGCTGGACCAGGCCGTGGAGCAGGTAATAGACGTCGTATGGTTTGCCCGGCACGGGGCGAACGAGGTCGGCGTCATCGAGCCGGGCCACAGCCTCCAGGAAGCCCCGGTGCGCTTGCACCAGGTCCTCACGCTCGCGCCGCCAGGACGCCTCATCCGGACCGTCGTCGTCGCCGGCGGGCCACTGCTCGATCTCGTCGGCCTCGAAGACGTGGCCTTCGAGTCGTCGCACGGCCCCATCGTACCAGAAGGTGAGATGCCGGACGATCTCGCGGATGCTGTGGGCTCCGGGAATCGGCCAGGCCGAGGCGACCTTCGCCGGCACGTCCGCCAGCAGCGTCATGAGCGGGTCGCCGTGCCACGCATCCCCGTCGAAAGCATTCCGGTGCTGCGCAACGATGCGGTCGATCTCGCTCATGGCTCGTCGTCCTCCTCCTCAGCCAGTCCGTCCGATTCCAGGATGTCGATGCACGAACGGACGGCCTCGCGAAACTCCGGGCTGAAGCGATCCATTTCCTCGTCGGTCAGGAGCCGGAGGGACTGGATGCTGACCACGCGCTGGAACGCTCGCGATCGGCGCATGTCGTCGAACGCGTCCTGCATCTCCCGCCGCCGCGTTTTCACGAGGCCGATGACTTTGACAAACCGCGCGTGACTTCCCTTTCCTGTGTCCGCCACAGCTTGCTGGATTTCGTCGAGCGCACGCTGGCAGAACCGCTCCAGCGCAATCGGGTGGAGCTGCCGAAGTGTCTTCCAGTCGGATTCCTTGAGATCGCGTGACATCCTGGCCGTTCCATGAAGTCGCCTGGGGTGAGCGGTCGTCACATCGCGAGAGTCCCCAATCCCGCGACGACGAACCCTTCAGCCCGACGGAACCGCCTTCAACAATGCACCGGCCTCGGCCGCGAATCAAGGCAAGTCAGGCTGCTCTCTTCACCGGATCGCTCACCGCATCCCAGTGCCGGTGCGGCCGCCGGACTGGATCATCGACGCCACCGAGCCGTCGGCCGTCAGCGCGTCGATGGCCGCCGCGGCGATCCGGGCGGACCGGGATTCGGCCAGCGGCCGGGCCATGCTGATGACACCCGTACTGCTGAGCTTCGCCACGAAGTCGCCGCCGGTCGAACCGGTGCCGCCGCCATTGCCCTGGATCGAACGCCCCGAGGCATCCTGGATCAGCGCGGAATGAATCGTCAGTTGCAGCACCTTCGCGGGCGCCTTGCCACCCAGGATGAGGGTCACCGCGTCGGTGCCCGGGCTGTACGACGGTGAGAGCAGCCGGATCGGTCGCGAGAAGACCATCCCGCGCTTCTTGACCTTCTTCCCGGCGTCGAGTGTGTAGGCAGAAGGGTTGTCCGCCGACCCCGCGTCGAGCGGGCCGCTGAACGTCAAGACCAGCTCCTTGACCGTCTTCTTGCGCGTGAGCTTCATCGACTCCCACCGGATGCTCTCGACCGCAACGGGCGGCGTGGTGGGTGAGACCGTTGGTGACGGTGTCGGCGATGGCGACGGCGATGGGCTCGGCGCTGGTGTGACGGTGAGCGTTCCCGGCCTGTAGGTGATGGCGTAGTTCGTCGACGTCAGGCCGCCCGGGATGACAGCGTAGGTCCCGGCCGGGCTCGCGGCGGTCGCGCCGGTGCTGAGTGTCAGCGTGCCATTCAGGATGCCGGGCCCCTGCCCCAGTACGAAACCGGCATACGCAACCGAGAGCGCCGGGTTCGGCTGGCCGGCCGTCTTGCTGGCGTCGTCGGCCGTGATGGTCAGCGGGGCGGGATCGACGTTGATCTTTGTCGTGACGGTAACGGCGCTGGCATCGACGGAATCCTGCGGCGTGAAGGTCGCCGTCAGGACCTGTCCGGCGCCTGCGTCCAGTATCGTCCCCGGGGCGATGCTGTAGGCGAACGTGCCGGGGACATTCGCGGTCGCGTCGAGCTGGGCTGAGCCGATCGCGGTCCCGTAAACAATGTCGGCGGGATTCGCCCACTGGATCGTCGGCGCCGCCTTCTGCACGTTGATTGTGGTCGTGAACGCCACGGCGCGTTCGTCGACCGCGTCATCCGGGGTGAAGAGCACGCTGAGCGTCTGCGAGGCGCCCGCGTTGAGGAGCGTCCCGGCGGCGGGCGTGTAGAGGAACGTGCCGGAGACCGAGGACCTTGCATCGAGCTGGGCGGACCCCAGCGCGGTCCCATAGCTGATGTCGGCGGGGCTACTCCAGGTGATCGAGGGTGTTCCCTGGGAGATGGTCAGGGTCCCCGAGACGGCCGGCGCCGCGTAATCGGAATTGGCGAGCGTCGCGGTGACCTCGTAGGTGCCGGCGGCGGTCGGCGCCGCGACGCTCGCGCCGTCCTGGGAATAGGCGATCGCGACGCCACTCAGGCCCGCCGGGCTGGTGGTGACCGTGGCGCTCGTGGCTGAACCGTCGTACGTAAAACTGAGACCGCCCAGGCTGAGCGTGGCCGGCGCCGGGCTGATGGTCAGGTCGCCGCCGGCGGCGGCCGGCGCGTCGGTGAGATCGCCGCCGAAATTGACGGTGATGGCGCCCGACAGGAGGCCCGCATCGATCCCCGGGAGGCTCACTCCGGAGACGGTGGCAACCCCGTTGGCGTCGGTCGTCGCCGCGCCGGCGGAGCGACTGGTCCCGCCGACGCTCAGGGTGAATCCGACCGACTTGCCGGCCAGAGGTGCCCCGCCCTGGGTGAGGGTTGCGGTGAGCGTCGCGGTGCCGCCGTAGATGGCCGAGCCCGAGACGGCCGAGAAGCTGGTGGGCTTCTGCTCGCTCACGGCGATTGTCACCGAATTGGAGAGGTTGCCGTCTTGTGAATCGGTCACCCCGAGCGTCTGCGCCCCGGGCGTGTTGGCGACGAGTCCAGGGAACGTATGGACGCCGGCGTCCTGCGAGGTGAAGGTGTATGTCGGGGAGATGCCGGAGAACGCGGTGTAGTCGGTGAAGGCCACGGTGCCCGTGTATCCGGTTGCCACGTTCCCATTCGCGTCCTCGGCGGTGATCGTAAGCGAGAATTGCTGCCCCGACAGCAGGCTCGACGGCGCAGATATCACGAACTGGGTCGCGGTGCCGGGGCTAACCTGGACCGGGTCGCTCGTGCCCGAGATCGGATCGGCGTCGGTCGCCGTCAGCGTCTGGCCGCCGCTCTGGAAGAACGTGACGTTCACCGTCGCCTCACCCTGGCTGAGCTGCACGGTTGTGGGCGAGAAGACCGCCTTCGGGTCGCTGCTCGTGAGCGTCACCTGATCGTTATCGCCGGTCACAATGTTGCCGTACTGGTCCAGCGCGAAGACCATGTATTCGGTGGGAGCGTTGACCTGCGTCCCTTCCTGGAGCGTCCCTGATCCCCCCAGCGGCTGGGGGATCATCACCACTCGCAAGACCGCCGGTACGGAACCCGGAGTAATCGTCACCGATGTCGCCGTGGAGATCCCCGTATTCGGGTCGTCGACCGCGATGACCTGGGCGATGGCCGCGTCGAGGGTCAGGCTGAATGTATGCGAACCGGCATCGGCCGTTGTGAACGAGTAGTCTCCGAGCGAGCCCGCCGCGCCGCTGAACTGGACCGTCCCCGTGTAATCGGGGACCGGCTCACCCAGGGCGTCGACGACTTCCAGCGTGAAATTGAACGACTGGCCGGCCGCAACACTGGCCGGCGCGGTCAGGTGGAACTGGGGACCCTCGATGAATGTCCAGGCCGTCCCGGCGAGCCGGTAGCCGTTCCCATCCGTATACATCACATCGATCGACGTACCGCTGGGATCAAGCGCGATCGAGCGGACCGCTGCCCCGGTGCCATTCTCGTTCGATCCCTGGACCGGCGACCATCCCGAATTTGCGCTCGCGCCGGATATGAGGACAGATAGCGTCGCGTCGGAGTCCAGTCGATAGACGTTCCCGTTCGCATCCTCGACGACGGACTGGACGCTGCCGGCCACGAGATTCAGGCCGGAGCTCGATCCCGGCGCGATGGAGTAGAGCGAACCGCCGTTGCCGTGCAGGTCATAAAGCGTGCCATCCGGGCCCAGCAGGATCGTTTGAACCCCATTATCGACCTGACTCGGACGATTCGACCCCGCGATGGCCCACAGGCTGCCGTCGTCGTGGAGAGCAAAGACGATCGGCGTCGGTCCGCCGTCTTCCACCCGGAAAGACGCGACATGGGTATCCACGTCCGAGGAAGAACTACCGGCAACGTTCGTCAGCGTTCCGCTCGTCAGCTCGAGCCCACCCGAATACGACGCGACGCCGGTGGTCGTGGCCGAGCCCGCGCTGTCCACGATCGTCACGTAGACGAACCAGCTCCCGTTCGTCTGGTAGATGTGGCTGCCGGCGACGTCGAAGCTTCCCGCACCGCCGGACGCGGCCGTGACGGTGCCGGCCGATGTCGTCCCGTCGCCCCAGTGAATCAGGGCCGTGTCGGTCGTCGCCGAGGCACCCGGGCTCGTGTCCGTGAACGAGGCGACGAGGTCGGTCAGCGGCGAGTTCGGAACGGCCGAGATGCTGCTGATCGTGGCGTCGGACAACGTCGCCTCGTAGACCGGCCAGAGCGTTTGCTGCGTGTCGTTGACGCTGTCCGGGCTCCCGGTCACGAGCAAGTTCTCGATGCCGCTGATGCCGCCGAGGTTCCTGGCGGCTCCATTGACGATGAGTTCCGGCAAGAGCTCGCTGATCACATCGCCCGAGTTGGCAGGGTAGACCAGTGTGTTGTCCCCGTTGGTTCCGCCCTGGTACTTGCTACCGGATCCGCTATAGACGAAGGAATCGCTGCCGGATCCGCCGATGAGCGTGTCGGCACCGATTCCGGTCCCGCCGTCGAGGGTGATTGGCATGGAGGTTTCTGACGCGTCCAGCGTGTTGCTTCCGGTTCCCCCGATCACCGTGATGCTCGTCATGTTCGAGGCCGATATGGTCAACGTCGCGGACGACGCCCCCGAAGGCTTGACGCTGACCCCGACAATCGACCCATTCTGCGTCACTTCGATCGAGTCGTTCGTCGAATCGTTGCCATTGATCACCAGGTTGTTGACGATGCTCGTGTTGTCCACCGCGAAGGGCGGGCTGGTGACCGTATCTCCGGTGCCGATCGAATCCCAAGGCGTGATCCGGACCAGCACGCTTGGGTTGTTTGTATCGCCGAGGTCTCGCGCCGTGTCCCAGAGGAGCGTGTGAGATGTGCCCGTGGGGCTGGAGGTCAGGTCGCTGATGGTCAGGCCGTCGCTGCTGATGGTGCCGTCGCTCCCGGCCGCGAAGTGACCTGTCTGCCATGGTCCGCCGTCGACGCTATACTGAAGTTGAATACTCGCCGGATTCGACGAGCCGTTTTCGCCGGTCAGGGTGTAATTGACGTTGGCCTTCCCACCGGATGTGTTTGATATGCCGATCGTGGTCACAATAGGTGGAAGAGTGAAGATATCCACTGACGCAGTTGTCTGGGTCGGGCCCACATATCCACCGGCGAAGACCGCCTCGCTGCCGACGGTCACCCCGATCGTATTGCGGTCCGCTGAAAGTTGTGGAGGGCCTGGTAGGAGCGTGCCCGTATCCCCGTTGAGGATGTCCACGGCGGAGACGTAGCCTCCGGTCGTGTCGTTACCGCCGGCGAATACGACGAAGTCACCGACTCTCGCCATGGCGATGTTATCCCGAGCGACGGAGAGCTGGGGCAGGTTAGGGAGCCAGTGGCCTGTGCTGGCGTCGTAGATATTTACCGTCGCCGTAGGATTGCCATCGGCCCCGATACCCCCCGCGAAGATGGCGTACTCGCCCACCGTCGCCGCAGCCATGATCGCCTGCCCTTGGGAAAGCTGGGGAGCGTTTGAAATCCAATTCTCGGTGCTGGCGTCGTAGATGTCGACGGCACTTATCGGGCCGCTATTGCCATAACCTCCTGCAAAGATGACGCGATCGCCGACGGTCAACGCGGACATGCCGTCGCGTGGCTGAGAGAGGGTCTGTGGGCTGAGCCAGGTCCCCGTTTTGGTGTCGAAGATATCCACGACGTTACTCAGACCGCCGTTCTGGCCCCCTGCGAAGATCGCATAGTTGCCCACGGCTGCCGCGTCGATGAATTCGCGTCCCTGGGAGAGGTGGGTGGGCGTGAGCCACGTCTTCGTCTCGGCATCGAAGATGTCCACGGCGTTACTGTACCCACTGGCACTGTTTCCACCCGCGAAGATTGCGTAATTGCCCACGGTGATCGCCGAGATCTGCGCACGGGGCTGCGACAGTGGCTGTAAGAGCCCCGGATTATTCGTCACCCAGTTTCCCGAGCTGGCATCGAAGATGTCCACAGTATTGCTATATGTCCCCTCGGCATTTGCGCCTCCGGCGAAGATCGCGTAATTTCCCACCGTCGCCTCGGTTGCATTATAAAATGCATCGGGAATCACCGTATCAGTCCACTGGCCCGTGATCGTGTCGTATACATCCGTTATATTGCTGTATACGCCGGAAGTATAACCGCCAGCGCAGATCACGTATTGGCCCACCGCAGCGGTTGTGTATCCATAGCGCAGACCGAGGTCGTTCACAGTGGCGGACGTATGGCTTACGCCATTCGGCCCCAGAGGTGGCGCGGGACCGCTCGACGTCGGCGTGGCCGACCCCGCGACGGGCTCGCCGTCGATCGTGTAATGACCGGGGCCGTTCAGGTTGAACGTGTTGGCGCCCGAGCCGCCGCGCAGGACGACCGTCCCGCCGGATGCCGTGAGCTCGTTGGGACCGGAGCCGCCGATGAGCTCGGCCGTCGCCGGCGACGGCAGGTCGGCCGTGAGCGTGTTGCTGCCGCTGCCGCCCTGGAAAATGACGTCGGGGAAAGAGCCATCCGTGTAGAGGGTGTTGGTGCCGGACCCTCCGGTGACCTCGATCGTCTGGAAGTTTGTGAGCTGCCTGGGGCTCGTGCTGTTGCCAGCAGTGATCGAGCCCCCCTGATCTTCGAGCAGGACATTCCCGATCGCCAGGGCGCCCCCCTTGACCGTGGCGACATTGGTCTGATTCGCGTCCGCCGGATCGCCGGGGAAGACGACGTCGAGCGTGCTGCGCCCCGTGCCGCCGTCGAAGACGTCTCCATTGGTGAGCTGCGACGACACCATGATCGTGTCCTTGCCCGTGCCGCCCAGCAGCGTCTCCTGCCCCTGGAACGTGCTCGCGTCGATCGTGTCGTTGCCGGGCCCGAGCTGCACCGAGACCTGCATCGGCGCGGCCTGGCCGAAGTTCACGTCGACGGTCTCGCCGCTACCGAGGGCATCGACTCCGAGGATCTGGATCCCCGACTGGGGGATCCAGTCGTAGGTGGTCTGCGACAGTCCCGTTCCCATGGCAACCTGGATGGCATTTGCATTGGCGGGATCGGGATCGTTCAGCGAGATTGTGTCGCCGGGGTTCGTGTCCACGAACAGGATCGTGTTGTGGCCGCCGATGCTGCCCGAGTAGGTATTCTTTGGGTTCGGCCCGTAGTAGAGGACGTCGTTGCCCGTGCCGCCCTCGAGCTTCGCAGTTTCCATTCCACCCATCAGGGTGTCGTTGCCGGTGCCCGCGACCAGGATGTCCGGCATGTTGGTGGCGCCCAGGATGTTGTTGACCTCGATCCGCTCTTCGAGCACGAGGTTCTCAGCGTTCAGCAGCGGGGTGAGCTCGGCCTGCAAGACCTGGAGCTCGTTCGTCACCTGCGTCGTTTGGTTCTGGATCGCCTGGAGGTCCGACCTGGCCTGCAGGATGGGTTCGATCTGTTTGGCCAGCTCATCATCCTGATTCTGAAGCTCCTCGTACTCCTGGATCGGATTCGAACCGATCAGCGATGTCGGCGGTTGCAAGATTACCCCGTATTTCAGGGCTGATGCCTGGGCCTCGGCCCAGTAGCCGGCGACCAGCGGGGTGGTCTGAGACGTGTCGCCATCGCCGATGAGGACGTCGTTGCCCGAGCCGTCGGCGGTGAGGTAATCGACGCCCGATCCGCCGACCATCGTGACGTTGCCCGCCGTCGGGGCCACGCTGCCGAGGGCCGTTGCCGTTCCCGGGCCGGTGGCCAGGGCATAGGTGAACGTGGTGGATTGGCTGGTACTCACAACCGACGTGATCGTGAACGTGCCGTCGTAGCCGGCCGGCTGCATGCCGGAGATCGTAACGCTCTGGCCGACCGAGAAGCCGGCCGAGCCGGCGGGGATGGCCGAAGTGGTGATCGTGGCCACGCCGGAAGCCCAGGTCGCGGCGTTGATGCTGACCGGGACCGCGGTCGGATTCTGGGAATCGATGGCGAAGTCGGCGTACATCGTGTTGCCGAGGTTGCCGCCCAGCATCAGGGCGTTGCCGCCGCCGCCGTCCATGACGTTTAGTCCGTTGCCGCCGACCATCGTGTCGTCGCCGGTCCCACCCTCCATCTGGCTGTCCAGGGTCCCCGGCCCGGCGATCATCAGGTCGTTGCCGCTCCCGGCGAAGAAGCGGTTGCTGCCGACCGTGTTTTCCAGCACCCACTGGCCGTTCTGCTGCACGGCGTCGCCGCCGATCAGGACGTCATTGCCGTTACCGGCATAGAGCTGGTTGTCGCCCGCCCCGCCGATCAGGGTGTCGTTGCCGACCGTGCCCGCATTGGTGTTGGGGGTCAAGCCGCCGCCAGGGGAGTTCAGCGCGTCCGCGGCCACTCTCGGCGGCTCGTCGCCATAGAGGATGTCGTCGCCGGCCCCGCCCATCAGCAGGTTGCTTCCACCCCCGCCGATCAGCACGTCGTTCCCCGAGCCGGCGATCAGGGTGTCGTTGCCGGCGCCGCCGTCGAGCGTTATGTTCTGATAGATCGCCGAATTGACCTGGATCAGGTTGTTGCCGTCGCCACCCTTGATTGCCAGGCCCTCCACGTCGGCGGGCATCGTGAAGGTGACCGAGCCCGAGGTGGGATTGCCGCTCGTGTCCTGGCTCTGCTGCGTGGCGGTGTACGAACCGGGAGCGGCTCCGGTCGCGGGATTCAGGGCGATCGTGTCGCCCGCGTACGTCCCGTCGCCGAGCTGGATGTCCGATCCATCGATCAGGATGGAGTCGGTGCCCGGCCCGCCCGAGAGCGTGTCGGGCGGCTGGGTCGTCCCGGCGGGGATGAAATGGAGCACCAGCGTGTCGTTGCCCGGGCCGCCGTAAAGTGCGCTCGGCCCCGTGCCGGGGTCGAGCACGTCGCCGCCCGAGCCGGCGTAGAGCGTGTCGCTCCCCGTCGTCCCCATCAGCGTGTTGTGGCCGGTGGAATCGCCGTAGATCGTGTCATTCCCCGCGCCGGCGACGATCATGTTGCTGCCCGAGCTCAGCCCGTCGCCCGAGCCCGGCCCGAGCAGATCGAGGCCGTCGCCGCCGAAGATCGTGTCGTCGCCGGCCCCGCCGTGGATCGTGTTGTTCCCGCCGCCACCGTAGATCAGGCTGTTGCCGAGGCTGGCGTAGATCAGGTCGTTGCCGTTTCCGCCGTGGATCGTGTCGTCCCCGGTGCCGCCGATGATCGTGGTGTTCCCCGCACCGGCGTAGACCGTGTTGTTGCCCGCCTCGTCGTCGATCGTGCCGCCCGAGGCCGGCCCGTAGACCAGGTCGTTGCCTCCGCCGGCGTAGATCATGGGGTACGTTGTCACACCCGGCACGCTGACGAACGCCCAGGACCCGTCGGCCTGCTGCTGGTAGACCTGCTCGGTCCCGGTGCCCGTGCCGCCCGCGCCACCGTGGATCGTGTCGGCGCCCGAGCCGTCGGCGATCTGGTAGACGCCGGAGCCCGCCGTGATCAGGTCGTTGCCGCTGCCCGTGTAGATCGTGTCGCCGCCCGTGCCGCCGACGATCGTGTCATTGCCGTCGCCGCTGAAGATCAGGTCGCCGCCGCTGCCGGCCGTGATCGAGTCGGCCCCGTCGCCGCCGATCAGGGTGTCGTGCGCTGTGCCGCCGATCAGCGTGTTGCCGCCCGACCCGCCCTGGAAGTACACCGGGCTGCTGTCGCCCGCGGCGCTGGCGGAAATCGGAATGTTGAACCCCGGAGCGGCGGTCAACTGGTCGGCGCCGCCGTTGCTGGTGAAGATGACCTTCGTCACGTTCTGATAGGACTGCGCCGGCCGACCGGCCCAGTTCACGAGGACCGAGCCGTTGCCACCGTTCAGGCGGATGAAGTCCGCGCCGGGGCTGCCGTCGATCGTGAGGGTCCCGCCGTTCTGCGAGATGGAGCCGCCCGACCCCGGCGAACTGGACCCCAACGGCCAGGCCGGGTTGTGTGCGTAGTTGAAGATAGGGATGGTGATCCCCCACTGCAAGTCGACGAGGGTAATCGACACATCGCCCACGAACGGCAGCGAGACCCCGATCACGATCTTGGCGTAGACGTCCCCCGTGAAATCGCCCGAGATCCCCTCGGTCAACGAGTCGATGAAGTCCTCGAACGGATTGGAGCCGAACGCGCGAAGATCGCTCAGGTAGACATGGTCGGTCGGGATGGCGGAGTCGAGCAGGTGAGCCGCCGCCGTGTACGGGTCGGCGGCGATCGAGACATAGGGCTTCACCTCGAAGCCGATGTCGCCGCCGACCTTCGCCAGGTCGAGGAATCCCAGGAGGGTCAACGACCCCTCCAGGCCGGCCGTCGCCTTGAAGTCGAGGCTGACGCCACTCCCCTGCTGGAGCCACAGGCCCCTCGTGTCGAAGCCGATGCCGAACTCGTAGTTCAAGGTCGCGCTCAGGCCGAATTTCGCCTCGATGGCCAGGTTGAATGCGGGGGGGATCACGAGATCGGTGATCGGGACCGTCTTCGACTTGTTAAGTAAGGTAGTGCTGCCGGAGACGTCCCACTGGATGATGTTGACGTATTTCCCCTGGATCAGGTTGCCGATCATGGTTTCGAGGTCGCCGGTCGACGGCGGACTGGATTCGCCGTTGATCTTGAATCCGAGTTGATAGAGGTCCGACTCGATGGCGGTGATGCTGTCCAACGGGCCGGCGAGCGCCGACAGGATGGGAATCGTGGGTAGGGCATTGTTCAGCCCGGTAATCTGGGCGATCGACTGGTTCAGCAGAGGCAGGGGCTTCGTGAGGAAGCTTGTCAGGTCGCCGAGGAACGAGAAGTTGCCGGTCGTGCTGAGAACGCTCGAGGCGATGCTCGACAGCGTGTTCTGCACATAGGTATCTGTCACCGGCAGATCAGCCGCCGCCGGCTGCCAGGCGTTGTCGGCGATCGTCCCCTGAAAGCTGCCCGTCCAGTCCAGTGACGGCAAAGGCGGCGCCTGCGCCGAGAACGACGCGCCGATCTGCACGCTCCCGTTCATCGTGCCCTGCACCGGCGGCGCGGGTGATGCGGTGAAATCCCCCGCGCGAAGCTTGCCGTCGGTCTCGGCGGCCGAGGCCAGGAATGTCATCGCCGCTTGAAGGGTGACGCTCGCCGTGGTCTGGCTCATCGTGACGTTCTGGAGGTCGCCGATCTGGAGATAGGCCCCCGGCGGTGTGGCCAGGCTTTCGGTCGCGTCGAAGCTCCCGACGCTGATCGACGTCGACGCGCTCGTCCCGCCCGGGCCGTAGTTGTTCGAACCGCCGCTCGACTCGACGAAGAAGGCCGGGTTGCCGCCCTGGAGGTCCACGCCCATGACGACCTGCGCCTGGATGCCCGGCGCGGGGGCGTTGAGCGTGCCGGTTAGCATGCCCGCGCCTTGCAGGCCGTTATCCAGGTAGTCGAACCCGGTCTTCGTGATCCCCGAAACCTGGAATCCCTTGATCGGGACGCTCGGCGCATCCTGCCACGAGACGACCAGCAGGTTGCCGTTGGCGTCCGGAGTGCCCGCGAACGTGGAGGCGGTCGCCGACGGGTAGAGGACGGTGAAATGGTTCTCCTGGAAGTCGCTGACGACCTGGCTCCAGGAGACCGACGAGGTCGCACCCGATTCGAACGCCAGCGGCGCCTGGAACGGATGCTCGAACAGGTCGCCGATGCCCAGCAGCGCACCGAGGTTGTCCCCCACCAGGCTCGGCGTCGCGGCGAACGGGCCCTGCGGCCCGTCAATCGCCGCGGTGATCGACTGGGCATCGCCCGCGATCGCCTGCACCCCGCCGTCGTAGGCGTTCAGCACGTCGCCCAGGTTGGTCAGGAGCGTCCGCTCCTCCAGCCCGAACCAGACCTGGGGCGAGAGTTGCCGGGCGCCGCGCCCCCATCGACGGCCCTCGCAAGCCCGAACCCGGAATCCCGCCTGTCCAGCGCGCGCCCGGAGCCGCCGATACGACATGATGTCCATCCTCGTGGTGCTGAACCGCGTTGTCGGATGTTCGTCGACGAGAAGACTCGGTCATCCTCGAGGCGTCGCTGGATCGCCGTGGATCTCAGCGGGCCAGGCGATCACCGACCGGGGGCGAAATCGGACGCTGCCGGCGGCCAGGCGGATCGATCCTCGATGCCCGACGCCGTCCGGCGAAAACGGAGGTGCTCCGGCCCAGACTCGCAGATCCGGGACGTGAAATGACGACGGTCATGTCACACCCGCAATCCATGAATCTCGCAAAGATCCATGGGTAGCGGCCGAGATTATAGCGGCCGTTCGCGCAGGGATGCCAGGATGTGGCGGCTGCGTTTTCCGATTTGTTGCGTGACGTGAACATTCGAGACTTCTCGCCGGATGCCACCTCCGATGGACTCGAAGGAGCCAGGATCAGATGGCACAGGCCGTCCGATCCACGTGATACTCGGCGAGAGGCGAGTTTTGCCAACTATAACAATATGGCCGGCCTGGCGAATATCTTTAAAAAATGGAAAAGTTCCTAAATTCCTGTAAAATCTAAGGTTGCGCTGATTTTTGGCCTGGCTTTCCGGAGGGGGCCGCGCAGAATTTGCAAACCTGATACATACTGTATGTAGAGGGAGAAAAACCGGGGCAGATGATCATGAATTCGCCCGGTTGGCAGTCCGAGGTCCAAAAACCTGCCACCAGGTGCCATTTACTGCCAAAACCGCGCTCCAGAGGTCGATTTTGGGGCGAAAATCGGTTTCCAGGAGCCGATCTGGCGGCGCAAAACTGCCACCGGGACCCCAAAGACTGCCAAAAATCGGCGATTCGGGGGGCAAAACTGCCACTCGACTGCCACAATTCGGCGCCTTCGGGGCTCTTACTGCCACGATTCGGCGGTCTGAGGGGCCCACACTGACAGAATACGGCGACCTCGGGACGCCACATCGGCGCCCTGGTCCACTCGGCAGCCGGGTAGGTTGCGATCGGCGGACTCTGGCTCGCCCGCCTGACGTGGCCGGCGCACCTGGCGGCCGGAGGTCGAACAATCCAGCCGACTTGCTCGCCGGTGGGACGGGCCGCCATCCGCGAGGGCGGGACCGAGTGCTTCCTCAGCGACTTGCCGCCGAGACCGCCAGCACCAGCAGCATCGGCCAGCCGACGTACTTCTCGGCGCGGGGATACCGGGCGGCGAACGCGGCGTCGGGGGCGTGCTCGCCGATGTGGTCGATGCGGAACCCGGCGCGGAGTGGGGCCAGGACGATCTCGCCGAACGAATGCGCCAGGCTGCCCGGCTGGACGATCTGGCCCGAGTCGGGATCGGTGAACCGCGCCTGGCTCCCTCGCAGGAACATCGCCGGGTGCATCCCCGAGATGACCGCCCGGCCGCCGGGCCGGAGCAGCCGGCGGACCTCGCGGAAGAAACCGGGGAGGTTGCGCAGGTGCTCCAGCACCAGCCCGCTGACCACCAGGTCGAAGGATTCGCCCCTCATCGGCAGCGGGTCGTGCAGGTCGTGGACCAGGAACCTCACGCGGTCGGCCCCCGGCTTGCGCCGGGCCTCGGCCAGCATCCCCTCCGAGAAGTCGACGGCCGTGACATTCGCGCCCGCCTGGGCCAGTCGCACGGAGTGCCGGCCGGTGCCGCAGCCCAGGTCCAGCACGGTCAGGCCGGCGGGCGGCCCGATCGCGTCGAGCACGAACGGTTCCTCCAGCGCCGGCAGCGGATTCGCGTCGTGGTCGTAGACCAGGGCCCAGCGGTCGTATCCCGCGCGGATGAGTGAGGTGAATTCCAGATTCGTCGGATCCGTCATTCGAAAAGGGCTCCAGCTCGTCCCCTAGGGCAAGGATCGACGTCGGCCTCGATCCAGTTCAACAGGCCGCCTCTCTCGGTCGTGCCACCATACGAAAAGGTTTCGCGGCGGACCAGCGGCCGGGTTCGCGCGAACCGGGTGCCGGCCATGTGGCGACCTGACGCTCCAGGCTCTTGTCTTCCTCGCAGGTCATGCGTCATCGTAGCCGTTCGCCCGCGTGCAATCGTCGGACTCGGGAGCGAGGCGGATCGTTGATGGTCTGGCGAGGATCCCGTGCGGTAGTCGAGGACCTCATGCAAGTCGAGAAAGTCCGGCGCGAGGCCCCGCTGTCCCTCGCCCTCCTCTTCACCGCCGCGATCCTCGGCGGCCTGCTGGTCGGCTACGAGCCGGTCGGCGGCGACCCGGACCGGATGTATCGGCCGCTCAAGACCGAGCTGGTCCGGGCGCTGCGACAGGGGCACCTGCCCGAGTGGAGCGACCGCTTCGGCACCGGGCTGCCCCTGATCGCCGAGAGTCACGTCGCCGCGTATTATCCGCCGAACCTGGTCCTCTATCGCGTTCTCGACGTCTCCACGGCCTACCGGCTGTCGATGTGGGGGCATTACCTGGCCCTCGCCGCGGCGACGTATTTCTACGCCCGATGCCTGGGCGTCTTGCCGTGGGGCGCGGCGCTCTCGGCCGTGGCATTCACCTTCTGCGGGTTCCAGGCGATTCACTCGAGTCACGAGCCGTTCTACTGCCTGCTGCCGTACCTGCCTCTGGCGCTGGCTCTGGCCGAGCGGTTCCTGGGGAGCGGACGACCCCTCTGGCTGTTGCTGCTGCCGGTCGTCCTGGGCGTGCAGTGGACCCTCGGTCATTTCCAGATCCAGACCTGGACCGGGGGCATTGTGATCCTCACGGGCCTCTGGCGCGCGGCCGTCGATCGGTGCTCATGGCGTCGGGTCGGGATGCTCGTGCTCGCGGTCGGATGCGGGATCGCGTTGGCCGCCGTGCAGCTCGGCCCGAGCTGGCAGTTCTCGGAGCTGGTCGGCCAGACCCGGCGCGCGGCGAGCGACCTTTTGTTCTACTCGTATCCTCCCGCGCACTGGTTCGAGCCGGTCCTGCCCCGGCTCGTCCGCGAGCTCCGCCAGGGGCCCGAGGATCCCTACTGGTTCGGCGAGCAGACGACCGGGTTCGAGGCCGCGCTCTACGTCGGCACGATCCCGCTGATCCTGGCCTTCGTCGCGATCGTCTCCCGACCGACCGGGCGCGCCACCCTGCCCTGGCGGCTCGTGGTTCCGATCGCCTTCGCGGTGGCGACCATGCCGCGCTGGTGGCCGCGCGGGTATCTCGCCCTTCTCGCCGTGCCCGGGCTGGGATATTTCCGCGTCCCGGCGCGCTACACGCTGCTCGCCTCGCTCGGACTCTGCCTGCTAGCCGGCGAGGGGCTCGATCGATCGATCTCGCGGGGGCGATTCCGGGCCGGGATCGGCGTGGCGCTGGCCTTCGCCACCCTGGCGACAGCCGGCGCCGTGCTGTGGTCGATGCGAGACGGCGTCCACCTGCGCCCGGGTTTCTTTGGGATTCCCGACGGATTCGTCTGGGCCGCGTTGGCCTGGGCGGCGGCCCTGCTCATCGTGGGGATCTGGCGATCCGGCCGGACCGGCTGCTGGGCGACGCTGGGCGCCGTCGCGGTCGAGCTAGGCATTCTCTACTACGCCGGCACGACGCGATGGGGCTGGTCGATCGCGATCCCCGGCGACAGCCCAGTTCTCTCCGAGCTGACCCGTGCGGGATTGGTCGGGCCGGTCGGCGGCCAGCTCGACAACCTGCCCGTCCGGGCGGGCCTGGCAACGGCGTCACCGTACACGGGCTTCGCCCACCCCGACCCCAACCGGATCATCGTTTTGATGCAGGAGCGATTGTTCCAGGCCGCGCTGCACCGATCACCCGGCTCGTTCGAGGCCGGAATGCTGACACGCTGGCTGCGCCGATGCCGCGTGACACACCTGGTGGTCGACGGCCGAAAGGCCTCGGCGCTCGGGACCGAGCTGGGTTCGTGGCGCGACCCGGCCCTCGACCGGATCATCTACCATCCGGCGAACGAGCGAGAGGAACGCTCGTGGTCGATCGTCCGCCTGGCGGACCCGTTCCCCGAGGCGCGGGTGACGCCTCGCGAGCGGACGGCCCCCGACCGCGCCCTGCTGGTCGAGCACCTCGCCCGATCCGACGACCTGGAGACCGCCTGGTTCCTGGCCGAGGACCGTGTCCCCGGGCGGCCCGATACCCTGCGCGCCCGGCTGACCTCCTGGGATGGCATCGTCGCGACCGTGGAACACGACGGGCCCTGCGACCTGGTCCTGGCGAGGACCTTTGACCCCGGGTGGCACGCGCGCATCGACGACGGCCCGGTGCGCCCGGTCTTCCGCGCGGATGTTGGCTTCCAGGCCGTGCGGCTCGAGGGCTCCGGCACCCACCGCGTCCGCCTGCTCTACCGCACGCCCCGATCGGCCGTGTGGTGGTCGATCAGCCTCTCCGCGGCGGGCCTGGAGTTGCTGGCCGCGCTGGGGCTCGCGTGGAAGTCCGCTCGCTGGCGAGGGCGGACGGCCGGCGATGAACGCCCAGGGGCGACGTAGGGCCCGGCTGCGAGTAACCTCAACCCGAGCGCACGAACACCGGCTCCGCTCCCGATGCTCTCAGCAAGCACGCCGTCGGACGGCCGAACCCGCCGCTAGTATCCAGGCGGATCCGCACGGCGTCGACCTCGGGACTCTCGACCCACACGTGGCCCGAGACCTGGAGTTTCTCCGGATGCGGTCGAGGTGACTTCGACAGACAGCGGTCGGCCCCGAGCCAGACGGGATAATCGTCCTGCCAGAGCGAGTCCGTATTCGTGCCCGCGACCGGCCGGAGCCGTTCGCGTTCCCATCGACGCGCCCGCAGTGCGGCCACCTGGTCAAGGGCCCCCGCCTCCAGCTCCGGCGAGAGGCCACAGTGAAGGAACACGTGCCCGGACGCCTCCACGACCCACGGCAGCGACGCGAGGAACGATCGATGCTCGACAGGCATCGCCTGCCGCAGCGCTTCCAGCTCCTCCGGCCAGGCCGAGGCCTCGGTCGTCGCCTCGCGCCCGAGGTAGCTCTCGAAGGTCCGGTAATGGTCGTAGAGGACCCGGTAGCGCTTGACCCAGTACGGCGACCTCGGGCGACCGTCGAGCCCCGCGGCGAGGACCAGCGCGAGGTCGTGGTTCCCCATCACGGCCGAGCCGCCCGGCCGTCGACGCAGCAGGTCCCGCACCAGCCGGATCGTCCCGCTCACGTCCGGCCCACGGTCTACGAAGTCGCCCAGGAACACGAGCGCGCAGTCCGGCCATTCCTCCAGTCGCTCCAGCTTTTCCACAAGCCGCTCCAGCTCGGAGCGTTGCCCGTGGAGATCGCCTATGGCGATGATCGGATAGTCCAGATCCCCGGGTAGCCGGATGTCGCACATGGCCTGGAGACCGAGTCCTCAAAAAGATTGAAGATTAAAACGCGAAAGCGGAAAGGCGGGAAACGAAACCCAAAGGCCAAAGACCGAGCACGCGCCCCGCCCCTACTTGAGCCCATTCTGCTTCTTGAATTCCTGGATCATGGGCGCGAGCTGGCGGCTGACGTCGATCCGGCCGCCATCGACGAACGGGCTGAACGGCGTCCTCAAACGGGCGTCGGGCTGGCCGGGCGGGGACAGCGGCGGGGCGGGCCAGGCGTCCGGGTTGATCACCACCTGACGCACGCGGACCTCGCGCTTGCTGACGTTCCAGACCAGAAGGTCGGTCGCCATCGTCAGCGGACCCTTGTAGGTCCGGCGAATCCCCTCGTACATGGGAAAGCGGATGTCGAAATCATTGAAGAAGTGGTAGGCCACCGCCATTCGGGGGTTGATCTCGGCCATGACCAGGCCGAAGGCCGCCGGCACGGTATGCACCGACGTGGCCACGTTCAGGGCCGACTGGGCGCTCAATCGCTGCTTCCGCATGAGCTGCGGCGGGGTCGGGAAGCACTCGTGGATCGCCAGGTCGGCGTTTCTGGCGTACCGGGTGAACCACGTGTTCGGCACGGTGTCGCCGCCGAACACGAATTTCAGCCCGTTCCACTCGAGTGCGTAGCTGACGGGTCCGTCGAGGGCGTGGATCGCCGGCCAGCTCCGGATCGTCACGCCGTTCTTCTCGTAGACGATCGCATTCTCCTGGCGGTAGTCGAACTCGTGGACGACCAGCTCGCCGCCACTCGTCGGGATCACTCCCATCCGGCCGCGGTAATCCCACTCGAAGGCCCGGCGAAGCGTCTCGACGAAGTGCCGCGTCCCCAGCTCGGGCGTCTGCCCGCTCGGGCCCCAGACCTGGAGCGGGCCGTGGCGGCCGCCCACCCAGCCGCCGGTCCAGAGGGCCGACAGGTCGCCGACGTGGTCGGTGTGCAGGTGGCTGACGAAGATCTTGTCGAGCGCATCGAACGGGATCTCGAGCGAGCCGATGTTCGTCGCTGCCCCCGAGCCGATGTCGAACAGGAACTTCTCGCCGTTGCCCAGCTCGACCAGGAAGCAGGTGGACGCCTGGGACCGGCGCGGGGTCGGCATGCCCGTGCCGCACGCGATGACCCGCATCTCGTCTGGGGCGAGCTTTTCGGTGTTGGGGAAGTATCGGTCCATCCCCATCCCCTCGTTCGCCGGCTGGCGAGTCGTCGCGTCGGCCGCCTGTGTCTGCCCGGGGCCGGCGGTACGCGACCGCTCCGCCGCGACCACCGCGGCAAGGACCAGGACCGTCGCCGCCGCGGGCGCCAGCTTCAGCCTCTTCATCGTGCGAGACTCCCGACTCGAGAGTTGCGGTGGGATCGGGTTGAGCGGAGCAGCAACGTCGCCTGTGTTGTGTTGTATAATCGAGCCGCAGCGATCGGTGCAATGATCGCCCGCTCGCGCGAACCGGACCCTGGAGGCGGCCCCATGAAGGTGCGAGGCAGGCGAATGAGGATCGAGGCGGCAATCTCGTGCGAGGCCCTGGAGCCGCGGCAACTGCTGGCGTCCGTACCCGCGGCCCCATCAGCGGTCCCTGCATCCCCCGCGGTGTCCGAAATCCGCCTCCTCCACCACGCCTCGCCACCCCCGAAGGCACCGGCCATCTTCATCGAGCCGACCGCCGGCCGCAAGCCGCTGCTCGCCGCCATCGACTCGGCCCGCCACCGGATTCGCCTGGGCATCTGCAACTTCGACGACCCGGTCGTCGGTGCCGCGATGATCGCCGCGGCCAGGCGGGGCGTCCAGGTCCAGGTGATCGTCGACCACAACAAGTACCTGACCAACCCGGCCGAGCAGCAGCTCGTCGCCGCGATGGTCGCTGGCGGCGTCTCGGTCCACCTGAGCAACTCGATCTTCCAGCAGAGCTTCGAAAAGGAGCTGGTCATCGACCAACGCCGGGTGCTGATCATGACGCTCTGCATCGAGCCGGCGACGTTCACCGACACCCGCGACTACGGCCTCGTCCTGGCCAGCCCTAACATCATTCACGAGGTGACAAAGTTCTTCGACAACGACTGGCGATACTCGGCGCCGCCGGGAGTGGCTGCGCCACCGTATAACCCCACGCCCCCCATCCGGGTCCCCAACCTGATCTGGGGTCCGGTCAACGCGAGCAACGCCCTGACGTCTCTGATCCAGAAGGCCCGCCATACGATCGACGCCACCACCGAGCTGCTCGACGACCCGTACCTCGAGAGCGAGCTGATCGCCGCCGTCCAGCGCGGCGTGCGAGTCCGGCTGATACTCCCGTCGGTCCCGCGTGCCGGTTCGTCGAACCTCCCGGGCATCCGCCTGCTGGCCCAGTACGGCGTGCAGATTCACGTCACGCTCGGCCAGTACCCGCCCGCCGGTGCCATGCCCTACATGCACGCCAAGACGATGATCGTCGACGGCCGCCTCGCCTACCTGGGTTCCATCGATCTCGCCACTGCCGAGACCAGCCAGGACCGCGAGCTGGGCATCACGTTCCAGGCCGAACGTCTGATCGCCCCGCTTCGCACTCAGTTCCGATCCGACTGGGCGTCGTCCACGCCGATCGCCGCGATCGCTAGCGGCGCCTGAACCGGCGGCAGTCTGCGTTCCGTGCCTTCGGACCCTGGCCGAGGCGCGCGGTTCTCGCTACGATGCCGGCGGCCGGCCGTGAGCCGGAATTGCTCGCTCCGCCACCCTCGGGCGGAGGTCTCTCTCGCTCCAGCGGACAACCCTCATGAAGCCGCTCTGCCGTCGCGCCTCGCTGACCGCCGCCATCGGGCTCGCGCTCGCCGCCTCGCCAGCGATCGGCCAGGAACAATCCTCGCCCGGCGCGTTCCCCGTTGTCATTCGTGTCGACGCCTCCCGGCCCGGGGCCGAGATGAAGCCCGTCTGGCGGTTCTTCGGCCACGACGAGCCCAATTACACGTACATGCCCGACGGCAAGCGGCTGCTCGGCCAACTGGCGGCCCTGAGTCCCGAGCCGGTCTATATCCGCACGCACAACCTGTTGACCTCCGGCGACGGCACCCCGGCGCTCAAGTGGGGCTCGACGGGCGTCTACACCGAGGACGACCAGGGACGCCCCCATTACGACTGGACGATCCTCGACCGCATCTTCGACACCTACCGGGAAAAGGGCGTCCGGCCTTATGTGCAGATCGGCTTCATGCCCGAGGCGCTCTCGACCCACCCGGCCCCCTATCAGCACAGATGGAAGCCAGGCGGGCGGGAGTCGATCTCCACCGGCTGGGCGTATCCGCCGAACGACTACAAGAAATGGGCCGAGCTGGTCTTCCAGTGGGTCAAGCACTCGGTCGAACGCTACGGCAAGGCCGAGGTCGAGACCTGGTACTGGGAGGTCTGGAACGAGCCGAATATCCTGTACTGGCGAGGCACGGCGGAGGAGTACCAGAAGCTTTACGACCACGCCGCAGTTGCCGTGAGGCGGGCCTTGCCCACGGCCCGCGTCGGTGGGCCGCATGTTGCCGGCACCAAATCAGCGGGAGCCACGAAGTTCCTCCGCGATTTCCTCGACCACTGCCTGCACGGCCGAAACCACGCCACGGGCCAGGTCGGCTCGCCGCTGGATTTCGTGGCCTTCCACGCCAAGGGGTCGCCGCGTTTCGTCGACGGGCACGTCCAGACGGGCATCGGCGCGCAGCTCCAGGACATCGACCGGGGCTTCGAGGTCGTCGCCAGTTATCCCGAGCTGAAGAACACCCCGGTGATCATCGGCGAGAGCGACCCCGACGGCTGCGCGGCCTGCCCGTCGTCGATCTACCCGCAGAATGGCTACCGCAACGGGACGCTCTACGCCAGCTACACGGCCGCCGCGTTTGCCCGCAAGTATGCGCTGGCCGAGCGGCACGGCGTGCGCTTCGATGGCGCGGTGACCTGGGCGTTCGAGTTCGAGGGCCAGCCGTATTTCGCCGGCTTCCGGGTGCTGTCGACCAACGGCGTGCCGCTGCCGGTGATGAACGTCTTCCGCATGTTCGGCCTCATGGCCGGCCGTCGCCTGCCGGTCGAGAGCAGCGGCGAGATCGGCCTCGACGACATCCGCGCGCACGGCGTGTCCGGCCGCCCTGATGTCTCGGCCCTGGCCTGCCTGCGGGGCGGGAAGGTCGTCATCCTGGCCTGGCACCACCACGACGTCGACGTCCCCGGCCCGGCCGCGGATGTCGAGCTGACGATCACCGATCTGCCCGCCGCGGCGGACCGGCTTCTGCTGGAGCACTTCCGCGTCGACAACGAGCATGGCAACGCCTTCAAGGCGTGGCAGCAGATGGGCTCGCCGCAGGCCCCGACGCCCGCGCAGCGCGTGGCGCTCGAGCGATCGTCGGACCTGGCCCCCATCGGCTCTCCCGAGTGGGTGAAACCCGATCGCGGGACGCTGAAGCTCCGGTTCGCGCTGCCCCGTCAGGCCGTCTCGCTGCTGGTCCTCGACGCCGGCGCCCGGTGAGCCAACGTTGAGGCCGGACCGCGATTCAGCCGATCGGCGCGACCTCGAAGGCGTGGTAACCCATTGGCTTCAGGTCCAGGAAGAGCCCCCTCGCCTCCAGGTCATCGCCGTCACGGTCGTAGGCCGCCGAGCCGAGGAGGTCTCTCAGCCTCCACGTCCTGCCGCCGAGCTCCGTGAAAGCAGGGGCGAGCCGGACGTAACACTGGCCCTGGTTGTCGGCGTAATTCACCGCGACGAGCATCCGCTCGCCGCCCGGTCCGTGCCAGGCGAACGCGATGAAGCCGTCGCTGGTCAAGTTGCCCTCCCAGCCGGCCGCGCAGTCGAGCAATTGCCAGCGTCCTTCGCGAATCGCGGGCGACCGGACGACGGCGAGAAGCCCGTTATAGAACCGCTCCAGATCCGGGTTCACCGGCTCGTCCGGTGCCCGGCACAGATGCGGCGACACGTGCGTCTGCCGGCCCTGGAACTGACCCATCTGGAAGAAGCGGAGCCCCGGCGAGAAATACGTGATCACGGCCGCGGCCTCGTGGACGCCGGATGGGAACGTGGCGGCGGCGCGCGGCTCGTCGTGGTTCTCCAGGAATCGGGCCAGCCGGTCCTGGTAATCGAGCCCCGCCCGCAGGTGGTCGCGCACCGGTCCGGCATGCCGGTCGCGGAGCCGGTCGTACAGCCGCTTGTCATACGTGTAATCGAACCCCTGCTGCTGCAAGGTCCATTCGAGGTCCCAGTACACCTCGGCCATGAAGCAGAAGCCGGGCGATTGTTCCCGCACGCGCCGGGTCGCCTCGGGCCAGAAGGGCCGCGACGCAATTCCCCAGGTCCGCTCGAAGACCTCGGGCAGGACCAGCATCGCCATGTCGCAGCGCACGCCGTCGCAACGCCCGGCGACCTTCAATAGCTCGCCGAGCATTGCGTCCTGCGTGGCCGGGTTGCCGTGGTTGAGCTGGAGCACGTCCGGCCAGCCGGGGAAGTACGGGTCGCGGCCGTGGGCGAGCACCCGATCCCCGTCGCGCCGCTTGACCCTGGTGTAGTTCTGCGGTTCTCGGGCGAGGTCCACCTCGGTCCCGGCGACGTAGTATTCCGGATGCTCCTCGACCCAGGGATGATCGAGCGCCGTGTGATTGGGGACGAAGTCGAGCATCAGCCGAAGGCCGCGGTCGCTGAGCCGATCCCGGAGCCGTGCGAGTGCCTCATCGCCCCCCAGGGCCGAGTGCGTCTCATAAGCCGAGATCGCGAACCCCGAGCCCCCGATGTCGTCGTCGCACAGGTCGGGCAACGTCGCCAGGAACCCCCGGCGCCATTCGGCATTCGACCGGGACACCAGCCCGCCGGCCGGGCCGGTCTGCCAGACGCTCAGGAACCAGACCCAGTCGAACCCCATGTTGGCCAGGTTGTCGAGCTCGGCGTCCGGGATGTCATCGAGCGTGGCCGGACGTCCCAGCCGGCGGGACAGCTCCGTAAGCCAGACGCGGGTGTTGATCTGGTAGAGCGAGGGATAACGCGGCGGGTGCGGCAGGCAGGCTTCTTCGGGCCAGGAGCGGTCATGAAGCGCCGGGACCTTCTCAGCGAGGCGAGGCATCGCGGGCATCCTCCGGTTCGCCTCGGGGCGTCGCGTTCGACGAGAGATCCTATCGATCGGCCGGCGATCCGGCCAGGTCCGTCCGGTCCCGGCGCACGAGACCCGTCGGAGCGATCGGCGGCCGGACTAACGAATTCCGAGCCGGGGGTCGTGCGGCCGAACTCAGGGCGTCCACCGACTTCGGCGGCGAAAGGAGCTTGTCGAGCCGCTCCTGCCAGTCCGCCAGGTTGTGACGAACGACTGCGTTATCCGGGTCGAGGATCAGGGCGCGTCTGGACTCGTCCACGGCAAGTCTCAGGTATTTCTCGACGGCTGCCCGATCGCCGGTCTTGTAGGCGTTCTTGTGGATCTGGATGTAGGCGTGGCTGAGCGTCCAGTGAGCCGCGGCCCGGTCGGGATACCGTGCGACCAGTTGCCTGCCGAAGGCATGAAGGCGGTCGGCGAGACGCCGCGCCTCTTCCAGCCGGCCGAAGCGGCGTCGTTCCGCGAGCCGAGCGAAGAAGCACTCGACGACCACGGCTTCAAAAACTGGATTGACTCCTCTCGATGTCGGGCGCACCGAGTGGAACTGGACGAGCAACGACGCCCAGTCCTCGGCGCTTAGCCGGTCGGCCTGCGGGGAGATCAATCGCGAAAGGGGATCCATTCCGGGGACGGCCGCGGACCCGGTCGGCCCGGTCCGGCCGCTTGCTCCCAGTTGACGCAGGTCCTCATGGGCGAACACACGGTAAATGGCTACGGCCGGTTCACTCGCGCCGCGCGGGTCGTTGTCGAGTGTGCGGACATTCGCCTCGAGCAGCGATCGGGCTCGTGCGACATCGCCGCTTCGGGCCAACCACATCCCCAGGCCCGTACGCAGCTCCGCGAGATTGGTGATCGAAACAGATGTGCGTTCCTGGTCCGGCATTCTCTCCAGAATTGCGATGCGCCGTGCCAGGTAATCGACGCAATCCTCGTCCTTCCCCTCGCGGCCGGCCAGCTCCGCGAGGAGATCGTAGTTCATGCGCTGGAGCGTCAGTACCGTTGAATCCTTCGGTGCGTCAGCGGCGGCCTGCTCCAGGACCTCCCGCGCCTCGGCAAGCAGCGACCTTGCCTCATCCTGTCCTCCGTCGTTGATGAGGATCGCGGCCAGGCGAAGGTCAGTCCCCGCCAGCCACTTGCGCACGGTGGGATCATCGGGGCGACGGCGAACGAGTGCCAGGAGCTGCTGCCGGCCTCGCCGCAGGATCGGGACCAACCTGGCCCCCGAGTAGGCCGCTGGACGAACGGAGACTCCGTTGGAGCTCGATTCGGCGAAGACCTCGAGGATATCGTCCGCCAGCTCCAGGCCGGCGTCGGCCGTCCGCCGCTCGGAATCGGCGCGCACGCCCTCGGCCTGCCCACGATTCCACGCGTTCTCGGCGCGCAGGCGCTCGGCCCTGGCTTGCCGCCAGAACCACGATGTGGCGAGCAGGCCGATCGCGATGGCCAGCACGAAGCTCGTCGCCAGCGTGGCGACGAGGGGACTGTGCCGGGCCCATCGCACCGCTCGCCCCCAGGGGCCGACCGGGTGGATCGAGACCGGCCTGCCTTCCAGGAATCGTTTCAGGTCGTCCCGGACGGCACCGGCGGTCGGATACCGCCGGGACGGGTCCTCCTCCAGGCACCTGAGGCAGATCCGCTCCAGGTCCGCGGGGATGCGCGGCGCCCAACGCCTGGGCGGGGTCAGACGCATGCCGGCCCTGGAATCGTCCCGATCGGCCGGAATCGGCGCGAATTGCGGCGGCTTGCCGGCGAGGAGGTGATGGAGCGTCGCCCCCAGGCCGTAGACATCCACGGCGGGGGTCAGGACGGCGTCGGCCCGGAGCTGCTCGGGAGCCGAATACGCGGCCGTCCCGGCGACAAACCCCTCGTCGGACGCAGTCCGTCCGGCCCGGCCGGCCAGCCCGAAATCGGTGAGCAAGGGCTGGTCGCCTCGACCCAGCAGGATGTTCGATGGCTTGACGTCGCGGTGGAGGATCCCGGGGCTGGGATTGGGATCGTCGTCGTCTCCATCCGTCGGTCGTTGCAGCTTCAACTGGTGGACGAAATCCAGCGCGTCGGCGACCTGGACCAGGATCTGGGCCGACCAGCGCGGATCCTGGGGAGCCGCGCCGATCCGCTCCGCCAGTGTCGGGCCGTCGATCAGCTCGGTCGCGATGAACGGTGTGCCGGCCTCCGGGCCCTCGGCGATGATTCCGGAGCCGAGGTAGCGCACGACATTGCGATGACCGATGTGGGCGAGGACCCGGGCCTCGCCGATCAGCAGGCGGGTCATGAGGAGCCGGCGTCCTGGCGCCTCCGGCCCGGCCTGCGGCGAGGGCGGCCGCAGGACCTTCAGTGCGACCGGGACGCCGAAATCACGACGGCTGATCGCCCGATACACGCGGCCGAATCCGCCCTCGCCCAGCACCCCCGTGATGTCGTAGCCGGGGACTTTCAGCCCTCTCCCGGTCAACGGCCCGGCCGGCGTCGTCGGCCGGCCTTGCCGGCGGCGGCGCCGCGCCTCGGCGCGTCGTCGCAGCCGCTCGACGGCCTCATCGATCCGGCCCCGGGCGTCAGGGACGAGCGCGACCTCAATCTCGGGAGGCAGCTCGGGCCGGGGATCGCCGCGCAGGAACGCGGCGTAGCAGGATTCAAGGTAGCCGTCGATCGGCTCCGCGGAGATGTTCGGGGTGTCCATGGCTGGGACGAACCTCCGTCATGCTCGATCGTCACCGTTCGCGGGAGCTCCCTCGCCGCCTTGGTTCTCGGAACGGCTCCGCGCCGGCTTTCGCTTCGCCTGGTTCCGCTCCCTCTCGGCGCGGATGTGCCGGACGGGCTCCTGAATCCACTTGCGAATGCGCTCCCCGGCCTTCCGCAATTCGTCCGGCCCGAGCCCCGGCCCGTACACCAGCCGGGCGAGCTTGCCGTACTCCCAGCCCTTCAGGACGTGCAGCCGGGCGAGGACCTCGTAGAGCCTCCGCTGGTCGTCGTTCTTGCCCTGGACCGTCCGGATCGCCGACTCGAGCCCATCGTCCCAGGTCTCGAACAGGATGGTCGAGTGCGGCTCGCCGTTCGAGGCCGGCCGATAGCCTTTTTCCTCGGCTTGCTCGATCCGGGGATCGCCGAACTCAGGGCCGCGGCCTTTGCGTTTGGCGGCCTTCCAGATCTCGCGGCGGACCCTCCGCTCGACCGAGGCCTCGAACCGTTCCGGCGTCGCGAGATCTTCGACACTCGACCCGATCTCCTGTCGCCTCTCGGCGAGCAGCATGCCCGCCAGGCTCACCAGATCGAGCCCGGCCTCCTCGGCGGCCCTCCGGTGCATCGCGCCGAGGACCCGGTGGGGCGTCGAGGTCCTGTCGGCGTAGAGCCTCGCGTATCGGTCGATCAGCTCGGCCTCGGCACGCAGGCCCGCGCGGATCCTGTCGAGCAGGTCCTCGATCGTCGCGGACGCGAAATCCGGGTCATCCGGAACGGCGGACATTTTTCACCCCGGTGCCTCGGGTCGAGTTCGACATGAGCCTCTCTCTCGTCCAGACAACAGAAGTCCTTGCCAATTCTCGATTTGGACACCGAATCCCCTCCGGCCGGCGGCGGCCGGATCGCGAGGACGATCGACAAATCCCCGCGACTCCGTTTCCGGTCGGGCGGCCGCCGACTTCCTCCTTGATGAGGAGACCCGGAGTGGCGTGGCCAGTCATCGGGGCGCGATTGTATCGTCCACACACGACGGAATCCTGAATTGCGTTGATGGAAATACTAGCCGACCCGGCGTGCCGACGCAATGGGCCGTCCGCGTACCTGCGCAACCGGTCGAGCGCAGCGCGACCGTGCCTCGCCCGACGATCCGCCGCTCCCGGGCGTCCACCCGGAGACCCCCTCGCGCTCCGTCGTTCCAGGCGGAACCGGACCCTGGAGGCGAAAGCAACACTTCTCGGCTGCTTGAACTCTTCTTCACGATGATCGCGCAAGTTTGCCGCCCGGGGGGCGTCTGCAAGGTAAGCATCGCGGTCCGCGCGCCGCTCCAACACGGTGAAGAAGAACCACGGCCGATCGTCGGGTTGCCATGCCGTCACCGACCTCGTTCGGGTTCGTCGCGATCGGCGAGGTCGACCGGCCGGTCGACCGGGTAAACGGGCGCAACGGGACGGAATGGGGATAGCCGGCAAGCCAACGGAGCCGAGACCATGACGAGCGATGTCACCAGGCAGCAGACAACCCGGCTCGGTACGTTTTCGGACGCGGGGGAACGGCAACGGCCGAAGCGCGCGGGCCGCTGGAGGCATCGGATGCCGGCGCTCGAGCTCCTGGAGACGCGTTGCCTGCTTAGCGGCGGCAATGGCCCTCAAGGGGTCGCCGCGGGGGCCGGGCCGGACCCGAACGTCTGGTTCACGCTCAGCTCGAATGCCATCGGCATGGTCAACCCGGCCAAGCCCGCCGCCGGGATGACCCAGTACCAGATCCCCACCCTCGACTCGGGACCGGGCCCGATCGCCGCCGGGCCGCAGGCCATCCTTTATGCGAGCGACAATATCAATGCCCAGCTCTACAAGATCGACAAGGCCACCGGCACGGTGCTCCAGACGATCCCCGTGGCCAAAGCGCAGGACAGTCTCATCTTCGACAGCCAGAACGAGCTCATCTACACCACCAACGTCGGAGGCGCCGCAGAAGTCCGCAGGGTGGACCCCACGGTCGGCATTTCGTCGGATACCCTGATCGCCACGATCGGATCCATCGCCCTGGACCTCACCTTGATGCCGGGCGGCCACTCGGTGCTGGCCGTCGACGTGACCTCCGGCAAGCTCTACGAGGTCAGCCTCGACCACCCCGGTCAGACCACGACCGTGAGCTCGACCGCCAAGTTCGAGGGCGGCATCGTCTACGACAGCACCGGCCGGCTCTTCGCCGTGGCGAACTCATCGATCGTCGAGCTGGATCCCAACACCTTCAGCGTGATCGCGAGTTCCGGATCGTTGAGCAGTCTCGACGGCCTGGCGTACGACTCCTTCACCGGCGACCTGTTCGCCAGCTCGTTCGCGATCAACGCGGCATCGGGCCGAGCAGGGATCTACGAACTGAGCCTGCAACCCGGCAGCTTCCTCCAGGCGACGCTGATCACCAGCAGTAGTTTCTCCAGCTCGTTCCGCCCCGACGGGCTCGAGACCGACGGGGAGGGCACACTGTACATCGCCTCCCTTCACGACAGGGTCGATCAGTACGACATCACCACTGGCAAGATGACGCCTCTGACTGGAGCCCTCTCGGGCCTCGACGACCTGGTGCCCCTGTCGGGCACGGGCGGCCATTCCGTTCCCGATTACTGGTTCTACGAGCAGAACGCCGGGCAGTTCGGCGCCATCGACCCGACCACCGGTTCCATCACCGAGATCCCGTTCACCACGACGGGCAATCCCCAGATCAACGGGATCACGGCCGGCCCGGGCGGGACGATCTGGTTCACCGAGTTCAACACCGATCGGATCGGGATGCTCGACACGGACACCCATCTGATCACCGAATTCACGCCGCCGACCGCGAACGCCGAACCGTACGGGATCGTGGAGGGTCCCGACGGGACGATCTGGTTCACCGAGGCGGGGGCCAACCAGATCGGGAAGATCAACCCGATCACGTACAAGATCCAGGAGTTCCGCATCGATTCCTCGGGCGACGACGAGGCCGAGGGCGTCACCTTCGGGCCCGATGGAAATCTCTGGTTCGTCCTGACCGGACTCGACGCGATCGGCGAGATGAATCCCAGGACGGGCGTGATGATCGGCGAATACGGCGTGCCGACGCCCAACGCCGGCCTTGCTCAGATCGTGTCCGACCCGGCGGACGGGAGCCTCTGGTTCACGGAGGATGCCGCGGGCCAGGTTGGGATGATCAACGCGACCACGAAGGTCATCACCGAATTCGCCATGCCCACCGCGAGCGCCACTCCCCAGGCGTTGGTGGTCGCCCGGAACGGGAACATCTGGCTCGCCGAGTCGAATTCCGGCCGCTTCGCCGAGATCGCCCCGACCAGCCCCGTCAACATCACGGAGTACGCCATCCCCGGGTTCGCCACGCAGTGGGCCATCGCACCCGGGGGCGAGCCGCCGTCATCCATCGTCGCGGGCGGGTCGTTCGGCTTGAGATTGATCGCCGAGGACGGGGCCGGCACCCAGGCGACCGGGTTCAATGGCAGCGTCACGCTGACGCTGGTCAATGGCAGCGGCGTCACGCTCCAGGGCCCGGCGACGGCGAACGCCCAGGGAGGGCTGGTGACCTTCACCGGCCTGTCGATCAACACGGTGGGCACGTATCAGATCCAGGCGACCAGCGGCGGCCTGAGTCCGGTCGTCACGCTCGACATCACGGTCACGCCCGGAGCCGCCACGCAACTGGTCGTCGTGCCGGGCAGCCTCTCGAGCCCGGTCGTCGCCGGGGCCGGCTTCGGCCTCACCGTCGACGCCGAGGACGGCTACGGCAACCTCGACAGGTCCTTCGCCGGCACCGTTCAGCTCGGGTTGGCGAACGCGCCGGGGGTCATCCTCCATGGAACGGCCACCGCAACCGCCAACGCGGGTACGGCGAAGTTCTCGGGCCTGTGGATCACCACGGCAGGGACCTATGCCTTCCTGGCCACGTACCTCAACCTGGCCCCGTTGACATCATCGAGCATCGTCATCAGCGCGGGAAATGCCGTGGCGCTGGCCATCGCGCAGCAGCCGCCCACGAACGCCACCGCCGGGCAGGTCTTCTCGACCGCGCCCGTGGTCGAGGAGGTGGACCAGTACGGCAACCCCGTCACCGGCGACAGCACGAGCGTCGTGACGGCGGCCCGGGGCGATCTCGGCACGTCCACCCTGCTGGGTGGAGCCCTGTCGTTAACGCTCGTCAACGGCGAGGCCACCTTCGGCGGCCTCTCGTACAACAAGGCCGAGGCGATGGACATCACCTTCACATCCAGCGCCGCCGGGATCAGCCCGGTGACCTCGGGCCCGGTCCAGGTCGCGGGGGCGGCGCCCAGCCAGTTGGTGATCAGCCAGCAGCCCTCGACGACCGCAACGGCCGGCCAGCCTTTCGGGGCCCAGCCAGCGGTGCTCGTCGAGGACCAGTTCGGCAACCTCGTGACCGATGATAACACCACGAGGGTCACCGCGTTCGTCGCCTCGGGAGCCGGGACTCTGTCCGGCCCGACCATTGTCACGGCATCGCAGGGCGTGGCGCAGTTCGCCGGGCTCCACGACGACGTCGCCGGGACCGTCAAGCTGGCCTTCATGAGCGGCATCCTGCTCGTCCCGACGTCGAAGCCGATCGTCATCAGCCCGGCGGATCCGTACATGCTCGCGGTCCGGACGCAGCCCTCGGCCGTCGCGACGGTCGGCCAGCCCTTTGCCAGCCAGCCGATGATCGTCGAGGAGGACAGGTACGGCAACGTCGAGACGGGCGACAGCACCACGGTGGTGACGGTGTCGCCCTCCGGCGGCAGCGGCAGCCTCGCGGGCGAAAAGTCGGTGGCATTAAACGCGGGCGTGGCCAGCTTCACCGGCCTGGCCGACAGCAACGCGGAGACGATTGCCCTGGTGTTCAGCGGTGGCAACCTGCCGGCCGTGCAATCGACTCCGATCACGATCACCTCGACGACGCCGACCCCGACCCCGACCACGCCGACGCCAACTCCCACCACGCCCACGCCGACCCCGACGACATCTCCGACGACGACGCCCACATCCACGCCGGCTCCGACGATCGTCGTCGAGCGGGTCGTGATGACCCCGAAGTCCGGAAAGAAGGGCAAGTCCCACCTCGCGGGCTTCGCCCTCCAGTTCAGCACCGCGATGAACGCGCAATCGGCCGAGTCAGCCGGCAACTACACGGTCACTGCCGCGACCAGCAAACGCATCAAGGGGAAGAAAGGGCTCGTGTACTCGCGGGTGGCCGTCAGGGCGGCCTACGACGCCGCGACTCAGACGGTCACGCTGACCCTCGCGGGGAAGTCCAGATTCGCCGCCGGGGGAGAGATCACGGTCGACTCTTCGCCCCCGAACGGCGTCGTGAGCGCGGCGGGCGTGGCGCTCGATCCGAGCGACGCCACGTTCGCCATCGGGCGCGGGGCGAAGGGCATCACGGCGGGCTGAGAGGCGGATGGCGACTCGGCTCTCGGGGGCGAGACCGCATGATCGGCGTCGGCGCGACACTCGACGAGCGGTTCACCCTGGTCGAGGAGCTCGGCCAGGGCGGCATGGGCACGGTCTACCGGGCG
>DAIDHB010000310.1 GCA_027452145.1 Planctomycetales bacterium
GAAGGACCAGGGGCCGGAGCAGGTGGTCAACGTCGCCACCCTGCCGGGCATCCAGAAGGCGAGCCTGGCGATGCCCGACATCCACTGGGGCTACGGGTTCTGCATCGGCGGCGTCGCGGCCACGGATCCCGAGGAGGGAGGCGTGATCTCGCCCGGCGGCGTGGGCTACGACATCAACTGCGGCGTCCGGCTGTTGCGGTCGAACCTGGAATGGAGCGAGGCGAAGGACCGGATCAAGCCGCTGGTCGACCAGCTCTTCCGCGACATCCCCACGGGCGTCGGCCAGAGCGGCAAGTACCTGTTCGACAAGCCGAAGCTGGTTCGCCTGATGGAGCAGGGCTCGGCTTTTGTCGTGAACCAGGGCTGGGGTACCGAGCGCGACCTTGAGTACACCGAGGCCGGCGGCCGGCTCGACGGCGCCGACCCGTCGCGGGTGAGCGATCGGGCCATCCAGCGCGGCTATGATCAGTGCGGCACGCTGGGCTCGGGGAACCACTTCCTTGAGGTCCAGGTCGTCGATCGCATCCACGACGCGGTCGCGGCCGAGGTGATGGGCCTGCACGAGGGGCAGGTCACCGTGCTGATTCATTCGGGCTCGCGTGGGCTGGGGTACCAGGTCTGCGATGACTTCCTCGGGACATTCAAGAACGCGCCCAAGCGCTACGGCTTCACACTACCCGACTGGCAGCTCGCGTGCGCCCCGGTGCGGAGCCCGGAGGGCCAGTCCTACCTGGGGGCGATGCGTGCCGCGGCCAATTTCGCGTGGTGCAACCGGCAGCTTTTGACCCACCAGGCGCGCGAGGTCTTCGCGCGGGTCTTCGGCAAGAGCGCCGAGGACCTCGGGCTGGACCTGGTGTACGACGTCGCGCACAACATCGCCAAGTTCGAGCAGCACACGATCGGCGGCGGCGGCGATGCGCGACAGGTCTGCGTCCACCGCAAGGGGGCGACGCGCGCCTTCCCGCCCGGCCATCCCGAGATCCCGCCGGCGTATGCCGCGATCGGCCAGCCGGTCATCATCCCCGGCAGCATGGGGACGGCGAGCTGGGTGCTCGTCGGCCAGCCCGGCAGCATGGAGCACTCATTCGGCACGACCTGCCACGGCGCCGGCCGCATGATGAGCCGGACGGCCGCGGTGAAGCTCGCCGCGGGCCGTCGGATCGACAAGGAGCTCGAGGGCATCGGCATCCTCGCCCGCGCCCGCGGCTACAAGGGCCTCGCCGAGGAACAGCCGGCGGCGTACAAGGACGTCGATCATGTGGTCGACGTCGTTGACAGGGTCGGCATCTCGCGCAAGGTTGCCCGGCTGCGGCCGGTGGGGGTCATCAAGGGCTGAGCCGGTCGCCGAGTTCGGCCGCACTTGCCGGTGGGGCTGGTGGTCGTCAGAATCGACAGGATCCTAGCTGCCGGAGGAACACAATGAGCGTGGCGACTCTCGCTCCACCCGCCGTCGTAACGCTGGCCGATCTGCTGGAAGCACTCGGCAATATCCCGCCTGAGCGGATCCGCATGCGGCCGCCGCCTGGGACGGCCACCGAGGACGACGTCATCGCGATCCATGCCAGGGAGAAGAGGCTCTGCGAGCTAGTGGACGGCGTTCTGGTGGAGAAGCCCATGGGATACGAGGAATCGCGATTGGCCGTCGAGTTGATCGTGATTCTTGGCGTGTTCCTCCGCGAATACGATCTTGGAGCGGTGGCTGGTCCGGACGGGATGATCAGGCTGGCACCCGGGGTCGTGCGTATCCCGGACGTCTCGTTCGTGCTCTGGGGGCACCTGCCCGAGAAAATCGGACCGATCCCATCGATGGCGCCGGACCTCGCAATTGAGGTCCTGAGCGAGTCGAACACCCGCGCGGAGATGCAACGCAAGCTCGAGGAGTATTCCTCGGCCGGCGCTCAACTCGTGTGGTATTTTGACCCAAAGGCGCGGACCGTGACGGTCTATTCGGCTCCCGATCAATTCACGGTCCTGGATGAGTCCGGGACGCTTGATGGTGGCGACGTACTTCCCGGCCTGCTTATTCCCCTTCGAGAGCTGTTCGAGCGCGTCAGCCAGCGACGAGGTCCGGGCGCTTGAGTGTGAGATATTTGCGGATCGAGGAGTCCCGGCGCCAGCCAGATCCTACGTCCCCAGCGCCCGTCGGCGCCAGACGATCTGACAGCGGTTGCCGCCCGGGTCTCTGAAAAAAGCCGTCTTCATCTGGTCGTTGTCCACCAGCGTCTCGGTCTCGAACTCGAAGCCCTTCCGCTCGAGCTCGGCCTTCTTCGCCATGACGTCCTCGACCCAGAAGGCCAGGTGGCAGACCCAGCGCTGATTGACCTCGGGCGACCCGGCGGGCCGTCCCAGGACCTCGATCGCCATGCCTTCGTCGTCGGCGAGGAAATACCCCGGCGGGTCGCCGGGACTCTCGACGATCACCCGCAGGCCGAACGTCTCGACATAGAAGTCCTTGAGCGCGGTCGAATCGTCCGAGTAGACCGCAAAGTGCTCGATCTTCGCCATGCGTGCATCTCCCCTGATGTCACCGCCGCGACTTCGGCCGCGTCAGCTTCTGGATACGGTCCCACTCGGCCCTCGTCACCGGCTGGATCGACAGCCGGCTCCCCTTGCGCAGTAGTTCCATCCCGGCCAGCTCGGGGATCTCGCGGAGCGCCGGCAGCCCCAGGGGCGGGTCGATCGCACGCACGGCGCGGATCGAGACCTGGTACCAGATCGGTGCCTTCGGGTCGCTCTTCGGGTCGTGGTGGTCGGACTTTGGGTCGAACGCCGTTGGATCCGGGTGCCCGGCCTCGACGACCTCGGCAATCCCGGCGATGCCCGGCGGATCGGCATTCGAGTGATAGAACAGCACGCCGTCGCCGACCTTCACTTCATCGCGCAGGTAGTTGCGGGCCTGGTAGTTCCGCACACCGTCCCAGCCGGTCGTCTGGCCGGGCGAGGATTGCAAGTCCTGAAATGAGAACACGTTCGGTTCCGACTTGAACAGCCAGTACGCCATCGGCTCGGAGGGTCCTCGGTCGGGGGCAGGCTCGTCGTCATCCTGGGCGGGCCGGGACGTCGCGCGCCCACAAAGGGTTATACCAGACGGCGGCCCGGCCGTGCGAGGCGAGGAACCCGTCGGGCTTCTCGAATTGTGCGATGCGGGGACCGGGTCTATATTCACGTCGGTCGGGCGTTCCAGCCTGACTCGTTGGATCGGAGTCGGGCTGGAAGGCCCGACCGACGGAACCACACCGCGCACGGAGGCGATCGGTGGCGAACCGGGCTCGCGAGACGCTGGCCTTTGCCCTCGTGCTCGGCACGCTGATCGCGGCGTTCTTCCACGAGTCGCTGCTGGGCGGCAAGGTGCTGAGTCCGGCGGACGTCCTGCTGGTCTCGGCGAGCTTCCGCGACGAGGGAATCGCCGCGGACTATGAGCCGGCGAACCGGCTTCTGATGGACCCGGTGCTCCAGTTCCAGCCGTGGCTGGAGTTCAACCGGGCGATGCTGCGCTCGGGGCGGTTGCCGCTGTGGAATCCGTACGCCGGCTGCGGGGCGCCTCATCTCGCCAACGGCCAGAGCGCGGTGTTCGACCCGTTTCACCTGCTGGCGTACCTCGGGCGGCTCCCGGAGGCGTACGCCTGGATCGCCGCCGGCCGGCTGTTCGTCGCCGGGCTCGGGATGTTCCTGCTCGCCCGGTCGTGGGGCCTGAGATTCTGGGGGCGGTGGTTCGCGGGGCTGTTGTACCCGTTCACCGGGTTCCTGGTCGTCTGGCTGCTCTTTCCGGTGACGTCGGTGGCGGTCTGGATGCCGTGGCTGTTCCTGGCGGTCGACCGGGTGTTCGCGGCGCCCGGGGGTCGTTCGTCGGGAACGCTCGCCGCCGCGACGGCCCTGGTCGTGTTCGGAGGTCACATCCAGACGAGCGCGCACGTGCTGCTGGCGGCCGGTGTTTATGCGGCCTGGCGGTGGACCTCGCGGGCGATCGGCGAGTTCGATCGGGGCCGGGTGGCGAGGGCGTGGGCATTCGGGACAGCACTGGGGCTGGGACTGGCCGCGGTTCAGGTGATCCCGCTCGCCGCTTATCTCTCGCGGAGTCCGGTCTGGGGCGAACGGCGGCGCGAGGCACCGCCGTGGTGGTCGATCGCCCGGCCGCGGATCCTGGACGCGGTCTGCACCGCGCTGCCATACGCATACGGGAGCCAGCGGCGAGGGCATCCGAACCTCGCCCGTGCGCTGGGGGTGCACAACCTGAATGAGTCGGCGGGCGGTTACGCCGGGCTGGCAGCCCTGGTGTGGCTAACCCCGCTGGCATGGCGGGTCCGGCGACGGTCGCCGCGGGTGGCGTTCCTGGCGGCGCTGGCGGGGTTTGGGGCGTTGGGGGCTTTTGCGCTGCCGCCGGTTGACAACATCCTCCGCGCCTGCCCGGTGCTCGGCGTGACGGACAACCGGCGGCTGTCGCTCTGGGTCGCCTTCGGCCTGACGATGCTCGGAGGGATCGGCCTGGACCACGTGGGGCGGACCCGGCGGCTCGGACGGCGATGGCTCGCCGCCTGGCTCGTCGCCGCGGCCGGACTCGCGACGATCGCCGTGGTGATCCCGATGATCGAGCCGGCCCTGCACGAGCGTGCGATGGCCCACCATCGCCGGTCGCCGGCGGATGCCGACGGCTCGCTCGCCGCTGCCCGAGCCGAGAGGCACGTCCGGGCGGCCGTCGAGTTCCTGCCGCGCTACTACGGCCTGGCGGCGGCCGACCTCGTCCTGATCGCCGCCCTGGCGGTCGCGGCGCGTGGGCGGCGTCGGGGCCGGTCGGGCGTTGCCCCGGCCGTCGTCGTGCTGGGCCTCGCCGAGATATTCGCCTTCGGTATGGGGCTGAACCCGGCCATCGACCGCGATCGGCATCGCGCGGAATCGCCCGTGATCGCCCGCCTTCGAGGGCGGCTGGGCCCCGGCATGCGGGCGATCGGCGTGGGCGAGGAACTGCCGCCGAACGTCCTGATGCGGTACGGGCTGGCCGACCCGCGCAACTACGATTCGGTCGAGCTGGAGATCGCCGTCGCATGGCTCGATCCGGTCTTCGAGCCGTCGCCCGCCTCTCGAAGCAGCCGGCGCGACGTGACCTGGACCTCGGCGGCCGGCGCGCTCGACCGCCTGCGGGATTCCTGCGTCGGGGCGGTCGTCGGGGGCACGCCGCCGCCGCCCGGGGCGTTCGAGCGAGTCGAGCGCGTCGGCCCTGCCTGGATCGCCTGGATCGACCCGGCGCCGTGGGCCTCGCTCGGCTCGAAAACGGCCGAAATCTCCTGGCTTCGGCGTCCCGGATCGGCGATCGTGCGCGTCCGGCTCGACGCCCCGGACCGCCTGGTGATCCGCGAAACATTCGCCCCGGGCTGGGCCGCGCGGCTCGACGGCCGCCCGGTCCGGATCGAGCCTGGCCCGGGGGCTTTCGGCAGCCTCGAAATCGGGTCGGGCGAACATACAATCGAATGGTTTTATCAGCCGAATGAAGTGCGCATCGGCCTGGCGATCTCGTCATTCGCCGCGCTAGCGTGGATTCTCGCCTTGACAGGAATCGGCCGAAAATGAATTCCTGGAATAACCCGGGGAGGGGCTTGGACGGACCTGAGCCGCCGAGTTAGAATCGGGCTTATCAACCTCTTCCGGACTCGATGACCGGCTCATCAAACTGAGGATGAATCGCTGATGGTCCACTTCACGTGCGATCTCTGTGGAAAGGATTTGAGCAACCCGGGGGACGGCCGATACGTGGTCAGGATCGAGGCGTTCCCGGGATTCGACCCGACGGAGATCCGGGAGGATGACCTGGACGATGATCCGATGGAAGCGGTCGCTCAGATCCTCCAGCGAGACGAGGCACTCCTATCCGAAGACCTCGCCGCCCCGCTCAACAAGGGTTTTCGCTTCGATCTCTGCCCCTCGTGCCATCGCAAATTCGTGAAGGATCCGCTGGGCAAGGACGCGATCCGGTCCTTCAATTTCAGCAAGAACTGAGCCCGCGCCCGGGCCGACGCCCCCGGGCGCCCCGTCGTTAAGAAGCTCTCTTCCATCGTCCGTGTTCGTATCTGCAACGGTGCCTTCTCAACACGGACAGATGTCCCAGAGGTGTCGATCCGGGGTTCGCCGGTCGGTCAGCCGCGGCGAGGGGAGGGCCGGGATGCGGCAAGAGCCTGCCGCTCGGATCGGGAGGGAGCATGGCACCTCCCCGGCTGGCCGGGATGCGGAACAATTCCGGCCGGACCTCTTCCAGGATCGTCATTCGCCGGGCCCCTGGGCCGGCAGCGAATGATCCGGGCACGATGTCTCGCCTGGAGACGCGGAGATCGCGGAGTGTCCCGGCGAGCCGGAAATCTCCGTCGCCCGGGCGGCTGGGGCCTTTCGGGTTCCTCTCCGCGCCCTCCGCGGCCCCGAGTGAGACGGGATTCTCGGCCAGGGCGGCGGCCATGGCGTTGGCGAGGGGCGACGAGATTCAACCCCTCCCTCGTGCGAGCCGGAAGCGCCAGCGAGTGAATCCCGGCGGGAATGGGTCATGCACTCGCTGACGCGTCGAGCTCGTAGTCCCCGCCGGGCCGGATCGGGTGCGGCATCCTACGCCGGTTGCCTCAGTGCGCCACGACGAGGATCACGTTGGTGATGACCGAGACCAGCAGCAATGTCGAGATCGCGGCGATGATGACGTTGCGGTTGTTGACGTAGGAGGCCATCTCGATCATCTGCTCCTCGGAGGCGCCTCCGGACGCCCCGCCATAGAGGCTGCCATCGGCCTCGCCCTCGGCCAGCCCTTGCAGGGCGTCGAGCTTCTGGCCGGCGATCATCGGGCTCTCGTCGCGCATCAGGCATTTCAGGTCGAGGATCAGGTCGTCGGGCGACTGGTACCGATGCTCGCGATTCTTGGCCATCATGGTCTCGACGACCATACCCAGGCCGCCGGAGAGGCTGGTATTGAGGTGGTCGGGCGGGACGATGGCGACGTTCGTATCCACGTGCTTCCGCATCACCTCGTTGGGCGTCTCGCCGCTGTAGGGCACCCGCCCGGTCACCATGTGATAGAGCGTCGCGCCCAGGCTGTAGATGTCGGCGCGGATGTCGATGTTCGTCTGGCCGCGGACCTGCTCGGGGCTGATGTAATAGGGGGTGCCGATGGCCATGCCGGCCTCGGAGAGCCCCCACTTCTCGTCGTCGGTGATCCGCGCCAGCCCCAGGTCGGCCAGCTTGATCCCGCCTTCCTTCGTCAGGATCACGTTCTCGGGTTTGACGTCCCGGTGGATCAGCCCGCGGGAGTGCGCGTGCTTGAGCGCCTCGGCGACGGCCACGACGATCCGCAGCGCCTCCTTCTCGTCGAACGTCTTGTGCTTGTCCAGCCGATCCTTGATCGTCTCGCCCTCGACGTACTCCATCACGAAGAAATAATGGCCGTCGACCTCGCCGGCGTCGATTGCGTTCACGATATTATTATGGGATAAGCGCGCGGCGATCTTGGCCTCGCGTTCGAATCGCTTGATGAATTCCTTGTTCTGGGCGAGGGTGTCGAGCAGGATCTTGATGGCGACGACGCGGTCGACGCTCATCTGCTTGGCCTTGTACACGACGCCCATCGACCCCTTGCCGATCTTGGAGATCACCTGGTAGCCGGGGATCTGGAATTTCTTCGTCGTCTCGCCGGCTTCCTGGAGCAGCCGGACCATCTGGCTGCGGGTCAGGACGCGCGATTCGACCATGATTTCCAGCAGGCTCTTGGAGACCTCGGCGTCCTTCGCGGCCATCTGGGTGCGCCGGGTCTTGCACGCCTCGATCTCGGCGGCCGTCGCGAGCCCGCGGCGGAGGATCGACTTCTCGAGCTGGGATTCGTCGAGCCCCGAGAACCCGCGCGGATCCTTGCCGGTGCTGGACGTGCTGGGGGTACTCTCGACCGGAGTGGCCATGAAGCCGTCTCCTCCAGGGGCCTGACTTCGCGATGTGGTGAAGGACGATCGAAGGAGAATCGTAACCGAGAAACCGGCCGGCCGCCGCGCCCGGGCGGAGCCGCCCCTTGGCGATGCGATTTCGATGTCGGCGCCGGCCCAGGACCATCAAATTAGGACCATGGCAAGCGGGTTGTCAACGCAAATCCCGATCAGGACACTCGATGATGCCGATCCCCGCAGTCCGTCCCGGTGCGGGACCAGGGGACGATGCCCGGTTCGACGGGTCTTCTGCTCGGGCTCTTCCCCTCCGGCTGCGTCGATTCCGTCCGGCGCCTGGCGGCTTGAGGGCCGCCCGGGCGCCGGTTATGATCGGTTTCTCTCATCATACGGCGCGCGGGCCGGCCGGTGACGCCCGGCCGGAGGATCCGCGCGGTCGGATTGCAGCGGTCATGACGGAAGGGGAGCGGCCTTGATCCGGATCGGAGTCATCGCGGGGGACGGGGTCGGCCCCGAGGTCATCAACGTGAGCCTGGATGTCCTGGCGCAGGTCGCCAGGCTCGAGGGGCTGGAATACTCGCTCCACCCGGTGGACATCGGGGGCGAGCGGTATCTCAAGACGGGCGAGGTGCTTCCCGACTCGGCCGTCCGCGACCTGCGCGGCATGGACGCGATCCTGCTGGGAGCCGTCGGCCATCCGGGCGTGCCTCCCGGCGTGCTTGAGAAGGGGATCCTGCTCAAGCTCCGGTTCGACTTCCAGCAATACATCAATCTCCGCCCGGTCCGGCTGTTTCCCGGGATCGAGGGCCCGATCCGCGGCAAGGGGCCCGATGACGTCGACATGGTCGTCGTCCGCGAGAATAACGAGGATCTCTACGTCGGCGCCGGCGGCTTCCTGCGCAAGGGGACGCCCGAGGAAGTGGCCATCCAGACCTCCATGAACACCCGCGCGGGCGTCGAGCGGACCCTCCGTTACGCGTTTGACCTCGCCCGGCGCCGCGCGGCCGAGGGGCCGTTCCGCGGCCTCTCCGAATCCGATCGCGGCCGAGGGCTGGTGCGACAGGTCACGATGGTCGCCAAGACGAACGTGCTGACCTTCGCGCACGACCTGTGGATGCGGGCATTCGAGGAAGTCGGCCGCGACTATCCCGAGATCAGGTCGGATTACCAGCACGTCGACGCCTGCTGCATGCGGATGGTCGTCGCCCCCGAGCGCTTCGACGTGATCGTCACGACGAACATGTTCGGCGACATCATCACCGACCTTGGGGCCGTGCTCCAGGGGGGGATGGGCCTGGCGGCCTCGGGTAACATCAACCCCGAGCGGACGTTTCCCAGCATGTTCGAGCCCGTGCACGGCTCGGCCCCCGACATCGCGGGCAAGGGGGTCGCCAACCCGCTGGCGGCCATCCTGTCGCTGGCGATGATGTTCGACCACCTCGGGCACGCCGGCGCTGCCGGCCGGGTGCGCGCGGCCGTCGCGGGCCTGCTGCGCCAGCCCACGCCGCGCACCCCCGACCTGGGCGGTCGGGCCGGCACGGTCGAGGTCGGCCGGGCCGTCCAATCTCTGATTGCATCAAGTTCCTGAGCCGGTTCGGCTCACGAGATGCCTGTCCGATCGTAGTATGCTTCGGGGCCTGTTCCTGACCTGGGGACACCGGGCGCCCCGGCGCGCGTCGGTCGTCGCCTAATTCGGGAAGAAAGCACGGCGTCGCGCTAGCACGGATCGATCGGATTGTGTAGCTTATCAGTTGGGGGATTGTCGAGGCGACGCTCCGCCGACTGCCGCGTGGCCCACTTGCCCGAGGGAACACTGATGCGCCCATTCAATCGCAGGTCGGGTCGACGACCCGGCTTCACCCTGATCGAGCTGCTGGTCGTGATTGCGATCATCGCCGTGCTCGTGGCGCTGATCATGCCGGCGGTTATGAATGCCCGCGAGGCCGCCAACCGGGCGAAGTGCCAGAACAACCTGCGGCAGCTCGGCATCGCGGCGCAGGAATACCACGACTCCTTCAACTCGTTCCCATCGGGGTGGTACTGTCAGGGGCCCGTCTTCGACGCCAACAACAATCCGGTCGGCGGCGATACCAACTGCGCCTCCGTGATGTCGCCCTATCAGACCTACATGTGGAACGGGATGACCAGTCTGTTCCTGAAGATGGAGCAGAACAACCTCTGGAACGAGATCAATTTCAACCTGTACACGACCGATCCCAGCAATGCCACCTCGATCCGGCGGACGATCGACGGGTTCGTCTGCCCCTCGAACCGGCGGGCGGTCACGGTCCAGACCGGCACCGGCAGCTCGCTGATCGCGCAGATCGGGCCGTCGGACTATCGCGCCAACATGGCGGCCGGCTACATCGCGCAGGTCGACACCAACTGCCCGAATCTCAATCCAACGGTCGCCTCGACCAATCCGTTCTGCCTGGTGTACGACAACGGGGTGATGTATCAGAATTCCACGACGAACCTCGCCGACGTCACCGACGGCACCTCAACCACGATCATCTTCGGCGAGAGCCTCTGGCCGCAGGGGGTCTGGTCGCAGGCGACGAGCTGCTGCGTGCGGACGAACCTCGACCGGACGATCAACCGGCCGATCATGGTGAATAACCTGCCTTACTGGATGTACTGGGCCAGCAAGCATTCGAGCCAAGTGAACTTCGCGTTCTGCGACGGCAGTGTGCGGCCCCTCACGGCGCAGATCAACAAAGTCACGCTGAACCAGCTCATGACCCGCTCCGGCGGCGAGACGGTCTCGACCGATCAGATCCGGTAAGGCCCGGGCCGGGCCCTGCGCGGCCTGCGGAACGGGCCTGCGGGGCGGCAGGGCAGGCCGTCAACGACCCGCGGCGGGCGGGCCGGTCGATCCGATCCGATCCGGGCCGGTCCGGTCCGGTCTGCGAGCGGATGGCGAGGAGGCGAGCCTCGTGAGATCCCACCCGCCCACGGTTGCTTTCAGGCCGGGCCGCCCCCGGCCGATCTTCTGGGTCTTCGTGCTCGCGGCCCTGGCCCTGCCGCCCCCGCCGGCGCCGGGCGGGCCGGACCGCCCCTCGATCGAGGTCGTGCCGCGCGAGCTGGTGCTCTCCGGCCGCGACGCCCGGCAGCAGCTCGCCGTGACGATCCGCGACGCCGGCGGGTCGCCGCGCGATGCCACCCGCTCATCGCGGTTCCGGGTGGATCCGCCCGGCCTCGTCGAGATCTCGCCCGACGGCGTCGTCCGGCCGGGGGGGGCGGGGTCCGGCAAGATCCGGATCTCGGCGGACGGGGTGCGCGACGAGGCCATCGTCTCGGTCGTGGTCGCTCAACCCGACCGCTCGCGGCCGGCGAGCTTCCGCGACGACGTGGTGCCGCTTCTGGCGAAGGCTGGCTGCAACATGGGCGCCTGCCACGGCAACCTGAGCGGCAAGGGCGGATTTCGCCTCAGCCTCCGGGGCGAGGACCCCGATTTCGACTTTCGCGCGCTCACGCGGGACCAGCTTGGCCGTCGGGTCGATGTCGTCCACCCGGAGCGCAGCCTGATCGTCGAGAAGCCGACGGGCCTCGTGGCGCACGAGGGCGGGCGAAGGTTCGGCCGCGACTCGATCGAGTGTGCCGCGCTGCTGCGATGGATTGCATCCGGAGCGCGCGACGACGGGCCGGCGGCGCCCCGGGTGACGGAGCTGAAGGTCGACCCGGCCGATCGCGTCACGGCCCCCGGGCAGTTGGCGCAGCAGCTCGTGGTCACGGCCCGGTTCGCGGACGGCACGACCCGCGACGTCACGCGGCAGGCGTCGTACGACCTGAGCGACCCGACGCGGTTTGAGGTGTCGGCCGACGGGCGGATCCAGGCTCGCGGGCCCGGCGAGGCGGCGGTCGCCGTCCGCTACCGCGACGGCCGCGCGACGAGCCGTCTGGCGTTCCCCGCCGACCGGCCGGGCTTTGTCTGGCGTGGCGGCGAGAGCAGCCACCCCGTCGATTGCGCCGTCTATCGCAAGCTCCGCGCCCTTCGGATCAACCCCTCGCCCGGCTGCGACGACCGCGTCTTCCTCCGCCGGGCCTTTCTCGACGCGATCGGCCGCCTGCCCGACCCGGGCGAGGTCCGCGCATTCCTCGCCGACCGGGCGCCGGACCGCCGCGCCAGGCTGATTGACCACCTGGTCGATCGGCCCGAGTTCGCCGATTTCTGGGCGCTCAAGTGGGCGGACCTGCTGCGCAACGAGGAGAAGACGATGGGCGACAAGGGCGCCTGGGTCTTCCACCGATGGCTCCGCGACGAGATCGCGGGCGACGTGCCGCTCGACGCGATGGTGCGCCGGATTGTCACGGGACTCGGCTCGACGTGGCGGAATCCGCCGTCGAGCTTCTACCGGACCAATCGCGACGCGACGACGGCCGCCGAGAGTGTCGCCCAGGTATTTCTTGGCATCCGCATCCAGTGCGCCCGATGTCACAACCACCCATTCGACGTCTGGACGCAGGACGACTATTACGGCCTGGCGGCATTCTTCTCGAATGTCGTCCGCAAGGACCTCGACGCCGCCCGCAAGGACGCGCTCGACAAGCACGAGATCAACGGCGACGAGATCGTGTTCCTCGCCGGGCCGCCCGGTATGGTCCAGCCGAGGACCGGGGCTCGCCTGGCGCCAACGGCCCTGCACGGCCGGCCCGGGGGCGGCATGCCGGCGTCCGGCGAGAATGCTCTCGTGACGCTGGCCGACTGGCTGACCCGCGACAACCGCCAGTTCGATCGCAACCTGGCCAACCGGGTCTGGTACCACGTGATGGGCCGAGGGATCGTGGACCCGGTGGACGACTTCCGCGACTCGAACCCGCCGTCGAACCCCGAGTTGCTGGACGCCGTGACCGGGCACTTCGTCGCGCACGGCCGCCGGCTCCGACCGACGGTGGCCTGGATCATGAAGTCGCGGGTCTACCAGGCCGGGGCGACGCCGAATCCGACCAATCGCGACGACGAGGCGAACTTCTCGCACGCGACCGTTCGGCTGCTGCCGGCCGAGGTCCTGCTCGACGCGGTCTGCCAGGTGCTCGAGGTCCCCGAGCGCTTCCGCCGCGCGCCGGGAACGCTGCGGGCCGGGCAGTTGCCCGGCGTGGCGTCGGACGTGCCGTTCCTGAAGACGTTCGGCAAGCCCGAGCGGCTGCTGACGTGCGAGTGCGAGCGCTCCGAGGCGATCACGCTGGCCCAGGCGTTCCAGATGATCAACGGCCCGACGATCCGCCGCAAGCTCGACAACGACTCCAACCGGATCGGCCGGCTGATGGCCGCGAAAGTGGACGAGGCCGCGATCCTCGATGAGCTGTACCTGGCCGCGCTCTCGCGCGAGCCTCGTGAGGCCGAGCGCGCGGGGGCGCTCGCGTATGTGCGCCGATCGAGCGACCGCCGCGCGGCGTGGGAGGACATCACCTGGGCGCTCCTGAACAGCAAGGAGTTCCTGCTCCGTCATTGACAGAATTTGGATTGAAGATTTTTGAACCACAGAGACAGAGAGAGAAGAAAGAGAGAATCATGCAAATCGGCGAGGCCGGGCGGGGCCTGAGCTTCCTAGAATTGCCAGGATCAGTGGGAAATCGTCTCTGTGAATCCTCTGTGTCTCTGTGGTTCAAACTTCTTCATGGACCACAAGTGCGTCGTCCTGAGAGCGTCGTGGTTCCGCCCGCCGGTGACGTCCGTTCCTGACAGTGTCGGAGCCGAATAAGATGCAAGGGTGTCCCGATTTCCAGGCGACGGGTCGATGGACGAGGCGGGCGCTGGTCCGCGCGGGGTTCGGCGGCGTGCTGGGCCTGGGGTTGCCGAGCTTGCTGCGCGCGGCCGATGCGCGGCGGACCGACCTGAAGCCGCGGGCGAAGCACGTCATCTTCCTGCATCAGTTCGGCGGGCCGTCGCACCTGGACACGTTCGACATGAAGCCGGATGCGCCGTCCGGCATCCGCGGCGAGTTCGCGCCGATCGCCACGAATCAGCCGGGATTGCGGGTGAGCGAGCACCTGCCGCGGTTCGCCACGGTGATCGACCGATTCGCCCAGGTGCGGTCGGTGCATCACCGGATGCGCAACCACAACTCGGCGACCTATTACAGCCTGACCGGCCATACGCCGCCGCTCGACGACATCCGGCTCCGTGACACGCAGGAGCTCTATCCGGCCTACGGCAGCACGGTGTCCCGCTTGCGGCCGAGCGACGACCCGGCGATCCCGTCATTCATCTCGTTCCCGCACGTGCTGCGGGATGGCAGCGTCACGCCTGGCCAGCACGCCAGCTTCCTGGGCAAGGCATTTGACCCGTTCTTCGTGGGGCAGGACCCGAATAGCTCGAGCTTCCGCCTGCCCGAGCTGAGCCTGCCGTCGTCGTTGCCGACCGCGCGGCTCGATGATCGCCGCGGGCTCCAGCGGATGATCGACCGGCAGGCGGATTTGCTGGAGTGGTCGGAGGCCGCGCAGGGGCTGGATGCGTTTTACTCGCGCGCCCTGACGATGCTCAGCAGCCCGGCCGTGAAGCGGGCTTTTGACCTGTCGTCCGAGCCGGCCCGGCTGCGCGACGAGTACGGCCGGACGACGTATGGCCAGAGCTGCCTGCTGGCTCGGCGGCTGGTCGAGGCCGGCGTGCGGTTCGTGACCGTGTATTACTCGTCGTCGATCGGCGGCCAGGCCAACGGCGGCTGGGACACGCATGGCGAGAACTTCAAGACGCTCAAGAACCGGCTGCTGCCGATCACCGATCGCACCGTGCCGACGTTGATCCGCGACATGGAGGCCCGCGGGCTCCTGGAGGAAACCCTGATCGTCTGGATGGGCGAGTTCGGCCGCTCGCCGAAGGTCACCAACACCCAGCAGTTCGGCCCGAACGGCCGCGACCACTGGCCCGACTGCTACACCGTGCTTTTCGCGGGCGGTGGCACGGTGCCGGGAGCGATCTACGGCTCCAGCGACCGGATCGGCGGCCACCCGGCGACGGATCCGGTCACGCCCGATGACATCGCGGCGACGATGTTCTGGGCCCTCGGCATCGACCCGGCGACCGAGGTCATGGACACGCTCGGCCGTCCGCTGCCGATCGCGGCCGGGAAGCCGGTTGAGGCGATCTTCGGCTGAGTCGGATTGACAGTCCTTATCAATTCGTCCATGATCCGCCTCGTGTGTAGCCGGTTGGATTGGGCCGATGACCAGGGAGGGTCCTCATGCGCGGTCGCCTGCGATTGCTCGGTCACCTCGGGGCGCTGGTTCTCGTCGTCTGCTCGCTGGCCGCGACTGCCCGAGCGGACGCGCTTTACTCGGTGACCAACCTGGGCGCCGCCAATCCGTCCGCCGCGTTCCTGAATGGGACGAATCAGTTCGATCCCAGTGGGAACTACCTGAATGCGCTCAGCCCCACCGATCGGGCCGCGTTTCAGGCGGGGTCGTTCGATGTGTTTGCGCACACAGGTGCGGGGTACCACTCGTCCGTCCAGAATCCCCGGATGTCAGACGTTTCCGGGTTGGGGGATAGTAGGGGCCTCGCCTCGTTGTTCTGGATGAGCACAGGTAACAATCATGGCTTCTACATCGGGACTGGCAATCTGCCCTCTCCCGTGGGTTTTCTCCAGCAGATCGTTGCATACAGCCCAGCTCCTGAAGTGATACCTGAGACACCTTACTCTCCCCAGCTACAATCATCGGGTGTCGTCAATATGGTAATCACTTCAACCGTCGTGCCTGGCCACGCCTATTATGGGTCAGTCGCCGGTCTGAACGACACCAATGCCATGCTCCTCAATGCGACAGGCTTGCTGAACGGCGTCTCGACGCCCTACGTCCAGGGAAATATACCGGGCTTCAATACCGCTAGTTCGATCAAGCTCGGCAGCCTGGGCGGCTCCGTCGGACACGCGAGTGCCCTCAACAACAGCGACCAGATCGTCGGTTGGTCCCAGACCGCCGGCGGCGCCCAGCATGCGTTCCTCTGGGTAAACGGTCAGATGCAGGACCTGAACCTGATGATCCCGCCCACGTCGGGTATCAAGCTGATCGACGCCGTAGGGATCGACGCCTCGGGCCGGATCGCCGCCTACGGCACCGACGCCTCGGGCCAGATGGATGAGTTTCTGCTCACGCCCCAGGTAACACCCGCCCCCGAGCCGAGCACGATTCTCGTGTTCGGCGCCGCGCTCGCGGCCCTCGCCGTCCGGCAGTACACCCGTCGCCGCTAATCTCGCGATTTTTGCCCGAAGCTTGCAAGGAATTGGCCTGGGCGGCAACTCTCGTCGGTAGCCATGAGCGAGCCGAGCCGACCCCTCACGACCGAGCCGGGCCCTGTCGGTGCGGATGCGAAAGCTCCGGACTGGGGCTCGACGCTGGCGGCCAACGAACGCTGGTTGCGGCGCGTGATCGCGTCGAGGCTGGGCGAGGCGCAGGCCGTCGACGAGGTGATGCAGGACGTCGCGCTGGCCGCGGTCGAGCAGCGTTCGCCGCTGCGCGACCCGGCACGCGCGACGGTCTGGCTTTATCGCCTGGCCGTGCGGCATGTTCTCATCTACCGGCGGAAGACCGGCCGGCGCCGCGGGCTGCTCGATCGCTACGCCGCGCGTTGCCAGCCGGATAGGAGCGACGGCGCATCGTCGCCGCTGGCCTGGCTGGTGCGCGACGAGCGGCAGGCCCTCGTGCAGCGGGCGCTTGCGATCCTGTCGCCTCGCGATGCCGAGCTCCTGGTGCTCAAGTACGCCGAGGGCTTCACCGCCCGCGAGCTGGCCGAGCGCCTGGGCGCGTCGGTCGCCACGATCGAGACCCGGCTCCATCGCGCGAAGGCCCGGCTTCGCGCCGAGCTGACCCGGCTCTCGGCCGACTTCGAGGAATCCGACCATGAACCACGCTGAGCCTTCCGAGCCGATCTCCGACACGTTCCTGGACCGCCTTGTTGATGGCGAGCTTTCGCCGGCCGAGCTGCGGGGTGCGATCCAGTCCCTCGACAGCGAGCCCGACGGCTGGAAGCGGTGCGCGCTCGCGTTCCTCGAGGCCCAGGCCTGGCGCGAGTCGTTCCGCGCGATTCCGGTGTCGGGTGCGACGGTCGTGAAGGTCGGCATCTCCACGGAGCCGATCCCTGCGCCCCGACGGAGCCAGCCCTGGCGGATGGCGATGGCGGCCGGACTGGCGGGGATCGCGTTCCTGCTCGGCTGGACTTTGCATCCCGACCGGTCTTCGGGGCGCGATGGGATGACGGCGCCGACGATTGCCCGCAGCACGAATCCGACGCCCGAGGGTGGATCGTCCGTCGGTAGTATTCCCTCCTCGACTGAAGTCCCAGACGTCTCGCCGGCTCCGAGCGCCGGACCGGATTCGCTCGTGGCGGCCGGGCCGGAAGCGAGTCCACCGCCGGGGCCAATTCCGACCGGGCCGTCGGCGGGCGAGCGGTGGGCGTACACTCCGCCCGCGCCCATCACGGAACACCAGCAGGCTCTGCTGGAGCAGCAAGGGTACCAGGTCGATCGCCGCCGCCGGTTCGTGCCGGCCCGGCTGAAGGACGGCCGGCGCGTGGCGGTGCCCGTCGACCAGGTCCAGGTTCGATACGTGGGACTCGAGACTCTTTGAATCTCCAGAAGACGGGACGATCGTCCCGCCGCATTCCTCGTCAACAATTCGAAAGGAGACCCGACGTGAAGCGCGTCCTCGCGTCCTCGACCCCGCTTGCGCTCGTCCTGATGCTCCTCGTTGCCACGGCTAGCCGCGGGCAGCAGGGAGAGGATTCCGGCCAGCCCGGACAGCCGGCTCAGCCGGGTGCGAATCAGCGCGGTAAGGGTGACGACCCGAATCGAGTGGGGCAGCAACAGTCCGGCCAATCCGGGAACTCGGGCCAGTCGGGCATGAATCAGCCCGGCCAGCCTGGGAACCCGAATCAGGCGGCTCAGCCGCAGCACAACAATCGTCCGGGGCAGCCCGGCCAGGACCCCTGGGCCAACCACCAGGCGGCGTACCGGGACCTCGGGCAGTTCACGCCGCTCCTCAACTCGCAGCTCGTCCTGGGGACGCAGTGGCGCAATCCAGGCTGGAGCGAGGGCGCGAACGGGCAGGGGATGGTCTTCGCCTTCGTTGACAACGCGAGCCGCAATTCGGGCATGACACTGGCTCCGGCCGACGCGGCGCTTCGGGCGCAGCTCAAGCTCGGGGAGAACCAGGGGCTGATCGTCACCCAGATCGAGCCGGGCTCGCCGGCCGCGGCGGCGGGCGTCCGCCAGAACGATCTGCTGGTCCGGCTGGAAGGGGAGGACGTGCAAGCCATTCCGCTGGGCAAGGTCGAGGATCTCGAGAACGCGCTCAAGGAACAGGGAGAGCGAGTCGTCAGCCTGGTGCTCATGCGTTCGGGCCGGCAAGAGTCGCTCAAGGTCCAGCCGCGCGTGCACGCCAGCCTCGGTCCCGTCCGGCCCGAGCCGCCGGCGTACTGGATCGGGGTCTCGGTCTCGCCGGTCGAGCCGGCCCTCCGCGCGCAGCTTCAGCTTCCCGATAACCAGGGCCTGATCGTGATGGAGGTCGACCCGCACGGTCCGGCCACGAAGGCGGGCGTGCGCAAGTTCGACATCATCCGCTCGTTCAACGGTCTCATTCCGGCCGACCAGTCGGCGTTGACGAAGCTCGTCCAGTCGCACGGCGAGAAGACCGTCGTCGTCGAACTGCTCCGCGAGGCTCGGCCTCTTCACGTCAAGCTGGTCCCGGAGCGGCGCCACTCCCTCGGACGGCGGCTTTCGGCGGAGCTTCCCTCTCAGACGCTTTACCGAGTGAACCTGCTTGGCGACCAGAAAGGACCCGTGCTCGGGACCATGGCCTTCGACCCCAACGGCAACCTCGTCGGGAATGTCTTCGCCGATTTCTACTCGCAGAAGATCGATACCCCGGCTGATCCGGCGCTGACGAAAAGGCTCGACGATCTGACTGCCCAGATCAGGGAGCTGCGCCAGGCGGTCGAGGCCATGACGAAGGCGCAGTCTCAGGGCCAGGGCAACAGATAACGCGACTGGACCCGCGTCACCGGGACTCACGCACAGACAGGCCCGCCTTCGCCAGGCGGCTGAGGATGATCGGCCAGTGGCGGCCCAGGCTGTGCTCGTCCATGGTATGAGTGCAAAGAATCGTCTCGCGGTCCTCCCGCCCGACCACGCGCACGCCGCCCGGCGCGCGGTGCAGGGCGCGGCGGACTGCGTTGACGCTCGGGGCGCGGACGAGGAATCGTCCGTACGCCGGGGCGCCGCGTTCCGCGTCGGGGCAATCGCTGGTATGATCGAGGTCCATTGGAGACGACTCCCCGAGAACTCGCGGCCGCCAGGCGAATTGAAGCGATGACCGACCCACCCAGCAACATCCGGGCCCACCAGGCCGAGCAGCTCCTCGAGGTCGAATGGACCGACGGCCGGGTCCATCGCCTGCCCTATCGTATGATCCGCAGCCAGTGTCCGTGCGCGGCCTGCCGCGACGAGTGGACCGGCGAGCGGATCCTCGACGCCGCGACGATCCGCCCCGACCTGAAGCTCATGGGCATGGAGAACGTCGGGACGTACGCCGTCCAGTTCGCCTGGAACGACGGCCACTCGTCGGGCCTCTACACCTGGGAGACCCTCCGGGCGCTGGGCGAGTCGTCCCCGCCGACCGTCTGAGGCCGAGGAGACCCGACGCGCGTGTCCCTCGAGCCCGAGACGACTGATGTTCCGGTGACGGTCGCCGTCCCCACGTTCAACGGCGCCGCCCATGTCGCCGAGCCGATCGGCAGCATCCTCGACCAGCAGGGCGTCGCGTTCAACTTGATCGTCTCGGACGACCACTCGGACGACCGGACGCCCGAGGTGGTTCGCGCACTCGCCGGCGATCGGGCCCGCGTCGAGGTCAATCATCAACGGCTCGGCCTCGCCGGCAACTGGAACCATTGCGTCGAGCTGAGCCAGACGCCGCTCGTCGCCGTCTTCCACCAGGACGATGTCATGGGGCCAGGACACCTCGCCGGTCATGTTGCGGCGTTCGCCCGGGACGATTCGATCGGACTGGTCGCCAGCGCGTCGGAAGTCATCGACGAGCGGGGTGATCCGGTTTCCGAATCGGTGGTCGCGCGGGGCGGACTCGGGCCGATCGACCGGATCGTCGAGCCTGGCGGGCTGGCCGTCGCGATGACCGGCGGCAACCCGTTGCGGTGCTCGGCCGTCACGATCCGCCGCGCCGCGTTCGACCAGGCTGGCGGGTTCGACCCGTCGCTTCGCTACGTCCTCGACGCCGAGTTCTGGCTGCGGGTCTCGCGAGGGTGGCGCATCGCCTGGCTGGCGCGGCCGTCGGTGAAGGTGCGATGGCACGGTGCCAGCGAGACGCATCGTTTCAAACCGGGGCTCGCCGACCTCGAGGAATCCGCCCGATTGCTGGAGACGCTGGTCTCGGTCGACCTGAAGGACGCGCCGAATCGTTCCCAGCTCCAGCGAACGGCCAACCGACGGCTGGCCCGGGCCTACCTCAACCGGGCGCAGGATGCCCTCCGGGCCGGCCGGACCGAGCTGGCCCGAAAGGCGCTCGGGCGAGGGCTCGGCCTGTCGCCGGTGACGGCCGCCGAGCTGGTCCGTGATCCGAGACTGGGGGTTCAGATGGCCGCGCTGGCGTTCGCGCCGGGCGTGGCCAGAAGGCTGTTCGGCCGATCGGAATCGGAGTGAACAGGCTCGGACGGATTGACCCGGGCCGGTACAATGTAAGTTGATGCGCCCGAACCGAGACAGCCACCGGGGAATCCCCATCTGATGAGTGCTGCCTGCCCGCCCATGACCCTCGACGCCAATGTGGCGCCCACCATGCTGCCGGCCCTGCCGGTCGTGACGCCCGAGCTCCCGCACCTGCCGGCGAACCGGGCCGAGATGGAGGCGCGCGGGTGGGACTACGTCGACGTCGTGTTCGTCACGGGCGATGCCTATGTCGATCACCCGGCGTTCGCGGCGGGGATCCTCAGCCGGGTCCTCGAGGCGGCCGGGTTCCGGGTCGCCGTGCTGAGCCAGCCCGACTGGCGGAGCGCCGAGCCCTGGCGGCAGTTCGGCCGCCCGCGGCTGTTTTTCGGCATCAGCGCGGGCAACATGGACAGCATGATCAACCATTACACTGCCAACAAGAAGGTCCGCAACGACGACGCGTACTCGCCCGGCGGCCGGATCGGCCTGCGGCCCGACCGGGCGACGATTCCCTACTGTCAGCGTGCCCGCGAGGCATTTCCGGGCGTCCCGGTCATCGCCGGCGGCGTCGAGGCCTCGCTGCGGCGGCTGGCTCACTACGACTACTGGAGCGACACCGTCCGCCGGGCGATCATGCTCGACTCGAAGGCCGACCTGGTCGTCTTCGGCATGGGCGAGCACCAGATCGTGACGATCGCGCGTCGACTCGCGGCCGGCGAGACCGTCAAGGACCTGCGCGACCTGCGCGGCGTTGCCTACGCGATGGGTGCCAGCGAGACGCCGCCCGATGATGCGATCGTGCTGCCTTCGTACGAAGAGGTGAAGACCGACAAGCGGCAGTTCGTCCTGGCGACGCGGACGATCCACCACGAGACGAACCCGCTCAACGCCCGGCGCCTGGTGCAATACCACGACCGCCAGGCGGTCGTTTGCAATCCGCCGCCGTTGCCGGTCAGCCAGGCCGACATGGACCGGATCTACGGCCTGCCGTACACCCGACGGCCGCACCCGATGTACCGCGGGCAGAAGATCCCGGCTTACGAGGTCGTCAAGGATTCGGTGACGATCATGCGCGGGTGCTTCGGCGGCTGCACCTTTTGCTCGATCACGGCGCACCAGGGGCGGATCATCCAGTCGCGGTCGTCGGACTCGGTCCTGGCCGAGCTGCGGCAGTTGGGGAAGGACGAGCAATTCTCGGGCACGGTGTCGGACATCGGCGGCCCGACGGCCAACATGTACCAGATGCGCTGCACGCGTCCCGAGGTCGAGGCGAAGTGCAAGCGGCTCTCGTGCGTGCATCCGACGGTCTGCAAGCTGCTGGGCACCGATCACGGCCCGCTCGTCGACCTGATGCGCAGGAGCCGCGAGGTGCCGGGCGTCGACCGGGTGCTGGTGGCCTCGGGCATCCGGATGGACCTGGCACAAAAGTCGCCCGAATATCTCGAGGAGCTGGCGCGGCACCACGTTGGCGGCCACCTGAAGGTCGCGCCCGAGCACACCGATCCCGAGGTGCTGCGGTTGATGAAGAAGCCCGACGTGGACGACTTTCGCGGCTTCGCGCGGGCGTTCAGGGATGCCAGCGCCCGCGCCGGCAAGAAGCAGTACGTCGTGCCGTACTTCATCGCATCGCACCCCGGCAGCGACCTGAACGCGATGATCGACCTGGCGTTGTTTCTCAAGCGCAACGGCCACCGTCCCGACCAGGTGCAGGACTTCATCCCCGCGCCGTTCGACATCGCCACGTGCATGTACTACACGGGCATCGACCCGATGACCGGCAACGAGGTGCAGGTGGCGCGGGGCCTGCGCGATCGGAAGATGCAGCGAGCCCTGATGCAATTCTTCAAGCCAGAGAACTACTTCATGGTGCGTGAGGCCTTGCTGAAGGCCGGGCGCGGCGACCTGATCGGCAGCGGGTGCGACTGCCTGATCCCGACGAATCCGCCGAAGGCCGCGCTCCGCGCGCGGATGGAGAGGGCGAACGAGTCGCTGGGTGAGGGCAAGTACGTCCACCAAATCCCGGCCAAGGAGTCGACGGGGTATCGGCCGGGGCGGAAAACGCAGACGAGGCGGCAGGCCAATAAGCGTCCCGGGCAAGACAAGAAATGAAGCCCGCGACCGCAGTTGCCCCTCCCGCCGGCTCCGAATTCCGGACATTGCCTGCACAGCGGGGATGAGATATGGACAAATGCCAGGCATTGGAAATAATTCGCCAGTCTGGTCTTGCGGGATAGGCCGACCTCCTGGTCGATCATCTTCTGCCTTCGACCCGGCTCGTGGTCCGCGACAGCATCGGAAGCGGTGCCGAAGACTCCGTCTCGCATCTCGGCGGATTGCCTTCCCTTCCGCCAGATACCTATTGGCCGACCTGGGACAAACATGACTTTCTGAACGGTCAGATCGCACGGCTTGAGGCGCGATTCAGTGCGAATCCACGACTGACCGGGCTGCGCGACATGGCGCAAAGGATGAGGCAAGATTTGGCCCTCGGTCCCGTTCCATTGGAGTTTATCGGGCAAGTGTCGTTGAGTGAGCTAGGTGCAGCGGCCCCTCTGCCGGGCTGGCCTCGAGAAGGAACGCTGCTTTTCTTTCGCGACCCATCAGCCTGGGGCTTTGATCCGCAATCTCGCGGTCACTGTCGCGTACTTTTCTTCGGGGCGCACGACGTACTCGCGACCAGGCCGGCCCCAGAGAGCCTTCCCGAGGAGGCAAGATACCCGGGACGGCGAGTGAGTTTTCAACGCGAATGGACGCTGCCAACTCGACTGATCACGGAGTCTGGTGATTTGTCGATTTGGGGCAACGAAGAATACGCCAACCTGTGCCAGCAGCTTATGGGATCGACGAATAAAAACGAACCGATCCACCGCTGCGGCGGCCATCCTCAAGAAATACAAGGCGACATGCGGCTTGAATGTCAACTCGTCACCAATGGGATATACCTCGGCGACCCGAGTTGTTATGAAGATCCGCGGCGATCCGTTCTGGAAGCAGGCGCCGCCGATTGGCAACTCCTTCTCCAGGTGGATTCCGACGAAAAGCGGCTGGGATGGATGTGGGGCGATCTCGGGAGGGTCTATTTCTGGGCCCGGCAGCAAGATATTCAAAAAGGAGACTTCGAGGGTTCCTGGTCCATGAGGCAGTGCTACTGAACTTCAGCTCGGCCAGACATGGCGATTCGCGATTCGATCTGACGCATGGGCGCCTGCTCGTTTCTCTCCGCAGCGTAAGAACTCACTTTATGCAAAGACCTCGATCGTTCGACATCGCGACCTGCATGTACGACACGGGCATCGACCCGATCACGGGCAGGGAGGTGCAGGTGGCGCGGGGCTGCGCGACCGGAAGACGCAGCGGGCGTTGATGCAGTTCTTCAAGGCCGAGAACTACTTTTTGGTGCGCGAGGCGCTGCTGAAGGCGGGCCGAGGCGAGCTGATCGGCAGCGGCTGTGACTGCCTGATCCCGGCGAATCCGCCGAAGGCCGCCGTCGAGGCGAGGAGGCAGCGAACGAGATCGGCGAGGGCGATCATTATCACTCGATCGCCAACCCGGCGAAGGGCGAGCCGGCCGGCGAGCGCGGGCTGCCGAATTACGGCTACCGGCCGGGGCGCACGACGGCCCATCGTCGGCACAAAAAGCCCGGAAGGGACGGCGGCGGCTCGGGGCCGAGATCGTAGCCGGCCGTTCGCATGAGACGCATGGCCCGCGTCCGATTTTCCGGAAGTCCCGCGAACAAAACCGCGAGCAGGGACGAATGCCTCCATAGAGGCGAACCAGCCGGTCGGGTGCCGAGTCCATCGCTGATGACCCTCGTGGCGGTTCCTGTCTCGGCGCGGTCTCACTCGGTGCCGCCGGGTCATCCCACGGACGACGATGGCCGTCGGCATTGGGTGGGTGTAGGATTGTGAAGACCGCCGGACCGGGCGGTCCCGTAGCGGGACCGCTCTCCGCATCATCCGGGTCGCGGGCCCGGGCCCATTCAGTTGGCGACTCGAAACAGTCGTGGGAGGCTCTGGGTCATGCCGATGGCTCCAGGTACGACTGGAACGGGTGATACCACCGACGGAGTTCGGCCGATCCCCGCGTCGGAGCCGGCGGCGCGACCGGCCCGCACATGGTGGTGGGGGCTGGCAGTCCTGATCGGGCTGACAGCGGCCGGGCAGGTTGGCCTCATCGTGGTCGTGAGCAACCGCCTTCGCGGCGCGTCTTCCGGTGCTCGCGCCCACGGACGGGCGACGGCCTCCGAGGGTGTCCAGGGTCAGGCGGCGAGAGTGCCCGCCGTCCACGGCGATGTCGCGACCGAGGTCCGAAGCCCCGTGCCCGTCCCGGCATCGCGGCGGGACAATCCGCTCGCTGCCGCGGCCGGGCCGGCGGAAGCTCCGCAGCCGGCGGAGGGCGCGGCGGGTCCTGCTCCCGCAGCTTCGACGATCCCTCACGCTCGGCCCGGACCTGATCGGCCGGCGGCCGTCGCGGCCGATCCTCCGGGGAGAGATGACCCGTCGCTGGGGCGCGAGCTCTTTGCCCGGCGCTGGATCCCTGATGACCCCCGCTGCCACGGCGGCGACGGCCTGGGGCCCGTCTACAATGCGACCTCGTGTGCCGACTGCCATAACCAGGGCGGCCCGGGCGGTGGCGGGCCCCTCGATCGCAACGTCGAGCTAGCCGCCGGCATCGGCTACATGGTCTTCGTCGGCGATCCGACGGTGGTCGTCGACAGCCGGGGCAACGGGTGGGGCAGCCAGTTCGACCAGTCGGCGGACCGGGCCGATCTGGCGAAGGTCCACCCGGCCTTCCGCGACGCGGGGAGTGTCGTCCTCCATCGCTTCGGCGTCGATCCCGACTACGAGAAATGGCGCTCCACTCTTCTGAGTCGATGCCGCACGACTCCTCCCGTCACGACCAGGCATTCCGGCGGCCGACATGGGACCTCCAGGGGTCACGCGCCGGCGAGTCACGTACCTCGTCTGGCGCGGACCAGAGCCGCCCTGGACAGGCAGGTCCAGGCGACGGTCCGCGACATCGAGAACGGTCTGGGGAGCGAGCGAGTGGCGTTCCGGGTGACGAGGCGCAACACTCCGCCCCTGTTCGGGGCCGGCCTGATCGATGGGCTGTCCGAAAGCGACCTCTTGAACGCGGCCCAGGGCCAGCCCGAGGAGACCCGGGGCCGGGTCCATCGGTTGAAGGATGGGCGACTCGGCCGGTTCGGCTGGAAGTCGCAGGTGGCGAGCCTCGAGGACTTCGTCCTCACCGCTTGCGCCAACGAGATGGGTCTGGAGGTCCCCGGCCACCGTCAGGCCGTCTCTCCGACGGCGCCCGAGGCGAGGGCGCAGGCGCTGGACCTCACGGCCGAGGAGTGTGCCGCGCTCGTCGCCTACGTCCGAAAACTGCCTCGCCCCGTCTCCCTGGATTCGTCGGACGGGACGGCAGCGAGCGCAGTCGTGGAGGGCCGCAAGCTGTTCCACTCGATCGGTTGCGCGAGCTGCCACACCGCGGACCTCGGGTCGATCCCGGGGATCTACAGCGATTTGCTGCTGCACGAAATGGGGATGGAGCTGAGCGACTCGGGGGCCTATTACGGTGACGGTTCGGACTCGGTCGGTTCCGTGACATCCAGCGAATGGCGGACGCCGCCACTGTGGGGTTTCCGCGACACGGCCCCGTATCTCCACGACGGGCGAGCCCGGAACCTGAAGGAGGCGGTGGTGCTCCACCGCGGCCAGGGGGAGACCTCGGCCAATCGGTTCCAAATGCTGTCCGACCCGGACCAGGCCCGGGTGGAGGCGTTCCTGAACTCGCTGGTCTCGCCGGGCGCATCCAGCCCGCTGCATCCCGCCGGGGGTGCGGCCGGTCACCGGCCGGACCGGCCCGGTGCCGGTCCCGCGGCACCGCAGGGCCGGGGAGCGGACAGGCAGGGCTCGATGCTCGGGAGGAGCTAATTCCTTCTGGTGAATCAATCCGAGCGTGCCGACGCCATTGGATCCGAGGTGGCTTTGGTCATACGAAGAATCGGTGTATGATCCAGGACGCGGCCGGGACGACGGCCGGGGACGATGATCGAGGCGCACTGCGTCCGTCGGCCAATCGCTACCGCGGCTGGGGGGCTGTGCGCATCGGTGGATCAAACTCCTCTCACTTTCTAGAGGGCCAACATGAACAATCGCCTCCTGGCCATGGTCGGATCCGTTATGGTCGTGTGCTTGACGGTGTCGGCATCGGGACAGACGGCCGAGGGCAAGAAGGACGGCGGGGCGGCGAGCCCGGCCGGCCCGTCGATCAAGGACGCCTACAAGGGCATTTTCCTCATCGGCGCGGCCGGGGACCTGCCTGGCGGCTACTCGGCCGAGGAGCTGGACCTCGTCCGGCAGAACTTCAACGTCGTCACGCCCGAGAACTGCATGAAGCCGGGGCCGGTTCATCCCAGCGAGAACACCTGGCGATTCGAACGTCCCGACGCCCTGGTGAAGTGGTGCGCCGACAACCAGATCGCCGTCCACGGTCATACGCTCGTCTGGCATGCCCAGACGAACAACTGGTTCTTCCGCGACGGGGATAAGGACGTCGTCACCCGCCGCCTGAAGGACCACATCGGAACGCTGGTCGGGCGGTACAAGGGGAAGATCCGGGGCTGGGATGTGGTCAACGAGGCGATCAACGACGGCGGTAACGCCGAGACGGCCAAAACGGAGAACCTCCGCAAGTCCCCCTGGATGCGGGCCCTCGGGCCGGAGTACATCGCGCTCGCGTTCAGGTTCGCCCATGAGGCCGACCCCGATGCGAAGCTCTATTACAACGACTACAACATCGAGGTCGGGCCCAAGCACGAGAGCTCGATGGTGCTGCTGAGGCGGCTGGTGAAGGACGGCGTGCCGATCCACGGCGTGGGAATCCAGGGGCACTGGAGCACTGCCAGAGTCCCGTATGAGGCGATCGATCGGGCGATCGGCGACTATGCCTCGCTCGGGCTGAAGGTCAGCATCACCGAGCTGGATGTGACGATCCGGGGCACCTCGGGGGGCCAGCTTGGCGGCGGTCGTCCCCGGGGCGAGGTCACGCCGCCGTCCGAGCAGGATCTGAAGGCCCAGGCGGATGCCTATGGGCGGCTGTTCGCGATCTTCCTCAAGCATAAGGACCAGATCGAGCGGGTGACGTTCTGGGGGCTCAGCGATCGCCGATCCTGGCGCCGCGGACAGCATCCGCTGATCTTCGACGCCAGCAACCATCGGAAGCCGGCCTACGCGGCGATCGTCGAGGCCATTTATCATCCGAAACCCGAGCCAGCGGCACCGCGCTGAGCCGTCCGCCGGTGGGTTGGGTCGAGAATCGCGTGCGTTGGCCCGGCGACTTTGGGATAATCCCACGGAAACCGGCCATTCGACTCGTAAGAGCAAGAACCAACCACGATGAGACGGCGTCCTCGCCAATCGACGACTCAACCGACATTTGCCCCCGCCGCCGAGACGACCGCCGCGATCGCGCCGGCGGTCGTTCACGCCGTGGTCCACGACCGTCGCCGACTCGCGCCGGCGATTGCCGCGGCGCTGAAGGACCGGCCGAGGATCCGTGATCTCAAGGATCGCGGCGGGATTACGCGGAGTCTGCGTGCCCTGCTGCGCTGGTGGGGCTGGATCGAGACGCTGCACCTCCGCCGCGCCGAGGAGCAACTGCTGCTGGCGTCGCTGCTCGATCTGCCCGAGGTCTCGGCGTTCGGCCGCATCTGGGCGTCGCGGATCGGACGGCCGGTTGACCGCCTGGTGCCGGTGGGCGACGCGCCCGGCTGGACGGGCCGGGCCGAGGGGCTGAAGCGCTGGCTGGGCGCGCATGCGGTCAACGCCGATCCCTGGCGGCTGTTCCCGGCGTGGGTTCGCGACCAGGTCCCCATCCCGCCGGGCGAGGCGACTCCCAAGGTGCGTCGGCTCGACTTCCTGGCCGCACTTCAGATGCGCAGCCCGTCGTGGGTCGCGGTGCGGGGCGGCGATCCGAAGGCGATCTGGAACGAGCTGCGCGAGGCCGAGCTGAAGCCGTGGGTCCATCGCCGGGTTGCCGAGGCCGCGAAGCTTCCGCCCGAAACGGAACTGGCGTCGATCGCGTCGTTCGAGGCCGGACGCCTGGTGCTCCAGGACCTGGCCTCGCAGGCGGTGGGGCTCGTCTGCGACCCGGATCCCGGCGAGCGGTGGTGGGACGTGCGCGGCGAGGTCGACGGCGGCCTGGTGGCGCTTCACCTGGCGGCGCTCATGGGCGGCAAGGGCTCGGTGACCTGCACGTTCGACGTCGAGCGGCGCCGGCACGAGGCGGCCCTGCGCCTGCGCCGCAGCGCCTTTCACAATGTCACGACGAAACTGCGCGAGGGCCAGCATCCGGTCGGCAAGGCGGCGAGCTTCGACGGTGTGGTGGTCGAGCCGCCGTCGTCGGGGGTGGGCACCTGGCGCCGGCATCCCGACGCGCGCTGGAGCCTCACGGCCGACGACATCCCGCGGCTCGCGGCCGAGCAGCTTCGCATCCTGGATGTCGCCAGCACGCGGGTCAAGGCCGGCGGAACGCTGGTGTACACCGTGCCGACCCTGACGCGTGCCGAGACCTCGGGCGTGGTCGAGGCGTTCCTCCAGCAGCACGACGGTTACCAGTTGCAACCGTTCCCCCATCCGCTGGAAGATACGACGACCGGCGGGACGGTCACGCTCTGGCCTCACCTGTACGACGGCGATGGGCGGTTCATCGCGCGGATGGTCAGGACGGCCTCGCCCGCCGGTGCGTGACGAGGGGATGCAAAGATGCTTTGCCGCCGAACCCGGGCAATCGCCTGGGCTGCCGTCGCGTTGACGGCGCTGCCTGTCTCCGTCGTGGCCGCCCCGCCGGAGGTCGACCTGTCCGGGTATCGGCCCGAGTGCGGTATCCGGATCGAGCGCGAGCGGAACCTGCTCCGGTGCTCGTGGGACTGGGCCGACGGCGGGAGGAAAGAGACGGGCACGGTCGTGGTGGATCTGCGCCCCGGCCGCCCGCTGATCCACCGGATGGGCGCCGCCGAGTCGGGTCAGGCCGGCGCGTTGACGGCGACGCTCGAGAACGCCGATCCCGTCACGTTCCTGCTGGTCGGCAGCCGCGAGGCGCCGTCGGGCCGGCCGCCGGGGATGAGCGACTTCAACGTGTTCTTCGACGCGCCGGCGAAACGGCCGTTCCAGAAATACCTGGCGAAGCTCGTTCTGAAGAGCGTGCGCGTCGCCAGCCAGGGCCGACGCGCAACGGTGTCCATCGGCGACGTTACGGCCGGCCCGTTCTCGGGCGAGCTGCGGCTGACCTTCTACGACGGCGCCGGGCTGGTCCATTTCGAGACGGTGCTCCATACCGACGAGGACCATCGTGCGATCCTGTACGACACGGGACTGGTCCTGGCCGACTCGCGACGCCTGCGGCTGAGCTGGATCGACACCGAGGGCAAGTTCCAGCATCAGGACGCCAATCCCACGGGGTCGGACCAGTCGATGAAGGTCGCGCATCGCACCCTGGCCGTGGAGCGCGGCCCGGGCTCGGTGGCGTGCTTCCCGCCGCCGCACCAGTTCTTCTCGCCGCGCGACCTGACGGATAACCTGAGCACCGTGTGGTACGGCAAGGGGCACCGCGACCTCGAGCTGCGGACAGGTTTCGGCATCCGCCAGTCGGAGACCGGCGGCGGGTCTTTCGTCCCCTGGTTCAACGCCCCGCCCGGCACCGAGCAGCACCTCGGCGTGTTCTACCTGCTGTCGTCGAAGGGGCCCGACGAGACGCTTCAGGCCGCGCTGAAATACACCCACGGCGACCGGTTCCCGGATCTTCCGGGGTATCGCAAGTTCACGACCCACTGGCACATGGCCATCACGATGGCGGCGCTCGAGGCGAGGAAGAAAGGCCAGGCGCCGACGATCCCCGATTTCGTCCGCATGTTCAAGGCGATGGGCGTGGACATCGTCCACCTGGCCGAGTTCCACGGCGACGGCCACCCGCAGGATCCGGGCACGGTCCGCCTGGCCGAGATGAAGGCGATGTTTGATGAATGTCGGCGCGTTTCGGACGACCGGCTGCTCGTGCTCCCCGGCGAGGAGGCGAACGTCGCGCTCGGTATCACCGACGCCGGCAAGCGCCCGGGCCACTGGGTCTACCTGTTCCCGCATCCGGTCTACTGGACGATGAAGCGGGCGGCCGGCCAGCCGTTCGAGGAAGACGTATCGCCGTATGGCAAGGTTTATCACGTCGGCGACGGTGCCGACTGGCAGCGGATGCTGAAGCAGGAGCACGGCCTGGCGTGGACGTCGCACCCGCGGATCAAGGGGTCGAGCTGGACCCCCGATCTCTTCCGCCGCGAGGACTTCTACGCGTCCGACCGCTGGCTGGGCGCGGCGTGGAAGGCGATGCCGGCGGATCTCTCGGTGGATCGCCTGGGCAAGCGGGCGCTCGACCTGCTCGACGACATGGCCAACTGGGGGCCGAAAAAGCTGATGCCCGGCGAGGTCGACGTCTTCAAGATCGACCACACGCACGAGCTCTACGGCCACATGAACGTCAATTACGTGCGGCTCGCCGGCGATCGGCTGCCGCGGTTCGAAGACGGCTGGCAACCGCTGCTGGACAGCCTGCGCGCGGGGACCTTCTTCGTCACCACCGGTGAGATCCTGATCCCCGAGTTCACCGTCGAGGGGAAGCCGAGCGGGGCGACGGTCGAACTTCCCTCGAGCGGTCGGGCCGCGATCAGGCTCGAGCTGGAGTGGACCTTCCCCCTGCGGTTCGTCGAGGTGATCTCGGGCGACGGCGAGCGGGTTCATCGGGAGAGAATCGACCTGGCGGACACCGGGCCGTTCGGCCGCCGGAGCTTCAAGCTCGACCCCGAGCTGGCCGGGCGGAAGTGGGTGCGGGTCGAGGCGTGGGACATCGCGGCCGACGGCGCGTTCACGCAGCCGGTCTGGCTGGGCGGCGGGTCCTCGCCCTCGAGGTAAGCAAGTCGCCGGGGTCGGCCCTTGGTCGGGGACGACTTCTCTGGCATGATCGGTGGGCCGGCTCCTGCCTGCCGGCCCCGCGAGCACCATCCCCGGTGCGACACCCGCGGGGCCACGCGTCGAGACGAGGCCGGCCGGGCAATCCGGGCGTCGTGCGTCGCCCGGGATGGACTGACCCTGAAGCCACCCTGGAGCAGGAACTCTCCAATGAAGATCGAGCGTGTCAATCGACCGAGTCGCGCGGCCGGGCCGAGGCTGGCCGCCGCGGTCCTCGCGATCGCCCTGGGCGCGCCCCTGGCCGCGCGGGCCGACGTGAAGATGCCGGCCATCTTCGGCTCGCACATGGTCCTCCAGCGCGACCAGAAGGACCGCGTGTGGGGTTGGGCCGAGCCGGGCGAGGAGGTCACGGTTCAGATCGCCGGCCAGACCCATACCGCGAAGGCAGGGGACGACGGGGCGTGGCACGTCTTGCTCGACCCGATGCCGGCTGGCGGCCCGCACGAGATGACCGTGAAGGGGAAGAACACCCTGAAATTGGAAGACGTCCTCGTGGGCGAGGTCTGGATCTGCTCCGGCCAGTCGAACATGCAGTGGAACGTCGGGTCGGCCAACCACGCCGACCTCGAGATCGCCGCGGCGAATCACCCGAACATCCGGCTGATCAGCGTGCCCAACCGCGGCACGCAGGAGCCGCAGAAGGACTTCAACGGCCACTGGGTGCCCTGCCGGCCGGATACGGTCGGGGGCTTCTCGGCCGTCGGCTACTTCTTCGGCCGCCAGTTGCACGAGACGCTCGGCGTGCCGGTCGGGCTGATCAACGACTCGTGGGGCGGCTCGGCGTGCGAGGCGTGGATCCGCCGCGATATTCTGGCCTCCGACCCCAAGTACGCGGAGCTGATGAAGAAGTGGGAGGACATCGAGAAGAACGCCGAAGCAGGGGGGAGAGAGGCGTACGAGAAGCGGCTGGCGAAGTGGCGTGAGGAGGCCGCGAAGGCCCGCGCCGAGAGCCGGCGGCCGCCCGCTCGACCCGGCAGCCCGAACCAGTTGTTGAGCGGCAACGCCCGGCCGGGCAACATTTATAACGGCGTGCTCAAGCCGACGATCGGCTACGGCATCCGCGGCGTGATCTGGTACCAGGGCGAGTCGAACGCCGGCCGCGCCTATCAGTACCGCGACATGTTCCCGCTGATGATCAAGAGCTGGCGGGATGAGTGGGGTCAGGGCGATTTCTCGTTCTACTGGGTGCAGCTCGCCGACTTCATGGGCGAGTCGGCTGAGCCGCGGGAAAGTGGCTGGGCCGAGCTGCGCGAGGCGCAGACCATGACCATGGACCGGCTGCCGAAGACCGGCCAGGCTGTAATCATCGACGTCGGCGAGGGCCGCGACATTCACCCGCGGAACAAGCAGGACGTGGCGATGCGGCTGGCCCGCTGGGCGCTCGCCCGCGACTACGGCCACAAGATCGAGTGCCAGAGCCCGACCTACAGGTCGATGGAGAAGAACGGGAACAAGGTCGTCCTCACCTTCGACCACGTCGGGAAGGGGCTGTATACCTTCGACGTGCAGGAGGCCCGCGGCTTCGCGGTGGCCGGCGCCGATCACAAGTTCCACGCGGCGAAGGCGCGCGTGGTCGGCAAAAACAAGATCGAGGTCTGGTCGGACGACGTCAGCGAACCCGTGGCCGTTCGTTACGCCTGGGCTGACAACCCGGTGTGCAACGTCTACAGCCGAGATGGCCTGCCCGCCACGCCGTTCCGCACTGACGACTGGCCGGGCGTGACGAGCAAGAATGTGAAGTGAACGAGCGGACGTTTGCTCTCGCGGCGTCCTGGCCTTCGCGTGAGGCCGGGCGCCGCGAGCGTGGCCGACCCGCGAGAACCCCAACGAGGAGCCCGAGCGATGACGAGAGCACGCTGGAACCGCCGCGAATTCCTGGGCCGATCGCTGGCCGCCGCCGGAGTGGGGGCGGGCTTCGCGATCGGCGGGACCAAGTCGTCTGGCCGGATCCTCGGCGCCAACGACACGATTCGGATCGCCGTCGCTGGGCTGAACGGCCGCGGCGGGTCGCACGTTGGCGGGTTCGGCCGGCTGCCCGGCGTCGAGGTCGCCTGCCTGGTCGACCCCGACTCGCGGACGTTCGCCGGTCGGATCAAGCAGATTGCCGACGTGTATGAGAAGGCCGGCAAGCCGGCGGGCCGGCCGCCCGCGACCGAGAAGGACATCCGCAAGGCGCTCGACGACAAGTCGATCGACGCCGTCTCGGTCGCCACGCCCAATCACTGGCACGCACTCATCACCATCTGGGCCTGCCAGGCGGGCAAGGACGTGTACGTCGAGAAGCCGTGCAGCCACGTCGTGCACGAGGGCCGGGTCGCCGTCGAGGCCGCCCGCAAGTACAACCGGATCGTCCAGCATGGCACGCAGAGCCGCACCGAGTCGCGCTGGCCCGAGGCCGTCGCAGCCGTGCATTCGGGGCAGCTCGGCAAGCTGCTGGTCTCGCGTGCGCTCTGTTACAAGAGGCGCAATAGCATCGGCGAGAAGCCGGTCACCTCGCCCCCGCATGAGCTCGACTTTGACCTGTGGCTCGGCCCCGCGCCGAAGCAGGCGTACCACGCCAACCTCGTGCACTACAACTGGCACTGGTTCTGGGATTTCGGCAACGGCGACATCGGCAACCAGGGCGTCCACCAGATGGACATCGCCCGCTGGCTGATCCCGGCGAGTGCCAATGCCGCAGCCACGTTCCCCCGGTCGGTGATCAGCATCGGCGGCCGCTTCGGCTACAAGGACCAGGGCCAGACGGCCAATACCCAGATCGCCGTGATGGATTACGGCGACACGCAGCTCATCTTCGAGGTGCGCGGTCTGCCGACGCCGAAGTACCACGGCGTCGACGTCGGCAACATCGCCCACTGCGAGGCCGGCATGGTCATCCAGGACCGGTTCTATCCGAAGGGCAAGAAGGACCCTGTGCCGCTGGCGCAGGTGGTCAAGGTCGAGGGGCGCCGCGGGCCCGGCAAGGGGCACTTCGCCAACTTCATCGCCGCGGTGCGCAGCCGCAAGGTCGAGGACCTGAACGCGGATATCCTCGAGGGGCATTACTCCGCGGCGCTCTGCCACCTGCCGAACATCTCGTATCGCCTGGGCGAGGAGGTGCCGTACAGCCGGGCGTCGTCCGCATTCGGCGACGACAAGGAGGCCGCCGAGACTCTCGAGCGGATGCGCGAGCACCTCAAGGAGGACAACGTCCCCCTCGACGGCCTGACCTACCGGCTGGGCCGGAAGCTGGCCTTCGACGCCGCCTCGGAGTCGTTCGTCGGTGACTCGCAAGCGAATGAGCTCCTCACGCGGCCCTACCGTGCACCCTTCGTCGTGCCCGAGCATATTGGCTGATTCGTCGCCATTGATCCGAGCCGGCGGGGCGAGCCGATCGCCCTCGCCGGCTCGCGTGTCTCCTGTCCCGCTTCAATGCGGCTCGAGGGCCAGGAGGGCCATCGCCGTCGCCGCGTCGGACATGAACCGGCCGACATGCGTTTCGGGGTCGCGCTTCTTGTTGAGCGAATAGCCCATCCAGTTCCCCTCGGGCTGCTGGTGGGTGCGGAGCCACTGGAGCCCCTTCGCGACGGTCGGCTCGTCGCGGCCGAGCCCCGCGCGCTGAAGGACGTGGAGCGCCAGTCCGGTGGCATAGCCGTCCGAGGCCGTTTCCTGCGGCGTGCCGTCCTGGCGGCGGCAGTCGACGAGCGAGCTGAGGCTCCAGCCGCCGTCCTCTCGCTGCTTGCCAAGGACCGCGTCGATCACCCCGCGGCGCTGGGCGTCGGTGAGCACGCCCTTCAGCTCCGTCGCGGCCCAGAGCGCGACGAGGCGGTTGTGGAGGTTCTGCTTCTCGACGTGCGATGAGAGGTACTGGCGAAGGCGCTCGACGCCCTCGCGAGTTGCTGGGTCGTCTGTTGCGGAGGATTCGCCCGGAATCGTGCCGAGGGCGATCGCGGCCAGGGTCGCGCCGTAGAATCGCGCCTCGCCGGCCTCCCAGGGCCGCAGGCCGAAGTTGAGCCAGTCCCACGAGCCGGCCTCCGGGCCGTCTTTCTGCTGGGTCTTCCACAGGATGGCGAGCGCCTTGCGGGTCGTCTCGCTGGGGTTTTTTCGGTCGCACCGGCGATCGTGATCGGCGAGGACGAGCAGGTTGAGCACGGCCTCGGTGCCCCACGACTCGACCTTCTTGCGGTCGTCGAAGTCGTACGACAGGCGGAAGCGGGGCGAGTCGAGCTGGGACCAGTGCTCGACCCGGCGCCGGACGTTGGCGAGGACCTGGTTCTCGTCGTCGGTCGGCTGTTTCTGGCCCGAGAGCCGCCTCGCGGCCGGCCGGCCTAGCGCGTACGACACGGTGGTGTGGCAGCTCAGGCACGAGACCTTATCGACGCCCTCGCCGCGATCGGCGCCGTCAAAGCCGAACCATTCGGCGGCGCGGTCGTCGAGGTATCGCGCGGCCTTCTTGACGTCCGGCTTCGCCGGTTCCTCGCCGCGGGCGGCCTGAGCGAGAGCAAGCAACCCGATCGCCACAATCGCCGGCCGGCATCTGGAATCTCGCGTTCGCATTGGTGAACTCCAGGAGAGAGGTGGACGAGGGCGAGTCCTTGTTCAAAACGTCGGCGGATCAGCGAGCGTTCACGACGGTGGGTTCCGCCGCCAGGACTTCCAGTGCAGGTAACGGGCCAGATCGGAATAGTCGTCGGTCCAGGGGCGGGCGCCGGGAACGGTGCGAGGCTTGCGCCATCGCGGATCGGCCGCCAGAGGTCCCAGGTCGCGCTCGTCGGCGGCCATCACGGCCCAGATCGAAGGTTGCTTGCCGGCCTGTCGCTCCTCGATGCTGACGTCGAGGTCGTAGGCGATCCGACAGGTGAACCCGGCGTCGGCGGCCTGACGGCCCATCAGTGGATCGAGGTCGAGGTATCGGTTGGACAGGTTGAACGCGAGGACGCCGCCGTCGGCAAGTTTTGACCGGTAGAGGCGGATCGCCTCGCGCGTGATCAAATGCGCGGGGAGCGAGTCGGAGCTGAAGGCATCGAGGACGATCAGGCGATACGAGCGGTCGGGCGCCTCGTGGAGTCGCAGCCGAGCGTCGCCGAGTATGACCTCGAGCACCCGGGCACGGCAGTCGGTCAGGTAGCGGAAGTAGCGGGGATTGCGTGCGATCCGCTCGATGGCGGGGTCGATCTCGTAGAACGTCCAGTACTGATCGGGCTGGGCATACGCGCCGAGCGTGCCGGCGCCCAGCCCCACGATCGCCACTTTCGTGCCCGGCTGGCGGAGCCGCTCGTCGAATGACGCGAAGACCTGGCCGATCGGCCCGGACCGGGTGAAGTAGGTCGACGGCTCGCGCGCGAGAGACGGGTCGAGGCTTTGCTGGCCGTGCAGGGTACTGCCATGGAACAACCTGTGGAGCGTGTGCGCGTCGTCCTCGGTCACGCGGGCGACGCCGAAGAAGTTGCGCTCGACGTGAAGCAGCCTTCCGCCGAGTCCCTGCGTCAGGCCGCTGGCAACAATCACCGCGCCGGCCGAAAGGGCGAACCGGATCGGTCGGCGTCGGGCGGACTTCAGCGCGAAGACAACCAGTCCCGAGGCCCCGATCACGGCGAACGCGCCCGACACCGAACTGGCGAGTCCGGCCTGGTCCGTGACCACCAGCGCGGTCAGCGCGAAGACCGCAGCGGGCAGTACAAGCTCGGCCGGCAATCGGCGGCCCGTCGCGATCGACGCTAGCCCGTTGGCTCCCGATGCCGCGGCGCAGCCCAGCACGATCGCCAGCGGGTACTCGACCACGCGGCGGAAGAGCAGGGGGGCGAGGATCGCGTTGAAGATGCCCCCGAGCAGGCCACCGACGGCGATGGCTACGTAGAACCACGAAAGCTGGCTCGCTGGTGGACGCAGCCGCGCCAGCGCGCCGTGGCAGGCGACCGCTCCGGCCAGGAATGTCAGAAGGTGCAGCGGCATCCACCAGGCGTGGACGAAGCCCGCACTCAGGACGAGGATTACCGCCAGAGCGAGGACAGGTAGCGATCGGCCCGCGAGCCGCACCGCGAGCGACTCCGGCCCGGCGAACGCGACGATGTAGCTCAGCAGGTAGAGTGCCAGCGGGATGACCCAGAGGAGCGGCATCGGCGCCAGGTCGGTCGTCAGGTAGGTCGTCACGCCCATCAGCCAGCTCGACGGGATGAAGACCAGCAGGAGCGTCGCGAGGTGGCGACGATTGGGCACGATTGTCGTGCTCCGGAAGGGTGGCAGCTCCTCGCCTCCGTCGGACGCCTGGCCGCCGCGCAAGGCCCGCGCCGCCAGTCCACACCCGAGCAGCAGCACCGCGAGCGCGACGTAACCACCTCTCCACAGGCTGGCCTGGGCCTTGAGGCTGAGGTTCGGCTCGATCACGAACGGATACGCCAGCAGCGCCAGCAGGCTGCCGGCGTTGCTGGCCGCGTAGAGGAAGTACGGGTCGTTGGCGCGGGGATGGCTGGTCGCGGCGAACCAGCGCTGGAGGAGCGGAGAAGCCGCCGCGGCCAGCCAGAGCGGCAGGCTGGCCGAGCGCGCCAGGGTGTTGATGAGCGGGAACGTCGGATTCGCGACGGCGGCCTCGGCGCGGTGGCTCGGCGGCGGCAGGGACACGCCGAACGGCAGCATCAGCCCGCCGCCGATGAGCATCGCCGTCACCAGCAGCAGCGCCGGGATCGACACGAGTTCCCGCTCGACGACCTGGGCCTTCTGGGAGTGCGGCGGCAGGAACCCGGCCAGGGCGTAGCCGCCCAGTACGACGAGCTGGAAGTACAGCAGGCAGGTGTTCCACACCGAGGGCGTGCCGCCGAACAGCGGCAGCACCATCTTGCCGATCATCGGCTCGGCCGAGAACAGCAAGACGGCGGCCAGAAATCCCGCCAGTGAGTAGAGCCCGACGAGGAGGGCGTTCATGCGGCGCCTCCTCTCGATCGAGTCCGCGGGCGACTCGGGGGCGCGAGCCGCGGGCGAAGCGGGTATACTCGTCGTTTCGATCGGACACGACGACGACGGCCGAGGGACGCGGCCTGGCCGCTCCCCGCGCGAAGAACAGGACGATTCGGGGACCTTCCTTGCCATCCTTGCACCGACGGATCGCCAGCCGGCTGCGGTTTCGCGAGTACCTGAAGCGCTTCCACGAGAACCTGCGCACGGGCGCCGCCACGCGTCCGGAGGCGCCCGCTCCGACCGGCCGCCATCGCTCGCTGCCGCGATTGTATCGCGAGCTGTACGGGCTGCTGGCCGGTTATCGCGCGATGCTCGCGGTGGCGCTCGCGGCGCTCACACTGGCGACCCTGCTCAAGCTGATCCCGCCCGCCGCCACCAAGGCCGCGATCGACTACGTTCTGCTGGCGAGGCCGCTGCCGAACTGGCTCGAGGCGCACAGCCCGATCGCGATCCCCGAGTCGCCCCGCGCGCGGCTGGCGATTCTGGTGCTGCTGGTGCTGTCGGTCTCGGTGCTCGGCAAATTCCTGGGGCTCTCGAGTCGATGGCAGGCCACGCGCACCACCAAGCGCGTGCAGGTCGCCATACGGCGCAAGGTCTACGACCACGCGATGCGGTTGCCGCTGCATCGCGTGTATCAACTCAAGTCGGGCGGGGCGTCCAGCCTGCTGCGCGAGGACGCCGGCGGCGTGGGTGAGCTGATCTTCAGCATGCTGTACAACCCCTGGTCGGCGGTCGTCCAGTTCGTGGGCGGGCTGATCGTGCTGGCGTTCGTCGACTGGCGGCTGCTGCTGGGGGCACTCGTGCTGGTGCCGGGCGTGTACTACTCGGACCTGACCTGGAACCGCCGGATTCGGCCGCTGTTTCGCGACGTGCGCAAGGAGCGCCAGGAGGTCGACAGCAAGACGACCGAGGTCTTCGGCGGCATGCGGGTCGTGCGTGCCTTCGGCCGGCAAAAGAGCGAGTCGGCGCGGTTCATGGGATCGAGCCACTTCATGGCCCGGCTCGAGCTGCACGTCTGGTGGCTGTCGCGGCTGATCGAGCTCCTCTGGGAGTTCCTCCTGCCGCTGGCCTCGGTGGGGCTGTTGCTCTACGGCGGCCTCCAGGTGATCGACGGCCGGCTGTCGCTGGGCGACCTGATGATGTTCCTGGTCTACCTGGCAATGCTGCTCGAGCCGATGGCGATCCTGGCCTCGAGCGTGACGCAGTTTCAGAACAACCTTGCGGGATTCGACCGCGTGCTCGACCTGCTGGCCGAGCCGCGCGAGATGGCCGATTGCCCCGGCACTCGCGCGCTCGTGAAGGGGAACGTCGCCGGCCGGATCACGATCCGAGATGTGGGCTTCGTCTACCCGGGGACGACCCGCCCCGTGCTGCGCGGGATCAACCTGGATGTGAAGCCGGGCGAGACGATTGCGCTGGTCGGCCGGAGCGGGTCGGGCAAGACGACGCTCTGCAACCTGATCGCGCGGTTCTATGACCCCACGCAGGGGATGATCGCGCTCGACGGGGTCGACCTGCGCGAGATCGAGGTCGAGAGCTATCGGCGACTGCTGGGGATCGTCGAGCAGGACGTGTTCCTGTTCGACGGCACGATCGCCGAGAACATCGCATACGGCGACCGATGGGCGTCGCGCGCCCGAATCGAGCGGGCCGCGGCTGCGGCGAACGCGGCCGAGTTCATCGAGAAGCTGCCCGAGCGCTACGACACCTTTATTGGTGAGCGTGGCGTCCGATTGAGCGGCGGCCAGCGCCAGCGGCTGGCGATCGCGCGGGCGATTCTGGCGGACCCGAGGATCTTCATCCTGGACGAGGCCACGAGCAACCTCGACAGCGAGAGCGAGCGGCTGATCCAGCAGAGCCTCGACAGCTTGCTTCGCGGCCGGACATCGTTCGTCATCGCGCACCGACTGAGCACGATCCGCCACGCCGATCGCATTCTGGTGATGGACGACGGCTCGATCGTCGAGGCCGGTAGCCACCCGCAGCTCATGGCCACGAGCGGGCTGTATCGCGACATGGTCGAGCTTCAGCGCATCGAGCACGTGGAGGCTCGCGGCTGATCGACCGCACCAGGTTGTCGCAGCATGGGCGTTCATGTTGGTCCTGGCGTTGGCCTGACTACCGCACGGAGACGATCATCGGCATCCCGTGCGACGGGCGGAGGGTCATCGACGGCAGCACCTCGACGGTCGCGCCGGGGGCCAGGCTCAGGCGGTACTTGCGGGCGACGGTGGCGAGTACCAGCGTGGCCTCCATCAGGGCGAAGTTGTTGCCGATGCAGATCCTCGGGCCGCCGCCGAAGGGGAAGTAAGCGTAACGCGGAATCCGCTGGAGCAAACCGTCGGTCCAGCGCTCGGGGCGGAAGGCTTCGGGGTCGTCGTACCATCGCGGGTCGCGGTGGATGACGTGGGTCGTCATGAAGACCGTGACGCCCTTGCCGAAGCGGTATCCGCCCAGCTCGAACGGTGCAATCGACTCGCGGCCGAGCATCCAGCCGGGCGGGTAGAGCCGCAGGGTCTCGGTGATGACCTGATCGGCGAAGGCGAGTCGCGGCAGGTCGGCCAGCGTCGGCAGACGATCGCCGAGGACGGCGTTGACCTCCTCGTGCAGGCGGACCTCGGCCTCGGGGTGCTGCGACAGCAGCCACCACGCCCAGGCCAGCGTGCTGGCCGTGGTCTCATGGCCGGCGAGGAACAGTGTCATGCATTCGTCGCGGAGCTGGCGGTCGGTCATCCCGCGTCCGCTCTCGTCGTCGCGCGCGGCCAGCAGCATCGAGAGCAGGTCGCCGCGGTCCTGGCCTTCCTCGCGTCGACGAGTGATGATGCGGAAGAGCACGCGATCGAGCCGGCGGATCGCCGCCTTCACGCGGAGGTTGTTCGGCGTCGGGATCCACCGGGGTATGATCACAGGACTCGCCGTGGTGGCGAGGAAGCTGTGCATCAGGGTTTCCATCGCCTCGCGCACCTCGGCCGTGTCGCCGCCCAGCTCGGCACCGAAGAGGGCCTTGGTGACGATCTCGAGCGTCAGCCGCATCATGTCGGCCTGGATGTCGCGCGCCTGGCCGTCGGACCACTCGGCGAGCAGGCGGTCGGTGTACTCGACCATCAAGGCGGCGTACCCGGCGATCCGGTCGCGGTGGAACGCCGGCTGGGCGAGCTTGCGCTGCTGGCGCCAGAAGTCGCCCTCGCTGGTGAGCAGGCCCTGGCCCAGGGTCAGCTTCGCCTGGCGCAGGCGGTAGTGCTTGATGAACCTGCGGTTCTGGTGGACGAGCACCTCCTCGACCAGGTCGGGGTGATTGGCGAACAGGATCGGCATCGGGCCGAACCGGGCCGAGACGAGGTCGCCGTACTCGCGGGCCCAGCGGTCGAGCGAGCCCAGGCGGTCGACGCTGAACGCGCGCAGGTTGCCCGACAGCCCACGTCGCGGCGGGCCGGGCGGACGGGCGGCGGGCCTGTTTTGCGGCTGGGTGGGCGCGATCGGTGCGCTCATGATGACCCTCCCTGAAGGTAGGCCCTGGGGATCTCGGCGCCGGCGACGGGCCGGAGGTTCCGGATGCGGCACATCTGGTAGACGTTGATCCGGAAGTCGGGGCAGGTGCTGACGAGGCAGTAGGCATCCGTGGGAGAGAAGCCGTGCTCGGTAATCAGCCAGTCCATCAGGTGGGTCGTCGCCGTCTCGACGGCGTGATCCAGCGGACGGTCGGCGTGAATCGCGATGAGGCTGCGGGGTGTCTCAATCCGAGGGCCGGGGATGCGGTATCCCTTCTTCAGCTCGAGGCGCAGGCGGACCGTGGCGCAGGTCTCGGCGGCGGTGCCGGTGAACTCGGTGTCGCCCTGGCTGGCGTGCACGTCGCCCAGGTAGAAGAGCGCTCCTGAGTGGAACACCGGCAGGAAAACTCGATTCCCCGGCGCCACGTCCCGGATATCCAGGTTGCCGCCCCACTCGCCCTGGCCGTCGATGCTGGTGGTTACCTCGCGGTCGGGGGCGACGCCGAGCGTGCCGACGAACGGGGTGATCGGCCAGGAACGCTTTGCGTCGAAGTGGAGCGTCCCGTCGCGCATCGTGCCGCTGGGCCCGGGAGTGTGGCGAAAGATCCGCGTCGTGTACTCGCTCGAGAGCTCGGGCCATCGGGTTGACTCGCCCAGCGGGCCGCGGCGGGGACCGATCGCGATCCAGGAGTAGGCGTCGACCTCGATCTCCTCGATCGTGACGATCAGGGCATCGCCGCGCTCGGCTCCCTCCACCCGGATCGGGCCGGCGAGCGGGTTGGCCTGCGGCGGCATGCGGTCGAAGCCCGGCCGAAGTGCGGGGATTGCCAGGTCGCGCTCCGAGCGGATATAGCCGTTGCTGGCGTCATAGGTCTGGACCGTGAACGGTTCGCCCGGCTCGACGGAGAGCACGGGCTCATCCCGCCAGTCGAAGGCGAACTTGCGGGCCAGGTCTCGCGGCAGTTGTTTCATGGGTTTCGCCGTTGAAAGTGTGAAGGTTGGTCGGGCCTCGTCGCCGCAAGCCTGTCAGGACCGATTGATCCCCGTTCAACGAGGTGCCGGTTTCTCCGACGCCGGCACCCGGTCGCGAAGGAAGGCCAGCAGGTCGCGCAGCTCCTGGACGGTCATCGTGGCCGCCAGGTTGTCGGGCATGATCGAGGTCTTCTGCGGCCTGCGGTTGGCGATCTCGTCGGGCTTGACGGCGATCCGGCGGCCCTCGGCGTCGCCGAAGATGACGGTGCCATCAGCCGTCGACTCGAGCAGGACGCCGGTGAAGACGGTGCCGTCGGTGCGAGCGACCCGCCACGAAACAAACTGCGGCGCGATCTCGCGGCTCGGTGCAACGATCGACTCGACCAGCCGGCGGCGGTCGCCGGCCGAGGCGATCGTCGAGAGATCGGGGCCGACCCGGCCGCCGCGGCCGTCCACCTGGTGGCATCGATAGCATCCCGGGCCCGCGGCGTGGAAGAACACGCGCTCGCCCGCGGCGGAGTCGGCGGGACCGTCGATCAGCTTGAGCCATCGATCGACGTTGGCGGTTGGCGAGGTGGATCCTGTCGCCGGTGCCTCGCTCCCAATACGATCGATGAGCGCCACGGCATCCGGATCGCCCTGGTTGGACCAGCGGAGCCATCGCGCGTCGCGGTCGTCGAGCTTGAGACTCCTCAGGCCGCGCAGGGCCTCGCGCCGCACGATCCTCGGCCCGGAGCCGGCCAGATCGAGGAGGCGCTCGCGCTGATTGGGGGCGTCCCAGGCGAGGCCGTCGATCGCGGCGGCGCGGAGGTCGACTTCGAGCGATGGGTCGAAGGCGAGGCGGGCGAGGGTGGTGAATCGCTGCGACTGCGTGCCCTGCGCCAGCGAACGGATCGCTTCGATGCGGACTTTCGGGTCGGCCGAGTCCAGCAGGCGGTCCAGGACTGACTGAGCGAGCGCCGGGTGATCGGGCCGGAGCATGCGCAGGCAACGCGCGACGATCGCGGCGGGCGTGTGCGCATCCTTCAGAAGGCCGGCGATGTAGTCCTCGCCGGCCAGCTCGTCGCGCGAATCGCGGCGGCGGTTGTCGAGCATTTCGAGCGACGCGAGGGTGGCCTGGAAGACCTCGGGCGTGGTCGAGCCCGAGCCCAGGCCGGCCATCAGTCGTCGGCGATACGATTCGATACGATGCTCGCCGATCCACTGGATGGCGGCGAAGCGGACGGTCGGATCGGGATCGTCGAGGTAGCCGGGCAGCAGGTCGCGCCCCTCGGTGGCGTCGAGGTCGCGCAGGACCAGAAGCAGGCCGAGCCGGCGCGACGCGGAAAGGTTGGGTTTCCGGGCCATCTCGGCGAGCTGAGCCGGTTTGAGCGAGCGTTCCAGCCCGCGGCGGGCGGCCTGGCGGAGGAACGGGTCGTCGGAGTCGAGCGCCTCGAGCAGCCGGGGGGCGGCGGACGGGTCGGCCGTGCGGCGGAGGCTCTCGGCGCGGGCGATGGCGTCGTGCGAGCGGTTCGGAAGCGGTCCAGCCGGGGGATTCTCCTTGACATCCGCCGAATCTGGCTTCCGCCGCAGGCGCCAGAGCCGGCCCTTGCCGTGCAGGGTATAGGACTGGTCGACCCAGTCGCTGAAGTAGACCGAGCCATCGGGCGCGACCGCGAGGCCGACGGGTCGGAAGTCGTCGCCGCCGACCACGACCGGCTTCATCGTGGCGCGGAAGGTCGCGCCGTGGGGTTCGAGGTCGTAGCGCTCGAGGCGGTGATCGCCCCAGGAGGTCACGAGCAGGGCGCCGCGGTACTCGGCCGGGAGGTTGTTTGCGCGGTACTGAATCACGGCGCATGGGGCCTCGCCGGTGCCGGCGATCATGCCGAGGGTGCCCGGCAGCTCGCCGTTCCAGGCGGTGAATGGGTGAATTCCTCGCCGGCCGTTGCGGAAGCGGTAGCCGTAATCGCCGCCGTCGACAATATGGAGGAGGCGGCACGGCGGCCGCGAGTCGGGGTCGTTGTCCACGGCGAACAGGTTGCCAGCCGAGTCGAAGGTCACGTTGAACGGGTTCCAGAACCCGGTCGCCAGCCGTTCGAGACGGCGGCCGTCGGGACGGCAGCGGTAGATGTTGCCCCCCTCGCCGCCGCCCGAGAGCGTCACGCCGTCGCGACCGATGAGCTTGTAGGGCACGCCCAGGTTCTCACCGAGGCCGAAGTAGACGTCGCCCGCCGCGATGAAGGCGAAGCCAGACAGGCCGTTGTGCGGATAATCTCCCGTCGAGTCGAGTCGGACGATCGGCTCGGGGAGCCCGCCCGGGGTGATCCCATCGGCCCGGCCGTCGCCGTCGCGGTCCTCCAGGCGATAGAGGGCCGATCGGGTCGCGACGTAGATCGATTCGTCGGGCGCGACGGCGACGCTCATCGTCCAGCGCGTGCCCTCGAAGAACACCCCGGCCGGTTCGGGCCGACCGTCGCCATCGCGGTCGGCGAAGACCAGGATGCGGTCGGCCTTCGGTCCCCTGTACCCGGCGGGAGGAAAGTGCGTGTGGCTCTCGATGACCAGCACCCGCCCCCGGCGATCGATGGCGATCCCCGTCGGCGTCACCAGGTCCGGCTCGGCCGCGATCCGCTCCAGCACCAGCCGCGAGTCCAATGGCCGGGGCGGGTCGGCACCGAAAGACAATGGTGATAGCAGGCACGCCACCAGAATTGCGAGAGCGAATTGCGGCGCGCGATTGCCCGGTCGCACCGACGGAACGGGTCGCGTGGGCTGTCTCGTCCGGATCGATTCTCCGAGGCGCCTTTTGCATGCTCCTGTGCGGCAACTTGGGTTCGTTCGCGCGATTTCCAGCCTCGCCGACGCCGCTGAGATCAGATGTTCACCAGAAATTGGGTTCGTTTTGCTTTTTTGCACGGCGGAAATTGGGTTCGTTTTGCTTTTTTGCAAGGTTGCCTCGAGCACCAGGGTTTCCGTGTCGTGATGACTGGATGTGTCCTGGTGTTTGTCCCTGGGCGGTTGCGTGCTGGCCTGGAGGAATTGAAAAATGGGTCTGGAAGAGCCATCTGCATGGCGGCGTGCAAGCGAACCTGTGCGATGCGGAGGGGACTGCAACGAAGCAGGCATGGCGGGCGTCTCCTGGCTGGTTCCTGGGCGTGCGCGGGGGCGGGCCCGGGTTGCTTGGCATCAGTTGAAGGACCCGGATCGCTGGCAGGTCTTCTGGTCTTCCTCTCTCTGGTTGTCGTTGCGGGAGGAATTGAATGATGGGGAGTGCCACGATAACGCGTGGTTATACTTTTCGCAACGGTCCAGAAGGGCGGATTTCGTGGCCGGGAGGGTCGAGGGAGACGACGAGGTGGGGGAAAAACCGAGAGCGAACTGGCCGAGGATGGGGTTATGAGGCGCACGGTCGGGGCGGAGAGCCAGGCCATCCGTTTCCTGGGCCACTTCTGCTTCCGTGGTTTCGGTGTGTTCGCTGGTTCGGTCCCCTGGTGGGATCCGGAATCGGAACTAGCGAACGCGGCGAACACCCGAAAAAAAGAGGAGACGGAACAGGCGGTTCCGTCTCCTCCGAGGGTCGAATTCCCGCGGCAGCGGTATGCGGTCCGCTACGCCGACCATCCGGCCGCCGCGACCGGATCGGCTCACGCCGTCGCGCTATCGAGCGGGCTGCGCCAGATCGGCGCGGGCGGGAAGAGGATCCGGGCGGCGTCGATGGCCGTGCTGGCCGAGGCGATGAAACCTTCCTCCTCGATGGCCTGGTCGATGCTCGAGTGCCCCATCAGCAGCCGGACGAGGCCCGAGGGGCTCAACGTCAGGTAGCGGCGGCTCAGCTTGTCGGGCTCGATGCGTGCCTTGCGAGCGTCGGCGTGGATCAGCCAGCGATGGTCGCCCGAGCAAAGGCCCAGCTCCAGCGGCAGCGGCGATCCCGACTCGACCGCCCGTCGCGAGAGCTCGGGGAGGACCGCCGTGAGGAACCGGCCCAGGTCGGGGATGTGGTACATCGAGACCGTGCCGTCGTACGCCTCCTGGTCGGTGATCCGGCCCGAGGACGACCGCGCGATCTCCATCACCGGATGGTCGCTGGGGGCGTAGATGGTCACCTCGGGATAGGCCCGCTCGAGCGCCTCGGCCCGCACGCGGCCCAGCAGGGCGCGGAGCGCCTGGGGATATGCGGGGTCATAGGCGATTTCGAGGATCTTGTGGTCCTTGATGAACGCATAGCCGCGGACGGTCTCGCCCTGGCAGGCGACCCAGATCACGTGGGCGTAACGGCGGCCGATGATCCAGCGCCAGTATTCCTCGGTGCGTACGACCGAGCCGGTGGTACGGGCATACTGGTTGTCATACAGAGTCATCAGGTCGCCCAGCTCGACCTGGCGCCAGGGGCGGACGTGCCAGAAGCCGCCGCGGCCCTCGACGACGCCGTCGCTCACCTGCGGCAGGTTGCGGCTCAGGACCTGGGCGAATGTCTGCCGGCCGCAGACGCCCCAGCCGAGCGGCCGGTAGAACTGGGGCATCCCGGTCGTGAGCGCCTGGAGCACCGCTCCGCCCTGCCGGGCCCGGTCGCTCGCCATCCGCATCAGGTTTTGCGCGAAACCCATACCGCGGAATTCGGGCAGGGTGCCGACCCACATCACCCCGTTGATCGGGAGATTCGTCGAACCATACCGGATCGTTCGTTGCGTCAGGTGGACGTGGCTAACCACCTTGCTGTCGACCTTCGCGAGCAGGCGATGGTCGGGCTGATAGGCCGGGTCGCCCAGCGCACCGAGGAACGACTCGCGATCGGGGCCGTGAAATACGTGGAGGAGCGTCTGATAGACGGCCTCGTGATCGGCCTCCGAGCCTGGTGCGTACTCGACCGTCCCGCGGCGCAAGGGCAGGCGGAATCCGGGCCCAGGGACTTTCGTCGAGTCAGACATGCTGGGGGTTCGCCGCGCCGGGCGGGGGCCATCCGCCGTATGCCACTGGGTCTCTTTATGAGCCACCGAGCGATGCTTCGTCTTCATTGTACGTGCTCTTTTTCGGCTCCGCCGCAATGTAGGACGTTTTCGCCGCGTTTTTGACGACATCCACGCGAATCGGAGGCCGCGCCAGCCGCTGTGACCGGTGCAACCCCCCCATCTGTTCCGTCCGGACGCCTCGTCAGCCGCCCGTGACCGGCGCCGACGGGCCCGATCCCACTATTGATCGGCTCCCGACACCTCCGAGGATCTCCCGGAGCCGGCCGGATGAGTGGAGCACGGCGGCAAACTCGCGATTCCTGGCGATCCGATTGGACCGCAAACTCGCCAGGATCGCCTGCCGCCTGGCTCTCAACTCCTCGCTTTTTGCCTCGACCCATGGCTGCATGGCCAGGTTGCAGCGTCGGAGAGAGCGAGTGCGAGCGATCCGCTCCCCGCGCGAAGTGACGGGCGCGGCGAGGGCCGCGCGTTTCGCTTCGATAATACTACGAAGCTCATCGGGATAGGGTTCGGTGAGATGCCGATCGGGGTTGAAGATCAGGTCGCGGAGGGAGCGGTCGACCGCCTGGAGGTCGTCGACCGTCTCGGGGCCGACGGGGAGGCCGGGGCGGAGGGTCAGCGACAGGGCGAGGAAGCCGGGCGGCTCGGAACCGAAGAAGCGGCGGGAGATCTCGTCGCCCAGCTCGTCGTACTTGGCGCCGCCGATGCCGTGGATGAACAGGTCGCCAAGGAAGTAGCGGGCGAACATGGTGGTCGTCAGCGCCCGGGTGCGGAGCCGGACCGAGCCGGCCGGCAGGTCGCGGAGCCGCTCGACGGCGCAACAGGCCTCGCCGTCGGCGGGGAGAGGGAGGCTGACGAGGATGGCGGGCTCGTCGGCGATGCGGAGGTCGACGGTCTTGCCGGTCCGCCGGGCCAGGAGCGCCCGGCGCCGGGGGCTACCCGCCCGCCAGATCCAGAATGGGGCCTCGAGCCACTCGCCGTGCCCGGCGAGCGCGGCGACGGGGTGGTGGCGGCTGCGGATGTGGTGGGCGGCGCGGTACTCGTCCAGGCAGGTGTTGTGAATCTGCTGGTAACGGGGAAGCTGCGCCAGCAGGTGCGAGGCGAACCAGAGGAAGCTGTCCGTCTGGCAGAGCCGGCCGAGCGGGATCTCGAGGTTATGGAAGCCCCATGATGCCTCGATCTCGCGACGGGCCAGCGAGAAGCGCAGGCCGATGGTGTCGACGTCGTCGCGGCGGCGGATCGCCCGCGGCCAGAAGTCGTCGATCAGCGGGTCGGCGACCGCGCCGGCCAGGGCGTCCCGGGCGCGGGTGCCGAACGAGGCGAACATCCCCTCATCGGCGACCTTCCAGTCCTCGTAGGGGATCTCGCCCCGCCAATCGTCGAATTCGACCGGGACCGTGCGGAGCCCGCCGTCGCCGACTGTCGGCACGCGGATCGCGGCGGCCTTGGGAATGTCGTTGTCGACGTTCAGGTTGAGCGCGACTCCGCCGACCGAGCGCGCCAGGTTCGCGGCGGCGAAGTTCTTGACCCAGACGCCGGGGTGGAACAGTTCGGGCTGATGGCCGGTGACGATCAGGGGCCGATCGAGGTCGTCGCCGGGGGGGGAGACGTCCGACAGGCCATGGCGGCGGAGGAACTCGCTCGCCAGGCCGGCCGCCTCGCGCCGGGCCTGGACGCGGAGTCGGCTCGCCGCGCGGCCCTGGACGTTGTAGTCCCAGGACGACAGATGGCCGGCATTGGACCCGGCCAGGTCGCGGAGTTCGCCCCACGGCGGGTCGATCAGCAGGCCGCCGTCGTCCGCGGGTGCGCGCAGGCGGCGTGCAGTCATCCGAGACACCCCCCGGCCGTCGTCAGGCCGGCGCGGTCGAGCGCATCCTGGAAGACCTTCCGGTAATGCGCCAGGCGATACGAGGCGTCGTCGAGCGATCCGCCGAAGGCCCGCGACTCGTCCAGATAGATCAGCGGGACGGCGATTTCCTCGACCTTCAGCCCCAGCGCGGCGGCCTGCACCCAGACCTGGAGCGGCATGGCATAGCCCAGGTCGGTGATCTCGAACCGCGCGAGCGCCGAGGAGCGATACGCCTTGAATCCGCAGAAGGCGTCGGTGAGGTTCAGGCCCAGGCATTCATTCAACCAGCGCGTGACCTCGACGTTGATCCGCCGGCGCTCCTCGGGCGGGCGCTGGGACGGGTCGAACACCCGGAGATACCGGCTGCCCGAGACGATGTCACACCCATCAAGCCGGGCCGCCAGCTCGGGGATCAGCGACGGCTCGTGCTGGCCGTCGCAGTCGATCGTGATCAGCCCGTCGTATCCGCCCTGGACGGCCGCCTGGAATGCCGTCCGAAGTCCGGCCCCGTAGCCCATGTTGCGTGGATGCCTGATCGTGCGGACCGTCGGGAATCCCGCGAGGAGCTCGGGGGTGCGGTCGGTCGAGCCATCGTCGACGACGAGGACGTCTCCGGCGTAGCGCAGGACCTCGGCGAGGACCGGCTGGAGATACTGTTCCTCGTTATAGACGGGGATGGCGGTGAGGAGGTGCATCGTGGGATGGGCCGGGGGGCGAAGCAGGAGGTCAAGAATCCATGAAATCCGCCGGTAGGAGGCCGTCGCATTGTAGGTGGACGCGGGCGAAAGTCAACGAGCCGGAGGGCCGGTCGCGCGGCGGGGCATTCGCCCCCCTCTTGACCCAATCGGCTGCCCGCACCTAGCATTGTGGTTTTCGTGCGGGGCGAGTTCCCCTCGTGCACACTGCATCATCTCCTACAATCTTTCTGAACCACACTGATGACCGAACCCGAGACGACACCGATTGTTCCGGAAAAAGAGCCGGTCCCTGGGGCCCCCGACGCCGGGTCGCCCGAGGCTCCCGCCGAGCAGGCGCCGCCGGCCCCTGAGCCCGAGCCGTGGACGCCCGAGCGCGTCATCGAGTGGAACGCCTATTACGACCGCTTCGTGGTGTTTGCGGTCCTGCTGCTGACGCTGGGCGTGGCGTGCAACTATGTAACCAGCTCGCAGTTTTTCCTGCATCTGAAGACGGGCCAGCTCATCGCCGAAAGCGGGGGGCCCCTGAAGGTCGACGAGTTCTCGTACAGCGAGGCCGGCCGGAGCTGGGTGGACGCAAACTGGCTGTTCGAGTGGGCTCACGCGGGTCTTTACGGCCTGGCGTACAACTGGGTGCCGACCGACCCGGCCGACATCACGGCCAGCCGGCCCGAGGCCGATCGGATCGCCGTGGGTGCCCTGGAGCTGCTCAACGCGATCGTGCACATGCTCGCGGCGTGGGCTCTGCTGCGGATCCGCCATCGCGGGCCGGGGGCGTGGTGGTCCGCGATCTGCGCGGCGCTGGCGGTCGGGATGTTCTGGAACCCGTTGGCCCCGCTGCCGGGCCTGTCGCCCGGCGGTCTGGCATCGGTCGTCGGGGCGCCCGGGATCTCGCCGGGGACCTGGGGCATGCTGTTCCTGGCGCTCCAGCTCCTGATCGTGTTCCGTGCCTTCGACCAGGGGCGGCCCGGCT
>DAIDHB010000311.1 GCA_027452145.1 Planctomycetales bacterium
CCCGGCCTGGCCTTGGGCAACAGCGGGGCGATGAGAGCCCACTGTTCGTCAGTCACGTCGGTGGGGTATTTGTTGGTTCTCATGGCCTACGAGACTGCACGACCGGGGCCAACTCCGAGGCTTCTCACACGGTTTCTCAGGGCAATCGCGCAGGAACGAGAAAAACGAATAGCACGAGGACTGCGGGTCCAGCGTCTTGCGGATCGATTCGTGGTCGTGGACCGTGATGAAGAGACGCCCGCCGGGGCGCAGCACTCACCGCACCTCCATGAACCACGCCCCGGCGAGGTCATCCAGATGGGTGAAGACCGAGCCGGCGAGGCGCTGCTTGCACCAGGCGATACAGGTCGCCCGGAGCTCCGTTCCCCTCGCATCATGGTACTCGCCATCCCCGTTCTCGCCCGATCTTCGACGAGTGTTAACCGCCGGCCGGGCGGCGCGCGGTGATCCGCACCTGCACGACGGCGAGGTCTTGCATCGACTTGCCATTGAAGGGCGGGACCAGCTCCTGCGGACGGATCTGGTCCTCGGCGATCGTGCAGAGCGGCTCGACTTCCAGCATCTCGAAGCCGTACCGGTGGAACAGGTCGAGCCAGTCGGACAGGCGGAGGCGGTTGCAATAGACCTCGCCCTGCCAGCTCCCGTCCAGCAGTGAGTCGATCCCGCGGCCGTCCCCGTAGCGTTGCGTCATGGCGAGGTATTCGTGCTCGGGCCATCGGAGCAACTTGAGGCGATCGTAGGACGGGCCGTGGTATCTCAGGTCGATCTCGTGAGTCGTCAGGCCGCCCGGCTCGAGTACCCGGCTCAGCTCGGCGATGGTCCCGTCGGGATTCTCGACATGCTCGAGGACCGCGCAGGAGTAGGCGAAGTCGAACGAGGCGTCGGGGAATGGCATCGAGTGCGAGAGGGCCGGGGCGCGATAGTCGATCCGCGCGGCCAGGGCCGCGAGGTCGATCTGGTCCCAGCAGGCGGGATACGAGATGTTGGGGCTTTCGTCGGTCGTGGCGTAGTTGCGCCACCATCGGAAGCCTTCGACGACCGCGAGGTAGCGCTTCAGGCCCTCGTAATACGCGGTCCGGTCGCCGTGCAAGGGCTCGATGTCGACCGCGGCCGCCCGCTCCGAACCACCCGCGAGGAAGCAGGTCAGGGCGCCGAGCGACGAGCCGGGCCCGATCTCCAGCACGCGGCGGGCCCTGTTCCCCTGCCTGCGGGCGCATCCCTCCATCTCGGCGTAGATATGGTGGGAATAGAACGGAGAATCCTGCCCGTCGGCGCGCCGGCGCAGGACGTCGATCAGCGTCGCGTCGTCGATGGGTATCGCATGCGGGATCGCGCGGAAGCAGGCTGAGATTGTCCGCTTCGCCTCGTCCGGCTCGGTACGAATCCAGTCGTCGAGGATCGCTGCCACGCCTTGCTCGCCGAGCTGGCGACGCGCGTCATTGGGCGAGGAGGGCCGATGCGGGGAATCGGCGCGCTGGCGGGAGTCGTCGATCCGCGCCGGATCTCCCGGGGGCAGGGTGCGGAGGCAGGCCGATACCACGCTCCTCGCATAGTCCGGATTCTTGGAGAACCAGTCGCGGAACACCGCCGCGACGCGGCGCTCGCCCAGCAAGCGGCACGCTCGCACGGCCGCGCGCGACAGGGATTTCAGCGCGGTCCGCTTCATCATCGTCACGGTCATCTTCCCCTCCTGTACATCCTCGGACTGGACGAGCCCGGCCGAGCCGCGCCGGACTGCGATCGGCCAGCCGATCTCGTGCCTCCTCGGAACCTCCCGCTCGCGCAGGGCGGGCCCTGCCCGTGGGGGTCGGACGCTCAGGCGGCGCGGCGGCGCGATCCGATTCGCCGACATGCCCGCCAGACGGCCCGGCAGGTGCGATCCATCACGGCCCATCGCCACGAGTTGTCGGGCGCCACCCGCCGGCGAGCCACCTGGACCAGGCCGACGAACCGCCACGCCCGACTGGTCGTCAGCCGATGCAATTCCGCCGACGCCTGCGCGGCGCGGCTGGCCTCGGCGTCGGCCCGCCGCGATTCCTGGACCAACGGCTGCGAGTTGAGAATCCATCGGAACTGATTCTTGGCGAGGTGGCGCACCAGCGAGGCGCGCCCGAACGGCACGAGCGATTCAATCGCCGCGACGATCTGGTCGGCCTGCTCCTCCCAGGTCGGCCAGGCCTCGGCCGTCGCCAGGGCGTTCTCCTGCAAGGTCTGGACGCGCCCAGGGTCGTCGGCCAGCTCGAGCGCGGCCCTGGCCAGTCTGGACCAGGAGTTCATCGGGACGAGCAATGAGTTGTACTGATCCGTCATGTACTCTTCGGCACCCTGGACATGCCAGACCGCCGCCGTGCCGCCGGTGGCGAACATCTCGAGGGGCGGCCCGAACATCCCCTCGGAGTTCGAGGCCTTCACCAGGACATCGGCCGAGCCGTAGACCTCGGGCATCCGTTCGTAGGGGACCTTCTCATGGACCGCGCGGCAATTCCTGCCGACCAGCGACCGGTCGACGGCGGAGCCGACCCACGCATAGCTCAGGCCGAGTCCTTCCAGCAGCCGGATCGTACGAGCCACGTTCTTGCGCGGATCGCTGGGAGGCCCCTCGACCAGGAAATGGACCGGCCGGCCGCCAGGGCGCAGCGGCTCGCGCGGCACGGGTTTCCACAGGGATTTGTCCAGCCCGCTCACGACGCAGGACGTCTGCTTGGGCTCGAAGTTGTAGTGCCGCAGGATGTGTTGCCGGAGCCAGTGCGCGGTCGTGACCACGTTCAACTGCGACGCCACCAGCTCGTCGAAGTCGGCCTGGGCCGGCGTGTTCAGCTCGAGGAACTGGCCCTCATAGGCCTGCATGAACCAGGCGTAATGGTCGGCGTTCAGGTCGACCAGTTGGGCGATGCCGGGCCAGATCGTGGCGAGCACGGCGTGATAGCGATGCCGCCGGGCGTCGCGCTCGGAGATCTGGTGCAGCAGGCGGCCGTCCTGCTCGCTGAGGAAGGGAACCCGGGCGCCGACCGCCGACGGCGGCAGGATCAGGTCGATGTGATACCCGCACTTGGCCAGGATCGCAGCCCAGTTCAGCACGATCTTGATGCCGCCATAGATCCCCATGGCCGGCAGGACGAACCCCACGCGCTTCAGGTGCATTGGATCCGCTCCCGGCCCCGGGCCGGTTCGAAGACTCGATCCCCCCAGCCGTCCTCCCCGACGGACGGCCCGACATCCTCCAGGCGGAGCGAGATGTTGACGCGGCCGCCCTGATCCTCGGCGCGCGTACCGGCCCGCGCCATCCGCCACCAGAGGTGGAAGGCCTCGCCGTCGTGGAAACGGTGATCGATGCCCCCCACCCGGTCGAACTGGGCGCGAGCGAAGATGACCCCCGAGGTGCCGAGGAAGTCTTCCCGTCGCAACGCCGACACCAGGTCGGCCGACTCGAGCGCATTTCGGCCGTCGGTCGTCCGATCGGACTGACCCCTGCCATCGGTCGAGCCGCCGGAATCGTGGAGGATCCTTGCGGGATAATACAGAGTGTCGCCGCGCCAGGGGGTGATCCGGAGGAAGTCGAGGAATCCCGGCTCGAGCCAGTCCCCGGAGTCGAGGAAGCAGGCCAGGTCGCCGCTGGAGGCCCGGACTCCGATCTCGCGCGACATGGACGTCGGGCCGCTCGCGGCCAGCTCGATGATGCGGACGCGATAGCGCCGCTTCATCAGGTAATTCTCCGAGGCCCGGACCGCCTCGAGCGTCTCGGGCGGGCTGCCGCTACAGACGAAGACCACCTCGAGCCACGGGTAATCCTGCAAGTAGATCGAGTGCGCCAGTCGGACGATCTCGGTCGTCCCGTTCGCCACGGGCACGACGATGCTGACCAGCGGCTCGATCGATTCGGCGGGCCGCGCCGACGACGGCCGTTCCCGGCCCGGCGCGCCACGGCCCAGCCAGGCATCGAGCAGGCCGTGGGCGTTCGATTCCTCGCCGCGGATCAGGCACAGGTCGGTCCGACGGGGGAGCTCGTCGCCCACCCTCCAGAACCTTCCCCGCCGGAAGATGTATCCCGGCGGCGCCGACGCCCGCCCCGTCAAGAGCGCGATCGGAGCGTTGCTGATGTGATACTCGGGCTTCTCGCAGCATCCACAGGGCTCGTGGTCGCGGATCTCGACCCGGGGATCCTGGTCGAAGGCGGCGCGGATGCGGCGGGTGAAGCCCTCGTCCGCCCGCGACGACAGGGTCAGGCGCAGCGTCAGCCCCGCCGCGTGCAGCCGCCGCAGGGCCTCGAGGAACGACGGCACGGCCTCGTCGTCGTCGACGAGTACCCGGATACACCCGCGGGCCTCGCTCACAATCTCGTGCTCCTCGACCGGGCACGAGGCCCAATCGACGCCCGCCGCCGTGAAGGCGAGCCGCTTGCTATCCATCCGGCGGGCGCAAGGGTCGGCCGCCACGTAGCGGCTCGGCCGGATCGCGCCGACCTCGTCGTTGAGCGAGCGCGACAGGAGCACCAGCGCTCCGGTGGAGGCAGCGATCGCCTCCCGAGAGTAGGGCACAACCCGGCGGAAGAGCCGGGCCGCGTCCGGGCTGTCGCTCACGACGTCGACCCGGTAGTGGTCCATCACGGACGCGAGCACCTCAAGCGCCGCCGCAAGGTCCCTGAGGTGGGCCGGGCGATCCGGCGTGAATTCCGCCGGCAGGACCAGGGCCAGGCTCGGCTTCCAGCGGTATCCGCCGTGGCACGCCTGGTAGTGCTCGAGGCGACGCGCGGCCGCGCGATTGAGGAACTCGTCGAGCACCCGGCCCCAGATGCCGATCGCACGGGGATCCTCGCGGACCAGCGACCCGGCCCGAGGGGCCTCGATCGCAGGGTCCTCCTCCTCGTGCAGGCGGAGGACGCTCGCGTCGGGCCCGGCGGCGACCTTCAGGGCGGCTGTGTTCGAGATCATCGGGCAGGCTCCTCGCTACTCGGGTCGTCATCCCGCGCCGGCGGCCTCAGCGGCCCCGGGCGACGCATGCGAGGGCTACCCTCTTGGACAAACGATAGACCCGGCCTACCGGCGTGGGCGACAGCTTGACCCGCGCATGCTTGGCCAGCCGCCAGGCATTCCCAACCGGAGTCGGCGAGAGCCTCTGGCGCAGCAGCGTCAGTGGGCTCGCGGGTGCCGTCGCCTCGACGGGCGCCGGCGCCGGCCAGTTCGACCGAGCCGCCCGATCCGCTCGCTCATTTGCCTCGCGGAGTGCCCGCTTCAGGCCCTCGATCTCCTCCGAGATGGCGCCGAAAGTCAGGTTGCCTCGCAGGACGTCGGCGTCGATCCGCGCCTCTCGCAGCGCCGCGTGGTTGGCCCGCCAGAGCAGGTTCAGATATCGGTGATTGCCGGTATAGAGCTGCTCCAGGCGCATCAGGGCCACGTCGACGTCGGAGTGGTCCTCGCGGGCGACAAGGCCCAGGCCGCTGCCCATGAGCACCTCGCTCAGCTCTCTCAACAGCCGGAACCGCCTGCCCGACCCCGCGGAACACAGCGAGAGCAGGGAACCGACCGCGGGGCAGTCCCCGACTCGCCCGAGCCCGAGCACCAGCACCAGGGCATCCGGCCGGGCGTCGAGCCACCGGCCGATGTCCTCGGCAAGCCCCGCAGCGTCGCCGCCCCGGGCATCCGCGAGGACGATCGCCCCCGGCTGCCCGGCCAGACCCTCGAGCAGCTCCGACCGATCGACGGGCCTCAACGACGCCCCCGGCGCGAAGCCCCGGCGGCCCGAATGCCGCTGCAACGACTCCAGCGACCGCCGCGAAGGCAGCGACTCGGCGTCGACCACCGCCCACACATCGACCGCCCGCGGGTGGTGCATCCCGATCACGCTGCTCGCCCCGCCGGTCGCGACCATCGCCGCGTCGATCAGCACCGGCTGCCCGGGTACCAGCTCGAGCAGCCGATGGACGAGGAACGCGTCCAGGGGGTCCAGCACCTCGTTCGGCCCCCCGTCCGGCGACCCGATCGGCCGGGATTCTTCCCAGTACTCCTCGATCGCCCCGTAGACCGTCGCAATCGACGGCAGGGGTCGCCGGCGCTCCGCCATCGTCGAATTCATGAACTCGCTCTCCTCGCTCCGATCGCGCCCCATCGGCCGCCGGGACTTTCCCCGGGGCGGAGCCGATCTAACCCCCGGGACGGGGAATGCCGGGACACGACACTTAAGTAGAATCAAACATATCCTAAATCAGGATGATAGCGGAGGTGGTGGGTGTTCAGCGGCAGCAATTCGCGGACCTTCGCCTGATTGAAGACCCGCAGGAGGCGCGATTCGACGGCGTCCTGCCGCGAGTGGTCGGTCGACGAGGCGGTCGGCAGGAGGTAGTAATAGCCGAGGACCGCGGGGACGAAGACGATCCGGCGGCCGATGGTCGCCAGGTGCAGCCACATCTCGTAGTCCTCGAGGAACGACAGAGACGGGTCGAAGCCGCCGGAGTCATGGATCTGGAACCGGTCCCAGACCGAGCACATGTCGACGTAGTTCCCCCCTCGGAAGAGCCGCTTCTGTATACTCTCGCAGCTATGCATGTAATGGGCGTAATCGGCCGTGGTGGAGCGGATCAGCAGGTTGCCGTAGGCGGCCGCCGCGCGGGTCTGCTCCAGCGTCCTCACGAACAGGCCGAGGTTCTCCGGGATCAATTCGTTGTCGGCGTCGACGAACGCGAGATAGCGATACCGGGCGTGCTCCGCCGCTGCGTTCCGGGTCGACGCGATATTCTCCGTGGACCCGAAGTTCAGGCACCGCAGGCCGTCCTTGTAATAGAGCGCCTCGAGCTGGCGCAGCAGCGTCGACGACCCGTCGCGCGAGGCCTCGTCGATCACCAGCACCTCGCCGGGCCGGCCCTCCGCCCGGAGGAATTCGAGCGCCCGCAGCGCCGATCCGATCGACCGCGGCAAGAACACCTCGTGGTTCCAGTTCGGGATCGCGATCGTAACTCCCGCCTGAGCCTTCATCGCTTCCATCCGCCTCCTCCGACCCGACCCGACGACCGACCCGCGCCGCCGATCCTCGAAACGACCGCGTCATCCCTGTTTATCGGCACGAGTCCCGCCCGGCGTGAATTTCCTTCAAAACCGACACAATCGTCATGCTCGGGCGACTTCCGGCCCCGATCGTCCCGCAGGGGGCCAGTCGCCCGGCCGGCGCCGTCGGTCGCTCAGGCGGCCCGCGACCCCGCGTCGCCCGCGCGAATCCCCAGCTCGCCCAGCACCCTCGCCAGCTCCTGGTGCAGCATGGGGAATCGCCTCCAGTCGTCCCGGAATCGGCGCAAAAGCGCCGCGTAGGAGTGACTCGCCAGCCGCTCGGCGACCTCGGCCCGTTCGATCATCAGGTAGTCGAGCGGGACCGATGCGGGGATCTCGGCCCGCGACTCCATGATCTTGATCGGCACGCCCCCGGTCAGCAGCGATGTGCGGAACCGCTCCGTCTCCATGTAGAAGTACGAGTGCCCCGAACACCAGATCTGATACCGGGTCTTCGACAGGACACGCTCGAACTGCTGCTGATTCAGGTGCGGCGAGCCCTTCTCGGTGCACGGCGACGCGGGAGGCATGTAGACGAAGCCTCGCGGGTCGACCCACTGGACCAGGTGGTCGACCAGCGCGACGCGATGCGGCGTCGACGAGCCGATGAACGTCCAGGGTATGGTCCGCCCGGGATCGTCGTCGGGCAGCGACTCCAGCACCCGCGCCTCCGACGGCGTCAGCCCCGAGAACACCAGCCGGTAATTGGCCCGATGCTCCGGCTGGAGGAACGGGCTCTGGTCGAACAGCCCGAGGTCGGCGATCCGGTCCGCTCCCGCGCGGATGCTGTAATCCCGGATGCGGTGATACCACTCCGTCGATACGCAATCGATCCCCAGGCTCAGCATGGCCCGGCAGCGGCCGCGGATGTCGACGATCCGCGCCATCCGCTGCTCGAAATCGCCGTGCGAGTGGAGGATCTCCGAGATATTGGAGAGCACGCACAGGTCGTAAGGCTCCCCACGGCTGGCATCCAGCGTCGTCACCTCGACGCCGAAGCCCAGCGCCCCGAGCGCCTCGGCAATCCGGCGGCCGCTCTGGTTGTAGAAGTAATTCATCGACCCCGGGATCAGGACCAGGGCGCGCGGGGACGCGACCTTCGAGTCGGGATGCACGGTCGACCTCGCTTTCGCTCTTCGCTACGAGAGAAGTGATCTCTGGGCCCCGGACGCGCGACGGACACATCCGTGTATTCCGTCCCGTGGTGTGGGAGAGGCCCACGGTGAGCAAGCCGAGGGGAAGCTCCGCCTCGTCCGGCGGAAACGTAGCCCAGACGATGGGTGGTGTCAATGCAGATTCGGCGACGGCCCCCGCGGCCCCGCGGCCGCGGCGGGACGCCCGAGAGGCCCCGGTGGAACGCCCGCTTCCGGATCGCGCCGTCGCGCCGTCTGCCAGGTCGATCACACTTGACAACAATTCGACCCGGCGCTATAACCACCCCGCTTCACCGCAAGGGCGGTGCCAAATCCTCACGTGTCGCCTGCTCGGAGGCCCCGCTCTCCCGCCACTCTGGCTCTTTGAACGCGGGGGGCGAGATGACGTCGAGGGAGTGGCCGCATGGGGCTCGGGCCGACAGCCCGGCGAGCGACCCCCTCCCACGGGACCGGTCCTCTAGGAGCAGACCAGACGGCCCTCTCCGCCCCACACCGGATCTCACACAGGAGCGAATGAATGGGACAGGCTGCTGAGCGGCTCGAGGTGCACGAGGACGGCCGATCCCTCAGGCTGCATCACCGGTCCTCCGCCTTCAACCCGATCGAGTTCCCCATCGGCACGCGGGCCCCGAAGCGACGCGGCGTGCTGACGGCCTGGAGCGGTCATGTCCCATTCGCGATGTCCGTGATCGCGATGACCCGCCCCCGGGTCTTCGTCGAGCTCGGGAGCCACTGGGGGGTCTCCTACTGCGCCTTCTGCCAGGCCGTAAAGGAGATGCGGCTCGACACGCGGTGTTTCGCCGTGGACACCTGGCAAGGCGACCCGCACGCGAGCTTCTACGGCCCCGAGGTCCTGGCCGACCTGAAGGCCCACCACGACAAGGAATACACCCTCTTCTCCGAGCTGATCCAGTCCCCCTTCGACGACGCCCTGCCGCGGTTCCAGGACGGCAGCATCGACCTCCTGCATATCGACGGATACCACACTTACGATGCCGTCAGTCATGACTTTCAGACGTGGCTGCCCAAGCTGAGCGACCGCGGAGTGATCCTGTTCCACGACATCGACGTGCGGGACCGGGAGACCTTCGGCGTCTGGCGGTTCTGGGACGAGATCAAGCAGAAATACCCGCACTTCGAGTTCTATCACTCATACGGGCTGGGCGTCCTGGCCGTCGGGGAGTCCGTCCCCGAAGGACTCCGACCGATCCTCGAGGCGGCCGGAGACGAGGCGGATCGCATCCGCGGGTACTTCCAGAACCTGGGAGACCACCTCGACGAGCTGTCCGAGGTCTCGGCGCACAAGCGCCAGCTCCAGGGCCAACTCGAGGACGCCCGCCAGCAGTTGCACCTCGCGCACGAGCAGTGCCACGTCACCCAGGCCCAGTTCAACGCCGCCCGCGAACACATCGACGAGCTGTCCCAGGTCTCGGCGCAGAAGCGCGAGCTCCAGGGCCAACTTGAGGCCGTCCACCAGCAGTTGCACGTCGCGCACGACCAGTGCCATGCCACGCAGGCCCAGCTCGAGGCCGCCCGCGAGCAGTTACACGCCCAGGCCGAGGAGTCCAGGCGACTGGTGAACGAGCTATCATCCCTCAGGGACGAGTTGAACCTCACACGCGAGTATTTCAGTCACTTCCGATTCCGGGCCGTCAACAAGGTGGCGAACCGGCTCGCGCGTCTCCCTCGCGTCTACCGCCTCCTGAGGGGCACGGCCCGCATGGCCGCCGAGGCGAGGAGGTCCGTGCTCCGCGGCTGAGGCCCCGGAGCAGCGATCATCGCGCCCGAATCCGGGGAGGCCGGAATTCCCCGGAAGACCACGGCCGTTCTCGGTCAGGGCCGCCCGCGCGGGCCCGCCCGGCCATCTCGCCCATTCGGACGATGCCGTCCGCCAGGTTCTTCGACGTCGAAGTGAGCCCCTTGCGTGGACCTATTTAGACCCGCGAAGCGACACCGAGTTGGCGCTGATGGCCTCGGAGGATCGAGGCGGTCGCCAGTGATGATCCTCGTCGCGACGCACGCCGGCGCCGGAGCCACCTCGCGGCCAGGGGCCACGAAACGATCGTCGCGAGGGTACACCAGCTCAGATACATGAGCCCGGGATACCAGGGGGGGCGATAGCGGAAGATCACCCGGTGGGCGCCGGGGGCGAGCTGGATGGCCCGGAAGATGAAGTTGCCCCCGAGCACCCGGGCCGCCACGCCGTCGACAGTCGCCTCCCACGATCGGGCCCAGCGATCCGTGACCAGCAGATAACCGGCCTCCGGCACCTCGACGCGGAAGGCCAGGAGATCGGGATCGTACAGCCCCAGCCGGATCGGGACCTTCCGCGCCGGGGGCAACTGGGCGATCCGCTGCACCTCGCCGGCATCGTTCGCCCCGCGTTGGCCCTCGGGGACAGGCGCGAGCATCGACGATCGACGGTGGATCACCATCGGCATCGAGCCTACCTCGCGCGAGCGACGGACGAACGCGTCGAAGGTCGCCGCGGAGAGGTGCACGTCCGGCACGCTCGACGCCGGAGCGAACCAGATCCGATCCGGCGCCGTGGCCGCCTCGACGAGGCCAGGCTCCTTGCAAAAGGCGTCGTGGAAGCGGTTCACGTAGGCGGAGTACGTATTGAGCGTCGGCGTCTTATCGAAGAGGTTCCGGTTGTCGAAGAGCCGCATCCCGCTGTTGAGCTTCCGGCCGAGCCCCCGGCCCGTGAGGTGGAGATCCCCCACATGCCGGGCGTCGAGCGCGTGCCAGGTGTCGAGGTACTCCTTCTCTTCGGTATAGACGGTATGCCGGCTGATTCGCGCGGTCATCACAGCATCGCCGGCCGCGAGCGCCGCCAGCGCGAGGAGGGCGGCCGACGCGGCCGCGCCACGGGGGCGAAGGGCCAGGAACACGGCGATCGCCGCCACCCCGAACCAGGAGACGGCGAAATGGACGTCGGCCAGCAGGCGATCCGGCCACTGCGGAGTCGCCCGCCTCACGACCGTGCGATAATAGGAGACCACGGCGAAGGCCACGACCATCAGCGCCGCCAGCGCGAAGGCCGCTCGGACCCCGCGGCCGACTGTCGCGGACCCGGACGGCGTGCGGGAACGGAACACTCCGTCCAGGTCGCGGCTGGCGTGCAGCGCGAGGACCGCGAGGAGGAACAGGGCCGCACCCCGGAAGCTGGTCGCGTGCCGCAGGAAGCGCGTCGGCGGCAGGTAGTCGTAGAGCCAGCCGCGCAGCGGCAGGGCCGAGCCCATGGCGGCCGCCAGGTACAGAACCGCCAGCCCGACCAGCCACCACCGCCACGCCGAACCGGGCCGGATGAGCACGGCCGCGAGCGCCAGCCACGCCACCGCCGCGCCCGTGTACAGGCCGATCGAGGAGGGGTCCGTGCCGGGGAAGTAGTTCCGCTCGAACGAGAAGTTCTTCGACAGCGGTGCGTAGGGGCTGGCCATCGTCATGAGCGCGCTCGGGTGGAGCGCGTTGTAGGTGAGGGCCAACTCGCGAGTCACCGGGCCCGAGCGATCGCTATACCCCCGGCCGTCGACGAGGAACGCCTTGTAGGTCGGCGACATGATGACGCCGCCGACGAGGCCGAATATCGCGAGGGCCTTCACGCCCCGCCGAAGGAGCGGCCGCCGCTCGCCGACGGCCCCGCTCGAGGGCTCGCCGGGGCTACAGTCGATTCCGGGAGCGAGCAGGCGGCCCGCCAGCCAGAGCGCGACCAGGCCGCCGTTGATCAGGATCATGCCCGGGTGGGACGCCAGGGCCGACAACCCCCAGAGGGCGCCGGCCACGATCGCCGCACGGTAGCCGTCCCGCCGGAGGGCCAGATCCCAGTATCGGATGATCCACGGGAGAAAGGCATATCCCTCGATCCACGATGTATGCTCGGCATGACCGGTGAAAAAACCGGAGAACACGAATCCCAGGGCCACTGCGAAGCCGCCCCAAACCGGGGCGCCGAGGTGCCGGCCCAGGACCAGCATGCCGACCCCGCCCCAGAGCCATGTCAGCAACCAGTAGTAGCGGAAGGCGGCCTCGCTGCCGCCG
>DAIDHB010000312.1 GCA_027452145.1 Planctomycetales bacterium
GGCGAATCGCCCGTGGGGCAGGCCGTGGACGCCCTCGGCCGCCTCGTGGCGGAACGCGAGTCGTCCAAAAGGTCAGATTCCCGGGTGGAGTGATTTAAATCGGCGTCGCGCTGGCCGCGCGACCACATTTCCCTGGGATGAGCGGCGTCCGGCTGACGCCGGACCCCATATTTCCGGGCACCGAGCGCCCGATCGGGGCCGATCCGGCCGCCCTCGTCGCGAACCGCGAGCGGGGGCCGCGGCCTCACGGCCGCGGAGGCTCTCCGAGGAGGAGGGTGGCGCGGGCGCCCGGGCCGTCAACCGCCAGCGTGGAAAATCGCGGCAAATCAGCTATCTAAGCGGAGGGTGGAGGGCCAGCATGGCGAGCGTGGCGGATCGGCGACGGCGGCGGCGGCAACGCACGGTCAGTCTGGCGCGCAGCGCGCTCGCCCGGGCGCCGGATGGGCCGGCCGCCGGGACGCCGACCGCCCAGGCCGCCAGTTCCAATCGCGCCGCCGGCGCCGGATCGCACGTGGCGCACGAGGACGGGGTGACCCGCCTGCGCGCCAAGGGGCGCCTGACGGCGCGCCAGGTCTGGGCGGCGCGCACCTATGGCGCGATCGAGCGGACCGCCGCCCTTCCGGACGGCGCATCGATCCGGAGCTTCCTCGAGATCCGCCCGCGCGGAGGCGCCTCATCCGGCCTGCCGCCCGACGCCCTGGCGGGTCCGGCCTGGGTGGCGGAATGCCGCTGGCGCCTGGCCGACGCGCACCAGGCGCTGAACTGGCATCAGCAGATGATCGGCGTCCTCGGCCTGGTCTGCGGCCGCGGCCTGCACCCGCGCGAGATATCGCCCATCCAGCGCGAGGCCGAAGCCGCCGAAACCGTCCTCATCGTCGGCCTCGACCAGCTCGTCCGCCACTGGCGCGAGGTGGGGTTTCAGGGGGTCGGGGCGTGGACCTGAGCCAGTATCAGTTTACCCTGCGCTCCTACATGCCTGGCGTCGCCGGTGGCCGGATCGCCCCAGAAACCGTCGCGCTTCTGGCCGGGCGAATCCGTACCCTGGATGCGGTAGCCCAGCTCCCGATCCAGGAACAACGCCGCCTCACGGCCGGGGAGCCGATCGCCGTCCGTGCCCCGGACGGTGCTGTCGTTTCCCGGTCTCTGGCCGACCTGACGTGGACCGAGGCGGCGCGCGTGATCCGCGACGGTCGAATCCTCACACCCGCAGAACAGGAGCTGACGCTGCGGCGGATGTCCAATTCCCGGGCGCGCCGCCGCTCTGGCCGTCCGCCCCGAGTTGCGATCGACGGCAATGGGCTGACCTTGCGCGTCGGCACGCACGAAATCCCGATGGAACGCCTCCTCGCCGCGTTGAGGGCGCACGGCTACGAGGTCAGCCGATGAGGAGTTGATGGGCCCGCACGTTACGCCGCGCCTGACGATTTCCCTTGCATCCGCGAACTAAAAATCGCAGACAAATACGTATTCCCCAGCGGTGCGCCTTTCGGCACCTGACGCGGGGACGATCAGCCCCGCCGGCTTGGCTCGCGGGGCTTTTTCATGCCCTCGTGAGATTCGCATGACACCTGCGCTGAAGAGCAAGGTCGTCGAGCTGGCGCGCGCCCACGGCGTGCGTCTGCCGGAGGATCACGACGAGCGCGCCGCGCGCGAACCGGCCGCCGAGATCGCGGTCGGGCGCGACATGCCGCGAGATCGCGATGATCGTCATGTTCGCCGCGCTGGTGATCCACCGGCGCGGACCGGCCGAGGCTGAGATCGTCGACCTGCGGCGCCGCGCCGCGGGTCTTCCCTCGCTGCACGCCGACCCCATCCCCAACAGCAATTCCGCCCGGGAGGAGCCTCTGTGCGCGCCCCGTTCAATCGCCGCGTCATGCGGAATCTCGCCAAGGCCGATCAATGCTTGATGCGCCGGACCAGGATCCCGGGCCGGATCCGCGAGACGCTGCGGATCCTGGCGCCTGGCGTGCTCGAGCGGCTCGCCGATCGGCATGGCTGCGAGATCACGGCGAGCGGCTACGCGAGGCTCAAGCCGGCCGCGCCCACGAACGATTCGACCGCAGCCGCGACGTCCTCCCGCGATGGGGACGGCGCTGACCTGGTCGCCCAGGCGGCGTGATCCTGACCCCCGTTAATTTCCCTTATCAGAGGTCAGACCGCGAGCGCTGATCAGCCCTTAAGCCGCTGTTTTCGCGACGAAAAGGCGAGGCCGACATGACGCCCTCCAGACCGCCGCGCGATCGCGCGGACTTCGCGATCATGGCCCTCGGCGCCCTGGTTCTCGGCGCGTTCGCCGCAGCCATCGTCGCCGGCGTCGTCGTCGCCTCTCAGCTGATCGTCGGCGGCTGATCGCCGCCCCCAGGTCCATTCGATGCCCGACCCCGAGGAACGCCCGGACGGGTCGGCGCGCGATCTCGTTCCCGCCGCGACGGCCGCCGACGAGGTCGCAAGGCTCGCCGCACAGGCGGCCCGCTACGCGGACGAGGCGCTCAGCGCCTCCACGCGGCGAGCCTACGAGTCTCAGTGGCGGCGGTTCGTCGCCTGGTGCGAGGCGCGCGGCGCCGTCGCGCTGCCGGCGTCCGGCGATGTCGTGATGCTCTATCTCGCCGACCGCGCCGCCGGCGCGTCGGTTTCGACACTCACCCAGATTCAGGCCGCGATCCGCGCGGTCCACCTGCACCACGACCTTCCGCCGCCTTCAAGCGGCCGACTGGATCGGGCCGCCGCCGGAATGCGCCGCGATCGGGCTCGCGCTCCGCGCCAGGTCCGGCCGCTGACCCTGCGCGATCTGAAGCGGGTCGTGTCTCGACTGCCGACCGACCTGACCGGCGTGAGAGACCGCGCGCTGCTCCTCGTCGGCTTCGCCGGCGCGCTCCGCCGCAGCGAGCTGGTGGCCCTCGATCTCGCCGGATCCGCGCGGTCCGATTCGATCTGCACCCTCGCCTTCGTCGCCGGCGGCCTCCGGATCTGGCTCGGCCGATCCAAGACCGACCAGGACGGCGACGGCCAGCTGATCGCCATCCCATTCGGCCGGACGCGGCTCTGTCCCGTCGCCGCGCTGCGCGCCTGGCTCGATCTGGCGGCCATCTCGAGCGGGCCGATCTTCCGGCCGATCAGCCGTCACGGGCGTCTCGAGGCGCGCCGCCTGCGACCCGAAGCCGTCGCCGAGATCGTCAAGCGCGCGGCCGAGCGCGCGGATCTCGATCCGGCCCTGTTCAGCGGTCACTCGCTTCGCGCGGGCTTCGTGACCACGGCCGCGGAGGCCGACGTCGCGACGGAGCTGATCATGAAGCAGACCCGTCACCGCAAGGCCGAGACCGTGGCGATCTATGTGCGCGAAGCCGACGCGTTTCGCCGCAACGCCGCCGGCAAGGTCGGGCTGTGACCGACATCGAACTCGCGCTTCGCCTCGAGCGCCTGGCGCTACAGGTCGAGCGGATCGACCACTATCTCCACCGGCAGCCGGAGCGATTCCATGGCGAGAAGTCCGACGTCATCGCCCAGCTCCGGGAACTCGCCCGCATCGCCCGAGGACAAGAGCGGCGAGAGCCAAGCACCGTCTGGCGCGCCGAACACGGTGAAGCTCGCCGGCCAAGTCTACTGGCCGAACGCGCAGGGCGGTCTGACGCCGGAGCCTCTGATCCGCGAGACCGACCGGCTGCAGGACGACGTGGTCCGCCGGATCCGCGACCGCGCTGAAGCGCTGAACGCCGCGATCGCTGACTTCAATCGCTGGGCCTATGGCGAGATCGACGCCTTCCGCGAGGTGCTCGCCGACCGGTTCCAGGTCACCGCCGGCGGCCAGAAGGGCAATATCTCGCTGTCGACCTTCGACGGCTGCGTCCAGGTGCTCGTTCAGGTCAACGACCTGATCACCTTCGGCCCCGAGCTTCAGGTCGCTCAGCAGCTGGTCGCCGACTGTGTCGCCGACTGGTTGGTCGGCGCGCGGGCCGAGCTGGCCAAGATCGCGCTCGACGCCTTCAACACTGACAAAGAAGGCCAGATCAACCGCGGTCGCCTGCTCGGGCTGCTCAAGTATGACATCACCGACGAGCGCTGGATCCGCGCCATGACCGCGATCCGCGAGTCGATCAGACCGATCGGCTCAAAGCGCTACGTCCGCGTGCGTCACCGCCGGACCGTCAACGACGCCTGGTCGACGATCGCGCTCAACAGCTCGAAAGCGTGACCGACCGCCGCTCGCCCGAAGCCCGCGCCTGGCGCGCGCTCTACCAGACCCCCCAATGGAAGGCCCTCCGGAGGGCCCAACTCGCGGCGCATCCGTTCTGCTCTCGCCACCCCGCCCGTCTGGTCCAGGCGACCGTCGTCAACCACCGCCGGCCGCACAAAGGCGACCGGGACCTCTTCTTCGACCCGTCGAATCTCGAGTCGGTCTGCAAGGACTGCCACGACGGCCCGATCCAGAAGGACGAGAACCGCGGCATGGGCTGTGCGGTCGACCCGGATGGTTACCCTCTCAGTCCGACCCACCGCGCCAATCGCTCACCGCGCGGTCGCACTGACCGGGCGCCGCGCCGGGGCCTCAACCGGTAGGGGGGGCTTCAATCCCTCCGACTTTCCGCTCGAACACCGGGGCCGCCGAAAACTGAACACGTCCACAATTCGGATTTTTTGGGGGGAACCGGGTGGCGAGACCACGATTGCCGGCGGCGAAGGCGCGGGCGAGCGGGGCCGCGGTCAAGAATCCGGGGCGATTCAAGGGGAGGGGCGGGCCGAAGGGGCTGACGCCGCTGGGAGGGCCGTCGGCGCACCTGACGACTTATGAGCGGCGCGCGTTCGAGCGGTTCAGGGCCGAAGCGTCGTGGCTGACCGAGGCGGACCGCCTGGTGGTCGAGCTGGCGGCGAGCCTGCGGGCCAAGATCCTCGATCCGGAGCGCGAGATCGAGCTCAAGGAGCTGCAGGAGCTGCGCCGGTGCCTCGGCGCGCTGGGAATGACGCCGGCGGACAGGTCGAAGGTGGCGGGGCCGGATGGCGACGAGGACGATCCGGACGACGCCTTCTTCAATCGGCCCAACTGAGGTCGATCCGCGCGACCGGACGACGCGGTTCGCGATCGACGTGGCGGAGGGGCGCGTGGTGGCGGGCCCGCATGTGCGGAACGCCTGCCGCCGGCACCTGGACGACCTGGCGCATGGGTCGGCGCGCGGTCTGACCTATGACCTCGCCGCGGCCGAGCACGTCTGGCGGTTCTTTGAGGGGGTGTTGAAGCTGTCGGAGGGCCAGTTCGAGGCCCAGCCGTTCCTCCTGCATCCCAGCCAGGCGTTCAAACTGGGCTCGCTCTTCGGGTGGAAGCGCGCGGACGGCTCGCGCCGGTTCCGGCGGGCCTACATCGAGGAGGGGAAGGGCAACGGCAAGAGCCCCTTCGCGGGCGGCGTGGGGCTTTATGGCCTGACGGCGGACGGCGAGGCGGGGGCGCAGATCTACGCCGCCGGCGCCAAAAAGGATCAGGCCGGGATCCTGTTCGCCGACGCGGTGAAGATGGTCCGCAAAGCGCCGGCCCTGGCCAAGAGACTGCAATTCAGCGGCGGAATCGGCCGCGAATACAACATCGCCAACCATTCGACCGGCGGCTTTTTCCGGCCGATCAGCAAGGACGCGGGCAAGACCGGATCGGGGCCGCGGCCGCACTTCGCGCTCTGCGATGAGGTGCACGAACACCCCAACCGCGACGTCATGGAGATGCTGGAGCGGGGCTTCAAGTTCCGCCGCCAGCCGCTCCTCCTGATGATCACCAACAGCGGGCACGACCGGCATTCGATCTGCTGGGAGGAGCACGAGCACGCGGTGCGGGTCGCGGCCGGGACGCGCACGCCGGACGACGCCTTCACTTATGTGGGCGAGCCGATCGACGACGAGACCTTCAGCTGGGTGGCCGCGCTCGACAAGGACGACGACCCTTTCGAGGATCCGCGCTGCTGGGCCAAGGCCAACCCCCTGCTGGGCACGATCCTGACCGAGGAGTACCTCGCCGGCGTCGTGCGCCAGGCCAAGGCGATGCCCGGCAAGGCAAACGGCATTCTGCGGCTGCACTTTTGCCGGTGGACCGACGCGGACCAGGCCTGGATCAGCCGCGAGGCCCTCGACGCGGTCCTCGCCGAGTTCGACCCCGCGACCGAACACGCGGACAAGACGCTGAACCTCGGCCTCGACCTGTCGGGGACGCAGGATCTGAGCGCCGCCGGCGTGGTGGTGGAGACGGGCCAGGTGGAGCGCGAGGGCGAGGATGGCCGCAAGGTCATGCTGCCCACCTATGACGCCTGGATCGAGGCCTGGATCCCGGGCGACAAGGTCCAGGACAAGACCGCGGCCGACCAGGCGCCTTATGACGTCTGGGTCGAGCAAGGATTTTTGCGGGCGCCGCCCGGGACCCGGGTGCGCTTCGACTTCATCGCCGCGTGGCTGGCCCAGCTGGCCCAGGACCACCAGGTGCGGGGCCTCGGCTATGACCGCTATGCCTATTCGAAATTCGCCGAGGAGCTGGACGCGGCCGGGGTGAAGATCCCGGAGTGGGAGCATCCACAGGGCGGACGCCGCCGCGCCAAGGTCCCGGACGAGATCGTCGAGGCGGCCCGGCGCCAGGGCGTCGAGCCCCCGCAAGGCCTCTGGATGCCCGGGAGCCTCAACTTCCTCGAGGAGCTGATCCTCGACCGCCGGATCCGCATCCGGCGCAACCCGGTGTTCGTCTCGGCCGCCATGAGCGCGGCGATCGAGGAGGACGCCTTCGGCAATCGCTGGTTTTCCAAGCGCAGGGCCACGCAGCGCATCGACCCTCTCGTCGCCCTGGCCATGGCCGTGGGCGTGGCGCAGATGGTCCTTCCGCCGCCGCCGGTCTACCGCGCCAGTGACCTGATCATGGTGATCTGATGGCGCGAAACCCGCTCGTCCGCGCGCTCGCAGGTCTCGGCGGCGCCATCCAGCGCTGGGCGAGCGACGCGGCGCCGGGCAACGCGCCCACGGGCCTCGCGCTCGGCATGTGGGGCGAGTGGGTCCACGGCTCGAACGCCGGCCAGCTGGTCACCGACCGCACCGGCCAGCAGCACGACGTGGTCCAGGCGGTCATGGAGCGCCTGGCGGGCGCGGTCGCCCAGCTTCCGCTCATGGTTCTCGAGAGGGTCGGCGACCGGGAAAAGCGCCCGGCTCCGGACCATCCGCTCTATCGCCTTCTGCACAGCGCGCCGTGCCCGGGGTTCACGTCGGTGCTGTTCCGGGACGAGCAGGTCCGCCACGCGGCGTGGTGGCGCAACGCCTATACGCGGATCCTGCCCGATCCGGAGACGGGCTATCCCATCGGCCAGCTTGAGCCCATCCACCCGCGCCGCCTGCGCCGGGTCGAGCGGATGGCCTCCGGCCGGGTCTTCTACACCTTCGCCCGTCCGGACAATTCGGGCCTGACCGACACCTGGTCGGACGAGGAGATCTGGCACATCAAGAAGGCCCCCCTGCGCGAGGACGGCCTGGTCGGGCTTCCGGTGTGGGAGACCTCGCGCGAGACCCTCGGCTACGCCCTCGCCATCCGCGAGTTTGGCGCCCTTTACTTCAAAAACGGCGGCTCCGGCGGCGTGCTGGAAGTGCCCGGCCAGTTCGCCGACGCCGAACAGCGCGACCTGTTCCTGGAGACCTGGCGCGCTCAGTCGAACGGCAAGAACCGCCACCGCGACCGGGTGCTGACCCTCGGCGCGAAGTACACCCCGGTCGAGGTCAAGAACGACGAGGCGCAGTTCGTCGAGAGCAAGGGCGCCTCCAACGTCGACGTCTGCCGGATCTGGTCGATGCCCCCGCACATGGTCGGGATCATGGACAAGGCGACCTTCTCGAACATCGAGCAGCAGAGCCTCGAGTTCGTGATCTACACCCTCGGCCCCTGGCTGGCGGCGATTGAGCAGTCGGCCAGCGAGACCCTGCTGATCGGGGCCGACCGCGACAAATACTTCGTCGAGTTCAACGTCAACGGCCTCCTCCGGGGAGATTTCAAGAGCCGCTATCAGGGCTACGCCTGGGGCCGTCAGTGGGGCTTCCTCAGCGCCAACGACGTGCGCCGGTTCGAGAACCTGCCGACCATCGGCCCCGACGGCGACCGCTATCTCGTCCCCCTCAATATGAGCCCGACCGGCTCGCCCCAGGCCGACGGCGAGGCGACCGAGCCGCCGTCCGGCGACGACGCGACCGACGGCAAGCCCGGCGGCGACCCCTCCGACCCCCAGGACTGACCGCATGATGCACCTCGAAGCGCTGCTCCGCCTCCTGGCTCTGGAGGGCGGCTCCCTGATCCTGGCCATCGATGAGGGCCGCGCCCTGCACGCCGGCGCGCCGGCCGTCCTCGAGGCCGCCCAGGCGCAAAAGCCCACCAGCGTGGGCCTGGTGGGGCTGCAAGGCGCGCTCTGGCCCTCGCGCCTAAACGACTTCAGCCAGCGCATGGACGCCGCCGCCGCCAATCCGGATGTCGGCCACATCGTCATGGCCGTCGACTCGCCCGGGGGCACGCTCACCGGCACGCCGGAGGCCGCGGCGGCCGTGGCGCGGGCCCGGGCGGTCAAGCCGGTCACCGCGCACGTCCACGGCCTGGGCGCCAGCGCCGCCTACTGGATCGCCAGCCAGGCGCACGAGGTCCACGCCTCGCCCAGCGCCGAGCTGGGCTCCATCGGCGTCCTCGCGACGCACCTCTCCTTCGCCAAGGCCCTGGCGGCCGAGGGCATCGATCCCACCATCATCCGCTCGACCCCCTGGAAGGCCGAGGGCCACCCGTTCGAGCCGCTGTCGGACGAAGCCAAGGCCCACTGGCAAAGCCAGGTGGACGACGCGCACAAGGATTTCGTCCGCGCCGTGGCCCAGGGCCGCCGCGTGACGCAGGCCAAGGTGGACAGCGACTTCGGCAAAGGGCGCCTCCTCAGCGCCCAGCAGGCCGTCGACGCCGGCATGGCCGACAAGATCTCGACGCTGGGCGAGACCCTCGCCGCCGCGCGCACGCGGATGACGACCCGGCGAACCCGATCGGCCGCCTTCAGCGGCTTCTGACCTCACCCCCGGCCGCCCAGGGGTGAACCCAGCGGCCCCTTCCCCCGGAGACATCGATGACCCTGAAGGAAATGCGCGCCGCCCTGGCGGCGAAGCGTGCGGCTGGCCGCGCCAAGATGACCGAGCTGAAGGCGCTCGAAACCAAGGCTGCCCGCACGGCCGAGGACGACGCCAAGGTCACGGCCCTGAACGCCGAGCTGGACGGCCTGGAGGCGGAGTGCGACGCCCTGACCATCAAGATCGCAGCGGACGAGAAGACCCAGGACCGCGAGCGCGCCTTCGCCGCCGGCCGCGCCGCCGCCGGCGACGCCGGCCGCGTCAACGAGCCGGATCCGGTGCGGACCCACGGCTTTCGCCACATCGCCGAGTTCGCCCGGTCGGTGCGCAACGCTGCCCTGGGCAACGGCACGGACCCGCGCCTCCACGGTCCTCAGATGGAAGGCGCGCAGCCCGCGACCTTCAACAGCGGCCAGGGCGCCGGCGGCGAGGGCTTCCTCGTGCCTCCGGACTACAGCAAGGAGGTCTGGGACCTCGCCCTGTCGGACGTCGACCTGCTGGGCATGATCGAGCCCGAGCCCACCGCCTCGAACGCGATCATCAAGCCCAAGGACACCACCACCCCCTGGGGAAGCGTCGGCGTCCAGGCCTACTGGGCGGCCGAGGCCAGCGAGTACACGCCGAGCGAAGCCCAGATCGGCGCTGACTTGATCACGCTGAACAAGATGTTCGCCTTCGTGCCCGCGACCGACGAGATCCTCAGCGACGCGCCCATGCTGCGCAACCGCCTGACCGTCCAGGCCGGCCGGGCCATCCGGTGGAAGAGCTCCGACTCCATCCTCTGGGGCACGGGCGCGGGCCAGCCGACCGGCGTGCAGTCTTCCGGCTCACTGATCGTGGTCGCCAAGGACGCCGGCCAAGTCGCCGCCACGGTCAGCGTCTCGAACCTCTCGAACATGCTGGCCCACGTCCTGCGGCGCGGCGGCAAGAAGCCGATCTGGCTGGTCAACCAGGACGTGCTGCCCCAGCTGATCCCGCTCCAGATCGGCAACTACCCGGTCTGGATCCCGATCAACGCCGGCCTCCAGGCCAGCCCCTGGGACGGCTTCATCCTGGGCTATCCGGTGATCTTCACCGAGCACGCCCAGACCCTGGGAACCCAGGGCGACATCACCCTCTTCAACCCCGACGGCTACTTCGGCGCGGTGAAGCAGGGCGGCGTCGAGTTCGCGGAGTCGATGCACCTCTACTTCGACCAGGGCCTCACCGCCTTCCGCTGGACCTTCCGGTTCGCCGGCATGCCCTACCTCACCAAGCCCATCGCCCCCGCCAAGGGCGCGACCTCCAAGAGCCACTTCGTCACCCTGGCCACCCGCGCCTGATCCTGACGGCCTGAGCCCGGCCGGCGTCTGACGGCGCCGGCCGCCCCCCTCCCTTTCGAGCCCCCCTTCCCTTCGAGCAAGGAACCCCCGCCCATGTGGCCTTCCCTGAAGCCTTCCCAGCGCGTCGGCGTCGCCGGCGTGATCCCGCCGCAGTCCGTGGCCGCCGGCGTGACCGTGAACTCCGGCTGGATCCCGGCCGCCAACTTCGCCAACTTCATGGCCCACGTGTCGATCGGCGCGATCACCGCCGGCGGCAGCGTCAACATCGCGGTCATGCAGGCCAAGGATAACGCCGGGACCGGCGCCAAGGCGCTCGACGCCGTGGTGGGCCTCGCCGCCCTGGGCGAGACCGGAGCCAACACCTCGGACACCGACTATCTGATCAACGTCCGGGGCGATGAGTTCGACGCCAACAACGGCTACGCGTTTCTCGAAGTCCAGGTGACCGCCGTCGCCGACGCCGCGCTGATTTCGGGCACGGTCTACGGCTTCGACTGCAAGGACGGCGACGCCTCTGCGCACAACGCCAGCACCACGACCACGGTCGGCTGAGCCTGACGGTCCGGGCCGGCGCGCGTGGGGACGCTCTACACCTTCGACGCGCCGGACTGGGCGGACTACGCCACGGCCGCCGTGGCCTATGCGGGCGTGGGCGTCGTCATGCCGTCGCCCTGGAAGGTCACCTGCAGCCTGGTCGAGCCCGGCCAGATGATCACGTCGCCCACAGGCGGCCCGGCCCAGCGGCTGGGCCGTCTGGGCGCGCGCTGGCGGTGCAGCTTCGCGTCCATGCCCGCCCTCGGGCCCCAGACCGCGCGCCAGCTGCTGGCCCTGCGCCTGGCGGCCCGGGCCAATGGCGATACCCTGGCCTTCCTCTGGCCCCAGCCGCCCTTCACGGGCGCGCTGGGCGCGCCGGCGGTCAACGGGGGCGGCCAGCTGGGGACGAGCCTCGTGGCCAACGGCTTCACGGCCGGAGCGACGATCCCGGCGGCGACCTTCTTTTCGGTCGTCTATCGCGGCCGGAACAATCTGCACTGCACCACGGCGGCCGTGACGGCGGACAGCGGCGGCGCCGCCACGCTGCCCATCGCGCCCATGCTGCGCAGCTCGCCGGCCAGCGGCGCGGGCCTCGCCTTCGCCGCCCCGGCCATCGAGGGCTTCATCCAGGGCCACACCGAGGACTGGACGCTCCAGATGCTCGCCTGGGTCGGCTTGCCCGCTTTCGATGTCGTGGAGGCCGGATGAGATGACCACCGCCTCCGCGCCCTTCGTCGCCCTCGACCCGGCGGACACGGCCGCGATCGGCATCGACTTCGCCGCCCTGCTGGGCGCGGGCGAGACGGTGAACGCCGTCGCCTGGGCTTGCACGCCGGCGGGGCCGACCCTGGGCGTGGGGACGATCGCCGGAACCGTCGCGGGCACGACCCTGTCGGGCGTGGCGCTCGGCGGCGTCTATCGGGTCACGGCCACGGCGACGACCTCGGCCGGCCAGACCCTCGTCCAGTCCATCACCGTGCGAGGCTTCCCCGCATGAGGCCGATCCTCACCACGCCGCCGGCGACGCTCCCGGTCAGCCTGGCCGAGGTCAAGGCGCAGCTCTCCATCGACACCGACGATTACGACGCGCGCCTCGCGGCCCTGACGGCCGTCGCGGTGGAGATGGTCGAGGCTTACACCCACCGGGCCATGATCACCCGGTCCTATACCGGCTATCTCAACTGGTGGCCGCGCGACGGCCGGGGGCTGATCGTCAACAACATCCAGCTCCAGCCCAGCCCGGTGATCTCCGTCCAGTCGGTCACGACCTATGACGACCAGGACAACCCCACCGTCTTCGACGCCTCGCAATACTATGTCGACACGACGCGCCGGGTGGGGCGGATCGTGCTGCGGCGCGGCTCCATCTGGCCGATCCCCTACCGCACGGCCAACGCCATCGAGATCGCCTGGACGGCGGGCTATGGCCCCGACCCGGCCGACACGCCGGAAATCCTGCGCCAGGCCGTCCTCATCACAGTCGGCGCGCTCAACGAGCAGCGCGGCGACCTCGACGCCCTCAAGGCGCCCGCCCTGCCGCCGTTCGTGATGGGGCTCTTGCAGCCGCACACGGACGAGACGGTCTTCCGCTGACCCCCTTTTCCAGGAGCGCCGCATGGCCCTGATCACCGGCACCAACGTCAACCTCCAGGTCGCCATGACCGGCCTGATTGCGGCCGCCGGCCCGATCGGCAATGTCGAGGAGATCCTCAACACCAGCCTGGGCGAGGCGTTCACCGCCGGGACGGGCACGGGCCAGGTGGATACCGCCTATGCCCAGAGCTTCAGCCTCGCCGCCTCGGCGTCCGAGACCCTGGGGCTCAACGGCGGCGGCCTGACCGACCCGTTCGGCGAGGCGGTCAATTTCCTGCACGTCAAGGCGCTGATCTTGAAGGTCAATGCCGGCGGCGGCGGGGTGATCTTCGGCAATCCGGCCAGCGCCGGCGCGCCGCTCTTCTTCGGCGCCGTGACCCAGACGGTCGAGGTCGATCCCGGCGAGGTCTTCGCCATCACCAAGGGATCCGGCGCGGGCTGGCCGATCACCGCCAGCACGGCGATGAACGTCAAGCTGCTGAACACCTCGGCGAGCCTGGCGGCCTCCGGAACGCTGATCCTGCTCGGAACGAGCGTCTGACGCTGACGCCATGGCCGGCCCCTTCGTCCGCGATCTGCGCGACCGGATCACGGTCCAGCGCCGCGTCGTCCAGCAGAGCGCGCTGGGCGGGTCGCTGGGCGGCTGGGAGACGCTGATCGCCTCCCGCGCGGCCAAGCTCGTCCCGCTCAAGCCCCTGCGCCGGGGCGGCGACGAGGTCGAGGCCGACAAGATCCAGGAGGTCATCATCTATGACATCTGGGTCCGCTCCGATTCCGCCACGCGCGGGATCACGGCCGACGACCGCGTGGTGAACGCCCGCAACCCTGCCCAGGTGTTCAAGATCCGCTTCGTCGAGGATCTCGACCGGCGCGGCGTGTGGATCTGCATCCAGGCGGAGCTGGGGGTGGCCGATGGCTGATCCCCTGGCGAAGGTCGAGGTCCGAGGGCTGGCGCGGTTCGAGCGCCTCCTGGCCGAACTGCCCGCCCAGCTGCGGGCGCGCATGGCGGCCGTGAGCGAGGCCAACGCGCGCGAGTTCGCGGAGAAGCTGAAAGTGGTCACGCCCACGGACGAGGACCACGACGACGTCCACATCGTCGACACCATCGCGGTCTATCCGGACAGGACCTGGCCGGGCGCGTGGCGGGTCAGCATCGGCGACGCCAAGGCGCCCTATGCCGCGCACCTGGAGTTCGGCCACATGGACGGCGCCACCCACGTCCCGGCGAACGCCTTTTTCTTCCCGCTTTACCGGGAAATGAAGCGCACCTTCCGCGCCCGCTACCGGGCCGAGTTCAAGGCGGCGATGAAGGCGGCCGACGCCGCCGCGGGACCCAGCGAGGCCGCATGATCCGCGATCCGGCCTATGCCCTGCAGGCGGGGATCTTCGCCGCCCTGACGGCCTCAGCGGACATGGCGACGGCCTTCGGCGGCGCGCCGCGCGTCTATGACGGGGTTCCCAAGGATCCGACGGGCGCGGTGGACACCGCCGCCTTCCCCTATGTGACGATCGGCGAGGACCAGCTGATCGGCCAGACCAACCAGGCCAGCGACGTCACCGAGATTGCCGCCAAGATCGAGGTCTGGAGCCGGCCGCAGGGCGCCAACGATTTCGGCGAATGCAAGCAGATCGCCGGGGCGGTGCGCGCGGCCCTCGACCAGGCGCTGCCGCTCGACG
>DAIDHB010000313.1 GCA_027452145.1 Planctomycetales bacterium
ATCTTCAACTACTACACCGATCCCAACTGGCGTCGCTCCCCCTCCGTTCTCGACCAGATGCGCGGCTGGAAGATCTCTCGTGGCAGACCCAGAATCCTCAGCATATCCGCCGCCTCAGCTCCTTAAGCACTCATGCATGGGTCCAAACCTCAAGCCCGCTCCCCCGCGGCCGGGCGGCTTCTGACGACCTCGCGATCGTCGTCACCGCGGGCGACCGCATCATGAGGGCGGTTCGGCAGAACGATACCGCCTCGCCTTAAGGCAACTCACGGATCACCACCTTGGCCAGCATGCCAGGCATCGGCGGCCTGCGCGCTTGCGCCAGTTCCTGCGGCGAGGTCGTCTCCCGGCTCGCAGAGCTGGCCCGGAAGCCACACAAATGCAGCGCCGCTTCCTCCTCGAACCTCGAAGTTGTCGCCGGGCATGAGGTTCAGCACCGGGGGAAAGACGATGAACAACGATCCCTCCTGCGGCGTCGTATCGTCTGGACCAGGCTCCTGACCAACAGGGTGGTGCGTCGAGTTGAAACCTTTTGGCCCCCACCCACTTGGAAGCGCAGAGGTATCGGGCGAAATCGGGGGGGCGTTCCCAACCGTTAGGCCAGGATAACCCTTGCCCGCAGGGATGAAACTCATTCCCCCGACTGTTCCCCCGGACGTAAGGAAATCGGATACCGCCTGTGCCCAAGGCGCGAGCTGTTCTGCCGGCCCAGGCGAGCCACCACTTGTCGCAGAATCCGGCGCCGAGCCATCCGATTGGCTGCCTTGTGTCGCGCCACTGCCTTGACTGGAATCAGACTGACACATATCACACTGCAACGATCCAAGTCCCAATGGATCGTCGTTGCCACCACCGTCCTCAGCCTGGCCGCGCCGGTTGTTGCCGTTGTACACGGCCTCCATACCGGCGGCACCTCCCGTCATGGCGTTTGCAATTCCGGGCACCGACGACCAGACACCCCCCAGGCCGTTCGAGCCATTGCCGCGCATTACGCCATGCATCCACGAGGCGCTTCCCACCCCACCGTTCGAGCTGAAGTCACCGCCCATTCCCGGCGACTGACCGCCACCCAGGGTGCCGAGCTCGTCGTCGTCGGCATTGCGTTCGGATGGTAGGCCGATCCGCCTCCTGGGTCGAAAAGTTGACCCGAAAGTGGGGTGCCGCTGCGGCCTCCATAGTTCGGGAACATGCTTTCTGTTCCCGTTTGCGTCGTCAGCACACCGTCCACCTCGGTCAGCCGGCTCTTCATGCTCGCGATGACGTTCGGAATGATGGCCGGCAAATCGTCAGAGGTGCCGATCTTGCCGTCAGGCCCTGGTAACGCGGGGCCGTTCTGAGCGCCGGTCCTCATGAACTCGCCGAAGGGGTTCTCCTCAACCTCCCAGGCGAGGCCATTCGACGCCTTGCTCTCGATGGCGAAGGGGCCGTGGCGATAGTCCTCGTGGACGTATTCGATGTCGTCGTCGACGAGGCTGTAGCCGCAACTCCCGCAGGTGACCTCGTAGTACCGAATGACGCGTCCCACTTCGCCGGCGCCTTCGCCCAAGTAGACGTGGTCGGTGAGGTCGTACTGGGGGTAGTTGTTCAGCGAGGCACCCGTGTATGCGTACTCCTCGATGAGCCGCCCAAAGATGTCATAGTAGTTCTGGTTCCAGTTCGAGAGGCTCGCCCCGGTGTTCGTCTGCCAGAGGTGGCCCCAGCCATCGTAGCTCCGCTGGCTGTCGTCGGTGACTATCGCGGTGCAACAGATTGGCTCGTCCCAGGCGGTTACATGATTGAGCCTCCCCCGGGCATCGTACGTATACTGGGCGTACGGGTATTTTCCGGCGCCGTACGGGTAGTGGTCGGTCACCTTCCCCGCCGCGTCGTACGTCCAGGTGTCAATTGCGCCGCCGCTCAGGGTCATGAGCTGGCTCGTCAGGCCGGACGTATCGTAGGCGTAGTTCGTCGTCGTTCCGTTGTACGTCTCCGATTTCCGGTTGCCGACCTCGTCGTACGTCCAGGTGTACGTGTCGGACGTCGGACGCACGTTCGTCGTGTAGCTCGTGAGCCGATTCAGGCTGTCGTAGGTGAAGTTCCATTGCCATTGTTCCGATTCGCTTTCGTACGCGAAATGGTACACCTCGGTGAGCAAACCCAAACCGTTCCCATCATAGTCATAAACTTGATCGAGGACCGGTGCGGTCGAAGGACCGGAACGAAGACGGGTCCACTCGCCGCGCCTGTTCCGCCAAAGGGTACGCTGGTCACCGTTACCGTAGGATAGCGTGTCGATGACCCCATCCGTTGCATAGCCGACCGACTTCGCGATCGCCGTCTGCGTCCCCTGAAATGGCGCGTCAACCTCGCTGGGGAGCGGTACCGGCGAGAAGCCGCCGGAAGTGGGGTACTGGTAGGTCACCTGCTCGCCGTCGGGGTAGGTCATCCCGGTGAGTTCCGAGTTCAGGCCCCACGTGTAGCGGATGTCGCCGAAGGTCGGCGCGCTGTCGGGGCCCCGCTCCTCCGCCTGAAGGACCGGCCGGCCGCGGGCGTCGTAGGAGTAGTGCGTGAAGACCCGGTTGCCCGCCTGGTCGCGGGCTTCGAGCGTGGTGAGCTTGCCCGTAGTGTACGCGTAGGTGTCGGCGCTGTCGATCGTCCCCGTCTGATCGTAGAGGTAGGCGAGGCTCATGTTCTGGGCGGTCGAATTCGCCGCCGCAATCCGTCCCGCGAGATCGTACGCGTAGGTCATTTGGTTGCCGTCTGCGTCCTGTCCCTGGGTGATCTCGTTTGCCGCGTCGTAATTGTACAGGAAGGTGCCGGTGTCTGGCGATGTCATCGCGATCCGGTTGCCGAAGTCGTCGTATAGGTAAGTCGCGACTCGCCCCGTCCCACCAGAGCCTCCGTTCTGCGCATCCTTAGGATCCCTGCGGCTGATCACATCGTCGTCGATGTCGTAGGTCAGGGTCGAGTACTTCCCGGTGGGCAGGGTGATCTGCGTCACGCGGTTCAACGCGTCGCGCGCATAGCTATACGTGTTCAGCCCCGCCTCCGTGACCGTAGCGACATTGCCGTTCGCGTCGTAGGTCCTGGTGGCGGTGCAGTTGCTGCCCGTGCAGACGTTGTTGCTCGAGTCGAGCGTGCGGACCGACGCGAGCCGCTCGAACGAGTCGTAGCCGAACTCCCGGCAGAACTCCTCGCTCCCGGCCGCCGCGCAGCCAAAGCCCTCGTCGGGGCCGAGGCCCGAGAATCGGCGCTCGGTCGTCACGTGGTTCCAGGAGTCGAAGTCGCGAACGAGCGACCAGATCACCGTGGGTGGGTTGTCCGTGTTTTGCGCCGATCGCCGCCAGAGGCGACCGGCCTGGTCGAACTCCTGGTTAACGGCGTTCCCGTCCGGGGTCGTGTGGCTGAGGAGGTCTCCCGTGAGGCCGTAGGTGTAGAGGTCCGAGACTTAGCCGCTCGATTGAGTGGGATCCTGGTCATAGGTGACCATGGGATGACCCACCGCGTCGTAGTAGGCCTGGTGGTACATGCCGTTCGGATCTGTCATGTACATGAGACGGCCGTCCCCGTCATAGGTGTCATAGGTCGACGTCAGGTACGTGGTCGCCGTCGTCTCCTGCTGAACCTGCTCGAGCCGGTTCGCCTCGTTGGCTCCGGCGGTCGCCGGCCAGTAGGTGAAAAGGGTCATCGCGCTGGAGCCGCCATACGCCGGTCGGGTGACCTCCATGATTCGGCTCGAGCTGTCGTAGTAGAACTGCGTCGTCTCCGTCACCGTGCTGCCGAGCGCCCCGCTCATGGTCGTGTCGGTCTGGCCGGTCTCGACAATTTGGTGGAGGAAGTTCGTCGGTGCCTGGTTGTAGTTCGTGTTGTAGTCCGAGTCGTAGTCGAAGGTCTTCGTGTGCGTATGGGTCCCGTCCACGCTGGTCCGACTGATCGTGAGGGGCCGGGAGAGGACAGGGTGGTAGGTGTAGTTCGTCGTACGGGCGACGGACGAGCTGTACCCCTCGATGACCGTCTGCGGGTTTCCGAGCGCGTCGTAGTTGTCGTAGACGGCGTAGTTCCAATTGCCGTCGGTGACGACGTAGAGGGTCGCGTCCGGGTTCCACTGATATTGGACCGTTGACCACTCGCTCCCGACCGCACCGCTCCCACCGGTGGCGCTGATCTCGGTGATCCGCTGGAGGCCGGCGACCGGGTTGGTCGTGATCGTCTTCGTTCCGCCGTTCAGCGCCGCGTTGGCGGTGGAAGCCGTGTCCGAACAGAACGTGTAAGAGAGATCCACCTCACGCAATAGGGACTGGTTGATCTCGCCGCTGGCGGCGGTGATCACGGCGGCCGAATCGTAATTGAAGTTCGCGGCGTACTGGTAGGTACTGGCGCCGTTCCAATTCTGTTCGATCCCGGTGAGGTTGTGGGGGTAGCCAGAGTTTGAGAAGGTCCACTGCATCGTCCCGTCCGTGATAGTGTACGTCGTATAGAGGTATGCCGTTCCGACGGCGACACCGCCGATCATGAGCGGTGAGGTCACGTTGACGAGGTTCCAGCTCGCGTCGTACGCGTAGCTCCAGGTCTGCCCGTTCGGGTCGGTGATGCTCGAGATGTGTCCGTTTGTCCACGCAAACGTCAGCGACAGGCCGCCCGAGGTGACGGACGAGATCTGCGTGCCAGCGCTGTAGGCGACGGTCACGGCCGTGTTGTCCGCGGGGGTGATGCTGAGCAACCGTCCGGAGTTCCCCGTCGTGTCGAACGCGAACGCGGTGCCGAACTTCGTCGTGTACGTGAAGCCCGTCGAGGGCCCGCCAGTTAGGTTACCGAACTCGCCGGCCGGTGGGGTCCACGGCGCCTGGCCGTTGCCATTCGCGGAGGTGAAGTAGATCGACCGGCCCATCGACGTGACGATTCGGACGGTGTTCGTTCCGACCATCGACGCCTGCCAGGAGTAGCTGAACGTCCAACCGTACCCGAGACCAACGTCCCCATTTCCGTAGCCGGCGCCGGACTGCCACCCCTCGCTGTTGTAGTAGCGAGAGAAGACCAGTTCAGGACCCAGCGCGGGCTGCGCCTTCGCGTCGGTGGCAGAGAGGAAGAGGTTTCCTGTACCGGCGTTGATGTCGTAGCCAAGGACGGCGTTCTCGCCGTTCTCGGCCGAAGGGCCAAGCTGTTGGTCGCAGTTGCCCCCGCTGCTCGGGCACGAGAAGCTCGTGCAGCCCATCGCCAGCGCGCCGACGGCCGAGGCGAGGCTGGAGGTGGACGAGGCGAGGACGAGGCTGACGAGCAGGGCGGTCATCGGGATCCCTCCGGGTGGGGTTGCGCTGCGGGCGGGGGCACCGGCGCTTTCTGCTTCGCGACGGCGTTCGCGACGGCGGCGGTCCCCAGAAAGTGCGCCGCGATCGCGGGCGACGGCTTCATGATTTCGGGGTGCAAAGGTTCTCGGCAGGCGGCGAGACTCAGCAGGATGGCAGCGATGGTTGGCTTCATGGGGCCTCCGGCTTGTACGGCGAGCGCTCGTACTCCGAACCACCCCCCCCCTGTCAACTACAAAATCGCGATCGCAACGTGACCAATAGAGGCGCGCGTGTTTTCCACGACTTGCCCACCGGCCGGCAGGTGCGTTAAGTACGGGTCCCGATGCTGTGCTTGCTCGTAGTAGCCCGGATCGTGGCTGCCGCCGCGCACCCCACCGTCGCGGACGCGCGAGCTGGGAAGACCATATATGCGACGTTCGAGACGTCGCTCGGGAGCTTCACCTGCAAGCTTTTCTCGAAGCAGGCGCCGGACGCGGTCGCAGACTTCGTCGGTTACGCGGACGGGGAGAAGCCGTGGACGGACACCCGGTCGCCGACGGTGCTGCGCGGGCCGATCTACGACGGGACGTGGTTCTACCGGGCGGTGCCGGACTTCGCAATCCAAGGCGGCGATCCGTTCGACACAGGGCTCACGATGCCGGGCTATCCGTTCGAGGACCCGGTGAAGGTCGGCGGGACGTTCGACGCGAAGGGCGCGCTCGCCACGGTCGCGACGGGGCCGCACCCGCAGGGCAGCGAGTTCTTCGTCTCGGACGCCCCGCTCCCGTGGTTGAACGGCCGGCACACGGTCTTCGGGCAGGTGGTCGCGGGCATGGAGGTCGTGGACGCCATCGCCCACACGAAGGTCGGGGTCTTCAACAGGCCAATGACCCCGGTGGTGCTCACGCACGTCGTCTTGTCGTTCACGCCGCCCGTGCAGCCGAAGCCGCCTCCGGCGACGGCGAAGCAGCGCTGACGGGGCGCGCTCATAGGCGCCCCGAGATCGGCATCGCGAGGAACGCCCGGCGGCGCAACTTCCCGCGCTTTCGGCCAGCCACCCCGCTTTTCCGCCCCACCGAACGGTCGGGTTGGCCTGCTTGCGGCCATCGCAGCGTTCGTGGGCCGATCACTCGCGGAGGTCGTGGCGTCTCTCGCGGTGAGACTGCGGTCACTCGGCGAGCGGCCGCGATCTCCTCGCGAGCAAGAGCGACCTCCCGCGGACATCGAACCGTCCCCCGCCATGCTACGGCGAACCCCCGATGTCGTAGCGGAACCTCCCGTCGTGCGCGAGCGATCTCCCGTGGACAAATCGCGATAGCTCGACGAGCGAGGGCGATGGCTCGCGGAGGGCTCGTCGAGTCTCTGCAAGAGACCGCAATCACTCCGCGAGCCACCGGCCGTCGCTCGCCGAGATCGCGCGATAGCACCGCGGTGGATCGTAATAGCTCCGCGGGAGATTGCGTTCGCTGCGCCGGAAATCGCGACAGCTCGGCGAAAGATCGCGTTAGCTGCCCGGGGGATAGCGTTAGCGCCTCGGGAGATCCCGTTAGCTCATCGGGGGATCGCAATAGCTCGGCGAGAGATCGCCGTCGCTCGCGCGGATGTCGCGATCTCCACGCGGAGGGCGGCGGTCCCGGCGCGACTCGGCGCCGTTTCGGAGCGGCATGGAAAGGGCCTGTCCGCGGTGGAAAGGATCTGTCCACCGCGTTTCGCGGGGTTACGCGGTGCGCGGACAGAGTCTTTCCACGCACCTTGCCGCCGCGGACCGTACGTCCCGTCGTTTCGCGCACTTGGCGCTGGCACGGACGCTGCTCTTCCGGGGGGCGACGCGCGGCAATTCGGCCGCGGTCGAATGCGGGCTCACGTCCCGCAAGAAGCAGAGAAAGGAGATGTAGCGGTATGGCATCGCTGGCTGGAAGTGGTCCGAGCGCGTTCATCAAGAAGACGGTGACGCTCTCGGTAGGCGTGAACAAGGACATCGTCGGAAAGGCCACCCTCACGGTGGCCGGGACGGCGATGACGGGGCCGCAGATCGACGCGAAGTTGGCCCCGGCGGAGCAGCTCTACGGCGCGGTGACGGCCGCGCGCAACGCGCTGAAGGC
>DAIDHB010000314.1 GCA_027452145.1 Planctomycetales bacterium
GACCGGGGGCCATCCGAGTATTTGTCACATGAACAGAAAAGGGAAAGGCCCGGACAGCGCCCGCCAGGGGCGATCGCCCGGGCCGTCGAATCCGCGAGCCGTCCGGAGGCCGCGACTGGCCGACCGGCCGGCTGGCGCGAATCACCAGGGCTTGATCTTCCAGCCGAGCACGAAGCCAATGCCGAAGACCCACGCCGCGAACTTCAGCGGCTCGCGGCGCGCGTAGTCCTCGACCGATTCCACCATCGAGCGGATCGTGCCTTCCATCCAGTTCTCGTCCATGGCCCCGTGGCTGGCCCGCGTCATGTCCGACGGGTAGCGCACGTCAGTCGTGGTCGACATCTTCGTTCTCCTGTAAGATCGCGAGCGGAGCGGCCGGATCATGGCCCCGGCACCTTGTCGCTCGGGCCGCCCGCCGTCGCGTGGGGAAACCCGGGTCAACTCCCCGGTCGAGATGCACCAATTGTCTTACCTGAAATGCAACCGCGATGCCGAACCCCGCGAATGGGCCGCCCGGCCGGCGGCACGCGAAGTGCAACGAGTGGGTGACATCCGTTCGGCGCCCGGCGATGCCGGGAGTCCGCATCGCCCGCGTGGGCGATCCGGTGCAATGCGTTCGACGAGGCGGCCGGCCGGCGGAGCCCGACGGAAAACCGACCTGGAGCCGATCATGTCCGAGCACGACGAGATCAAGACACTGGAATCGATGACGGCCGCCGACGTGATGACGGCCGCGCCCCTGACCTGTTCTTCATTCAGCACCGTCCTCGAGGCGGTGATGATCTTCCGCGACGTCGACTGCGGCGCGGTGCCGATCCTGGAGGAGGGGCGGCCGGTCGCCGTCCTGACGGACCGCGACGTCGCGCTCGCGGTGGCCGATCACCACGAACTGGGGAACCGGCCCGTCAGCGAGATCGCCCAGCCCGGGATCGTGTCGGTCACGCCCGAGGACACCCTCGGCCGAGTTTGCGAGGTCCTCCGGACCCAGGGCGTCCGCCGCGTCCTGGTGGTCGACGCCGCCGGCCGCCTCGTCGGCATCATCGGATGGGCTGATATCGCGCCAGTCCTCTCCGACCGGATGATGGGGCGGCTGGTGACGGACATGGTCGTTGAGTAGGGCCTTGGGAACAGGGGCCCGGGATCAGGGGTCAGGGGCGAGGAGGAACAGCAAGGCTGCGTTCTCCGCCAGGCAAATCGTCGGGCGGGGATCATCGAGAACTCCCGCCCTCCTGATCCCTGATCCCTAACCCCAATTACCTGCGGCGAGCGCGGGCCGATCGTCCGCTGTGCAGGAGCACGGTACGCACCCAGTTGACGTTGCGTGTGAGCTCCTCGCCGCTGAGAGGGAAGCCCAGGTCGGAGGCGCGGAGCCGGACGACGGCGACCGCGGCGCAGATCCCCGCGATCAGGAAGCAGACGCCAGCGACGATGAGCTGCGCGAGCCCGCGGTGGATGCCAAGCCCGGTGGCCAGCAGCTCGGCGATGCCGAGCAGGGCCACGGGCAGCGCGGCGAATCCCACGACAGCGCCGACCGTCAGCACGGCGCCGCCGAACTTGACGGCCTGGACGTTCTGCTTCAGCTCGATGCCGGCCAGTTTGGCCTGGAGCTCGGCGAGCGTCAGCAGGTTCTCGCCGAACTCGGCGACATTGGTGACCACGTCGCCCGGCCCGACACCGGCGCCGCCATTACCGGCTCCCGGCGGGACGGCGCCCCGGCGGCCCGCGACGGACCCGGGGGCGGTCGAGCTGATGGTCGTGGGGCCGTTGATTCTCATCGTCGCTTGATCAGCCATCCCAGGAGGACTCCCGTTGCCAGTGCGACCCCGAGCGCCAGGGCCGGTCGGTTGTGGATGACGTCCTTGACGAGCTCACGGGCCTCGGCCAGGTATTCCTGCGCCTGGGCGATGACCTCGCCGGCGGCGCCCTGTTCGGAGGCCGACGTCTGATTCCGCGCGATGGATATCATCGAAGGATCCTCGGAATGCAGAAAGACGCCCGGTCTCGACCTGATACCTGGGCCTGTCAAGGACGGTCACGAGCCGAGTCCGGAGCGCCGGGATTCAACGTGTATCGCGGGGCCGATTCGGGTTCGGATAAGGATTCGGATTCGGGCCGGCGGTCGGCGATGCACCGGGCCGGGGGCCCGGTCCGCCTGCGCGGCCGGGGCCGGGGCCGGGACCGGGACCGGCGCCGTGGGGCGAGCCCGGGGCGCCGGGCATCAGACCGGCTCCAAGCAGCGACCCGCCGCCGCCGGCCTGCTGCGCAACGAGCCATTGCTCCAGGTACTGGATCGCGTAGTTCTGCGCGGCACGCACGGCGACGGGAGCCAGCATGCCCACCGCAGACCCGATCAGGCCCCAGCGTTTCTTCTTCTTCGGTCCTTCCGCCGCGGCCTCGGCCGCCGCCGTCGGAAGGGCCGCCGGGTGCGGGCCGACCGCGACGATCGTGGGAGCCGGCTCATGGCGGCGCCTCGGGACCAGCAGATAGCCCAGCGCCGCGGCCGCGCCCAGCGCCAGCCACGGGTGGTTGCGGACCTGGCTCCGCCAGTCGGTGAGGGACTGCGCGCCCTTCACCGCCTCGCGGACCTCCTCGTGCAGCTCGTGGCGGACCTGGGCCATCCGGCGCTGGATCTCGTTGATCTCCGCCGAGGTGGGCTTCGCCGTTGACATCACACCCGTCCTGTACTGTGCCGCTACGGCCCTGGCCTGGTTCGGCCTGGTCTGGTCTGGTTAGCTCCGCCTCGTCGCGCCCCGAGCGAGACCCCGTCCAGTCAACGAGTCGTCCCGGCCACCTGCAACATCGGCGCGACGCCTCATTCCGCCCCCAGTCGTCAGCAAAACGCGTGCCGTCCCGGCTGGGCACGGTCACGCGAGCGGGGCGGCCGGCCGCCCCTGGCCGGGGCGGCACTAACAATGGTAACATTTGTTGAAGGCGTCTGGGAAATGGTCGGTCCGACGATGGGCGAGATGGGGACCGGCTCCCGTTCGCCATCGGCAAGCAAGTTCCGGCCGCGCGGGGATAGGTCGCGGCCGCAGAATGCCCTGCGAATCACTATAAGGAGCGCAGGGGAGCGGCGATTGTGGCGAGGATGGGGTCCCGCCGATTTTTCTCGCCGGACACGGGTGCAAGCGGCACGGACGTTGCGTAACGTCCGTGAGAGTCAAGGCGGCCGGCCGCCGGATCTCACGTTGAGGTCGCCGGCCGCCGCGTTTCCCACGATTGAGGGAATTCTCATGAGGAAGCTACTCCGCGTGACGATGATGGGCATCCTGGCCGCGGGCCTGGGGATCAACCTGGCCGGCTGCTCCGACGAGGCCTCGTCGGAGAAGAAGTCGGTCGAGTCCACGCCCGGTGGCAAGACGGTGACCACCGAGAAGACCACCGTTAACAAGTCGGGCGACAACCCGCCGCCGGCCAAGGCTCCCTGAGGCTCGCTGCGAGGCGAGGCACGACGCGAGCGAATCGAATCAGCGATGAGACGGATGCGGTCGGATTCGTTTCCCCTCAGATGACATGACAGAGAGGTGACTTCTCATGGTGAACGCACAGGCCCTTCAGGGCCAATGGAACCAGATCCGCGGCGAGCTGAAGAAGAAGTGGGGTCAGTTGACCGACGACGACCTTCGGTTCAACAACGGCAACATCGACCAGCTCGTCGGCAAGATCCAGCAGCGCACGGGCGAGGCCCGCGAGGCGATCGAGCAATTCCTGACGGATGCGACCTCGCAGGGCGCCTCGGCGATCTCGCAGGCCGCCGGCCAGGTCGGGCAGTACGCGCGCTATGCCGGCGACCAGATGCGCGAAGGCTACAACCGGATCTCCGACCAGTTCGGCCGGGGCTACGAGTACTCGCAGGACATGATCCGCGACAACCCGGGCCGGTCGATCGCCACGGCGTTCGGCGTCGGCGTCCTGCTGGGCGTCGTCGTCGGCATGGCGCTGCGGTCGCGCTGAGCGCCCTCGCACCGAGGCGCGACGCATTGAAGACGTAAAATGCCACCGGCGTCGGCCGGCCCCTCGAGGGTCGGCCGACGCCGTTGCATTTCGGGGCGAACGGCACCGCAACCGGCGTTCCCGTCCGGCGATTCGGCCGAGAGCCGGAAGACGAACCACGAATGATACGAAGGGCACGAATGGGATGGAGGCCGGGCTCCCTCGTCATTCGTGGTATTCGTGCCATTCGTGGTGAAGATTCGGCCCACTAGCCGGATCAGGACACCCGCGCGCAACGGGACGCAACTCCTGTCCTTCCTCGCGCCCCGCCCGTATCCCCTACGACCGCTGTTCGATCGGCCTGACGGGGCGATGGGGCGGGCCGGTGTAGATGGCGCGGGGGCGCATCAGGCGGTTGTGGTCGAGCTGCTCGATGATGTGCGCCGCCCAGCCGGCGACGCGGGCCATGGCGAAGATCGGCGTGTAGATCTCGATCTCCAGGTCCATGTAGTGATACAGTCGGGCGCTGGGCCAGTCCACGTTGGGCGGCAGGTTCTTCTGGCTGGTGACGGCCTTCTCGATCGGCTCGGCGATCCGTTCCCAGCGGTCGTCGCCGATCTCCTTCGCCAGGGCGATGCAGTGCTCCTTGAGGATGCGGGCGCGGGGGTCGCCGGTCTTGTACACGCGGTGGCCGAAGCCCATGATCCGCTCCTTGCGGGCCAGGGCGTCCTGGATCCAGGACTCGGCCTTGTCGGGCGAGCCGACGCGCTCGAGGACCTTCCACGCTTCCTCGTTGGCGCCGCCGTGCAGCGGGCCCTTGAGAGTACCGATCGCCGCCACGATGCCCGAGTAGATGTCGGAGAGGGTCGACACGGTCACCCTGGCCGAGAACGTCGAGGCATTCAGCTCGTGCTCGGTGTACAGCACCAGCGAGAGGTCGAAGGCATCGCGCATGGTCTTCGACGGCACCTTGCCGCTGACCATGTAGAGGAAATTCGCGGCGTGGTCGAGGTCCTCGCGCGGGGGGACCAGCGGCAGGCCCTTGCTGAGCCGCCGGCGATAGGCGATGGCCGTGGCCATCTGCGCGATCATCCGCTCGGCCTTGCGCACGTTGGCCTCATGATCGGTCGGCGCCGCGTTGACGTCCGGGTCGAAGTGCGACAGGACGCTGACGGCGCTGCGGAGGGCGTCCATCGGGTGGATGTTGGCGGGGATCTCGCCGAGCAGGGTGACCAGGGCCTCGGGGATCGCCCGCGCCTTGCGCAGCCGGCCGTCGAACTCGCGGAGCTGCTCGCGGTTCGGCAGGTCGCCGTGCAGGAGCAGGAAGGCGGTCTCCTCGTAGGAGACCTTGTCCGCGAGGTCCTCGATGCGGTAGCCGCGGTATTCCAGCCCCCCCGCGCCGTCGGTCCCCTCGATGTTGGCGATCGCCGTCTCGCTGGCGATCACGCCTTCCAGCCCGGGATGATATTCGTTCACCGCCGCACCGCTCATGGAGGAGCTCCGCAACCTGAAGTCCTGGGAATCCCGCCCGGTCCAGCCGGACGGGCCGATCGGGCCGATCCGAACCGGCCCGACGCGACCTCGCACGCGAGCCTCGGGCCATCATGCGCGGGAGGCCCGAGCCGATTCATGGGGGAGGATGCCAGCTCGGGGCCGGCAGGGCGGTGGGATGCCGTGGACCTCCCGATTTGCTTAGTCTAGTCGAATCCGGGCCGGGCTTCCATGACCCTGATCCGATTGATTTCGGCCGCCGCGCCGGCGTCCCGTCGCGCCCGGTCCATCCGGCCGCCCGAGCCGAGCCCGGCGGCGGCCCCCAACTCCACAATCGAGGAGCCCTATCGCGATGACATCCATTTTCGACCTGACGGGCCGCACCGCGCTGGTGACCGGCGGCAGCAAGGGGCTGGGCCTGGCGATGGCCCGCACGCTCGCACGGGCGGGCGCCTCGGTGGCCATCGCGGCCCGGCATCCCGGCGAGCTCGAATCGGCACTGGCCGCGATTCTCGACGGGACGGGTTCCCGCGGCGCATGGCTGGTCGCCGACATGACCCGGCGCGACCAGGTCGAGGCCCTCGCTCGCTCGGCCGCCGAGGCGCTCGGGCCGATCGATATCCTGGTCAACAACGCCGGGATCAATCGCGTCTCGCCGATCGACGCCGTTGTCGACGCCGACTGGGACGAGGTGCTCGCCGTGAATCTCACCGCCCCCATGGTCCTCAGCCGGGCCCTCGCCGGCCCGATGAAGCAACGCGGCTGGGGCCGTATCATCCACATCAGCTCGGCGTTCGGCCTGGTCAGTCGCGCCGGCCGCAACGCCTACAGCGCCACCAAGGCAGGGCTGATCGGCATGACGCACTCCATGGCCCTCGACCTGGCCACGAGCGGCGTCACCGTCAACGCCATCCTCCCCGGCCCGTTCGAGACTCCGATGACCGCCACGATGCATCCCGACCCCTCGCACAAGCAGTGGTTCACCGACCGCGTCCCGATGGGCCGCTGGGGACGCACCGAGGAACTCGCCGGGCCCCTGCTCCTCCTGGCCTCCAACGCCGGCAGCTTCATCACCGGCGCCGCGATCCCCGTCGACGGCGGATGGCTGGCGCAGTAGCCCATCCTTCACGGCAGGTCAGGGTGGTGTCTCCGACAATTCTTCCTCTCCCACGACCAGGTGGCTGATTTCTGCCAGGTCGAGCGAAGGCAGTGAAAGGAGGTGGACTGCGAGGGTGTCGATCGCCATGAAGAATCGCCGGAGTGACTGGATGCGCGACTTCATATCATGCAATTCGGGGAGTCGTTCCGCCTGTTGGTAAGCACGCTCAAGGACATGGAGGCTGGGATCGAGCTCGCGCCGTTTGCGTTCGCGAAGGATCTTGCGGAAGAGGGTCCAGGCGTCGGTCTCGGCGCGGAAGAGCTCGCGGCGTTCGCCCGGGCGGTGGATCTTGTGGACGACGCCCCAGGCGATCAGCTCGCGGAGATTCATGCTGACGTTGGCGCGAGAGACGCCGAGCCATCGGCGCAAGTCGTCGGCGTACCAGTCGGTTCCGGTGATATACAGCAGGGCGAACAGCTCGCCCATGCTGGCGTTGATGCCCCAGGCGCGGGCCATCAATCCCCAGTGTCCGACGAACTGCTTGATGAGCGGCTCGGCCTGCACCGGGGGATCAGGCGTGTCGCCTCGCGAGGGAACGGCCGAATTCTCCATAGAGGCTCCGACGGCGTCATTGGGTCGAAACGAGCCCGGGCGAGCGCCGGGCCGGGTGGTCGGGATGAGTCGCCGGACTCACCATGCGCGCGGTGGTCGGCGGCCGACGATGTCTCCTGAGGGCTCCGAGCGGCTCAACGCGTCACGACAGTCGTGGCGCCATGATTGCTAACTATGTTTCTGGAAATTATGCCCCGAGGCGTGCAGCCAGCAATCGGGCCGGGGGCTAGCCGGCCGTATTATTTCAAAGAAATTGATGAAAGTTGGCCGCCAACTTCGGGTAGAATACCAATGCATGCCCCGATTCGCCGGTGCTGAATGCCGGTGAGATTGGTACTACTCGACTCATGGCTTTTGGGGCGTTCTCTCTGTTTTGAGGAGTTGTTTCCATGCCTGAAACCGTGGTCCACTTCCAGATTCGCATGCCTCCCCTGCTGCACGAGCAACTGGCGAGTTGGGCGAAAGAGGACAAGGCGTCGCTCAACGCCCTCATCGTTGGCATCCTGGAGAAGGCGATCGAGCAGCACGAGAAGACGGGACACAAGGAGTGACCGCACAGGACGTCCGGCGGGCGGAGCGGGCGGGCCCTGACTCTCGGAAGATCGAGCGACCGCCTTCGCTTTCGCCTCCGACCTGGCCTGGCGATTGGAAGCCCGGGCCGGACGTTCCTTTTCTCCCCGGGCATCCCCGGTCGACCGGCCTGACTTGAGCTTGAGTCGAACCGATCGTCCGAGTATGCTCTATGGGAGAATTCCCCGATAGCTCAATCGGTAGAGCGAGCGGCTGTTAACCGCTAGGTTCAAGGTTCGAGTCCTTGTCGGGGAGCTTTCCTTTCCTGCCGCCCTCCTTGCACGGCAGGCGGTTGTGCCGTTCCTGGCGCTCCCATGACCCGACCGAACAGAAAGAGACCGGCTCCGAGTCTTCGAGGAGCCGGTCTCTTTCTGTTCGGGCGTCTGTGTTTTTCCGGGCCTTTTCAGGCCCCGCTCGCCTCGGAAACGAGGATAATCATCGAGTGGCCCTGGACCGCGTAGGTCCCCGGCACCGGCACGCGCGGGCGCCGGTCTTCCTCGGCGATGTCGTCGGGCGAGGGCAAGGCCGTGTCGACCGCCCGGCGCCAGGGGCGGCCGGACGGGGCGGCGGGGATGCGGAATGTCAGCGGATCGCGCCAGGCGTTGACCGCCACGTAGATGTCCCGGTCCACCAGGCCGGGGCGATCGGTGCGGCGGCCGTCGAGTGCGAAGGCCACCGCGCGGGCGTCGGGGCCGAAATCCGGCCGCGACGGCTCGACGCCGTGCCAGAGGATCTCCGGCGGGCCGCCGTCGCGGGCGCCGGTGAAGAACGTCCGCCGCCGCAGAGACGGATGCGCCCGCCGCAGCGCGATCATCAGCCGGGTGAAACGGAGGAAATCGGCGTTTTGCTCGCGGTACGACCAGTCGACCCAGCCGATCGGGTTGTCCTGGCACCACGCGTTGTTGTTCCCGTGCTGGGTGCGGAGGAACTCGTCGCCGGCGAGGATCATCGGCACGCCCTGGCTGATCATCAGGGTCGCCATGAGGTTGCGCACCTGCTGCCGGCGGAGGCGGAGGACCTCGGGGTCGTCGGTCGGCCCCTCGGCGCCGCAGTTCCAGCTCCAGTTGGTGTCGTTGCCGTCGCGGTTCCCCTCGCCGTTGGCCTCGTTGTGCTTTTGGTCGTAGCTGACCAGGTCGGCGAGCGTGAAGCCGTCGTGGCAGCAGAGGAAGTTGATCGAGTGCAGCGGCCCGCGGCCGTCGTAGAGGTCGTCGCTGCCGCAGATCCGCGTGGCCAGCGCCGAGGTCAGGCCCGGCGCGCCCCGCCAGAAGCGCCGGACGTCGTCGCGGAACCGGCCGTTCCAGTCGGACCACCGCCCCGCGCCGGGGAACGTGCCGACCTGGTAGAGTCCGGCGGCGTCCCAGGGCTCGGCGATCAGCTTGGTGTCCTGGAGCAGCGAGTCCTCGGAGATCCGATTGATGACGGGCGGCTCGACCAGCACGTTCCCCCGCCGGTCGCGCCCGAGGACCGATGCCAGGTCGAAGCGGAAGCCGTCGACGCCCCCCTCGAAGACCCAGCTCCGCAGGCAGTCGAGCAGGTAGTTGCGCACCACCGGGTGGTCGCTGCTGAACGTGTTGCCGCAGCCGCTGAAATTCAGGTAACGGCCACGGTCGTCGAGCATGTAATACAGCGTGTTGTCCAGCCCGCGGAAGTTGTAGGTCGGGCCGCCGTCGCCCCGCTCAGCGGTGTGGTTGAAGACGACGTCGAGGATGACCTCCATTCCTGCGGCGTGGAACGCCTCGACGGCGTCGCGGAACTCGCGCCAGGGGGCCGCGCGCTCGGGGTTATGGGCGTAGGCGGCCTTCGGCGCGCCGAAGGCGATCGGGTCATAGCCCCAGAAGTTCCGCAGCCGCTCGCCGGTCAGCGGGTTGACGAACGGGCAGTCGTGCTCGTCGAACTCGTCGATCGGCAACACCTCGACGGCCGTGATGCCCAGCTCCTTCAGATAGTCGATCTTCTCGGCCAGCCCGCGATACGTGCCGGGGAACTCGACGCCCGAGCCCTCGCCCACCGTGAAGCCCCGGACGTGCAGCTCGTAGAGGATCGTGTCCTCGAGCGGGATGCGCGGATTGAGCTTCCGCTCCTCGTCCACGAGCGAGTCCATCATCAGGCTGCGGCGGGGCAGGCCGTGGCCGGTCCCCCAGGGTCGGCCGCAAGAAAGGGCACGCGTGTACGGGTCGTGCAGGATGATGGAGGGATCGTAGCGGTGGCCGTTCCCCACAGGACCGTCGACCCGATACCCGTAGCAGAATTCCTCGGGCAGGCCATCCACGCGGACGTGCCAGTGGTCGCCGGTGCGGTTCTGGAGCGGGTCCAGGGGGATCTCAGCGTAGATCTCGCCCTCGCAGGGCTCGGAGAGCACCAGGCGGACGGCCGTGCCGTGGCGGCAGAGCAGGACGAAATTGATGCCGTCGGGCGTGGACGTCGCCCCGGGCGGCAGCGGGCTGCCACGGCCGACGCGCAGCGTCCGATCGCGGTAGGAATACTCGGCCGCCGGCCGCGGTCGCGGCGTCTCGGTCGTGATCGTCATGACGGTCTTCCTGGTCTCGTCGCGGAATCCCCTCGTCGCCATCCGGCTCGGCTCGGATCCGACCGGAACGGACGGCCTGGGGCCGCCGGTTCGTCCCACTGCCTCGATTCTCGGCGGTCGCGGCATTTGAAACAATCGGGGACTCTCGATATCCTGGTCGGGACCGGGGACGTCGGCCGCCGCGCCCAGTCCGGCCACCCGGCCGAGAGATCCCCCCTGCCCCCGGCATCCGAGCCGTATCCCCGCCCACCGGCCTCGCCATCGAGGGCCGGGTCGACGGGTCGCGTCACTTCGGTGGCGACGACCCCACCGAACGCAACACCAGCAGAACGAGCAGGAGCCGAGCCGATGAGATCCGAGCGACCGGGGACCTGGCGGCTCGCGGCCGTCGCGCTAATCGCAGCGCTGTCATTCGCGGGCGGCGCGACCCTCGCGCACGCGGGCGAGGGCGAGTCGCGAGTCGACTTCAACCGCGATATCCGGCCGATCCTCTCCGAGTCGTGCTACCAGTGCCACGGCCCGGACGCCGGCAAGCGCAAGGCCGACCTGCGGCTCGACACCCGTGAGGGGCTGTTTCGCTCGGCCGAGGGGACCACGCTCGTCGCCCCGGGCAAGCCCGACGACAGCGAGCTGTGGCTCCGCGTCGCCTCGGACGACGCCGATACGGTCATGCCGCCGCCGAAGGCGGGCAAGCCGCTCACATCGGGGCAGAAGCAGCTCGTCCGGCGCTGGATCGAGCAAGGGGCCGCGTGGAAGGGGCACTGGTCGTTCATCCCGGCGACCCGCCCGGCGAACCCGGCGCCGGCCCGCTCCGCCTCGCTCGACCGCGACGGTGGCGACAGCATCGACGGATTCCTCCTCGCCCGGATGCGCGCCGCCGGGCTCGAGCCGTCGCCCGAGGCCGACCGCCGCACCCTGATCCGCCGCCTCAGCCTCGACCTCGTCGGCCTGCCGCCGACGCCCGAGGAGGTCGAGGCCTTCGTGGTCGACAACCGGGCGGATGCCTACGAGCGCCTGGTCGACCGCCTGCTGGCCTCGCCGCATTACGGCGAGCGCATGGCCCTCTTCTGGCTCGACCTGGTGCGCTACGCGGACACCCAGGGATATCACAGTGACAATCACATGGATATCTGGATGTTCCGCGACTACGTGATCCGCTCCTTCAACGAGAACCGGCCGTTCGACCGGTTCACGATCGAGCAACTGGCCGGCGACCTGCTGCCCGAGCCGACGGACGAGACCCGGATCGCCTCGGGCTACAACCGGCTGCTCCAGACCACTCAGGAAGGCGGCGCGCAGGCGAAGGAGTACATCGCCAAGTACGCCGCCGACCGGGTGCGGAACGTCTCCAGCGTCTGGATGGGCGTGACCATGGGGTGCGCCGAGTGCCACGACCACAAGTACGACCCATTTACGACGCGCGAGTTCTACAGCCTTTCGGCCTTCTTCGCCGACGTGAACGAGACGATCATCGGCGCCCAGCCGCCGACGCGGTTCCCCACCCCCGCCCAGGCGGCCGAGCTGAAGCGGCTGGAGGACAAGCGGGCGCCGCTGGCGGCCGTCAAGAATCCCTCGCCCGAGCAGAAGACGCAGCTCGCCGAGCTGGACAGGCAGATCAAGGCATTCACCGAGAAGATCCCCGGCACGCTCGTCACGACGGCGATGAAGCCGCGGGTGGTGCGGGTGCTTCCGCGAGGCAACTGGATGGACGACTCGGGGCCGATCGTCGAGCCGAACGTCCCGGCGTCGCTGCCGCCGCTCGGCGTCTCCGGCCGCCGCGCGACGCGGCTCGACCTGGCGCGCTGGATGACGACCCGCGAGAATCCGCTGGTCGCGCGGGTGCTGGTGAACCGCCTCTGGAAGCTGGCCTTCGGCCAGGGGCTGGTGGCGACGGCCGACGACTTCGGCGCCCAGGGCACCTGGCCGAGCCACCCCGAGCTGCTCGACTGGCTGTCGCTCGAATTCGTCGACAGCGGCTGGGACGTCAAGGCGCTATTGAAGCGGATCGTGATGTCGGCCGCCTATCGCCAGTCGTCGCGGCCGAGGGAGTCCGACCGCCGGCTCGACCCCGCGAATCGGTGGCTGTCGCGGCAGAACGCCTTCCGGATCGACGCCGAGCTGATCCGCGACCAGGCGCTGGCGATCAGCGGGCTACTATCGCCCGCGATCGGCGGGCCGAGCGTCAAGCCGTACCAGCCGCCGGGCTACTGGTCGTTCCTCAACTTCCCCACGCGCGAGTATCGCCCCGACCACGGCGCGAACCAGTACCGCCGCGGGCTCTATACCTACTGGCAGCGGACGTTCCTGCACCCGAGCCTGCTGGCCTTCGACGCCTCGACTCGCGAGGAGTGCGTCGTCCAACGCCCTCGGTCAAATACCCCGCTCCAGGCGCTCGTCCTGCTGAACGACCCGACGTATGTCGAGGCCTCGCGCTCGCTGGCCGCCCGGGCGATCCGCGAGGGAGGCAAGGACCCGTCGAATCGGCTCGACCGTGCCTTCCGGCTGACGCTCGCCCGGCCGCCCCGCCCGGCCGAGGCGAGGATCCTGCTCGACCTGGTCGCGCGGCACGAGTCCGACTATCGCCGCGACCCGGCCGCCGCCCGCGCGCTTTTGCAGATCGGCGACGAGTCGGCGCCCTCGTCGATCGACCCGGCCGAGCTGGCCGCCTGGACGTCCGCGGCCCGCGTGCTGCTGAACCTGCACGAGACCGTCACGCGGAACTGTCGACGGCGGACAACCCCCTCTTTCCACTGGCCTCAAGAGGACGCGACCGATGAACCTTCCGCCGAGTGACGCCGACGACATCCAGGCCCAACTCCATCGCCGCGCCTTCCTGGGGCGATCGGCCGCGGGGGTCGGCAGCCTGGCGCTGGCCTCGCTGCTGAATCCCGCGCTCCTCCGCGGCGGCGAGACGTCGCCGTCGCCATCGCCGTCGCCGTCGCGACGCGGCGAGCGGTGGACGGGGACGGTCCATCCCCTCCACTTCGCGCCGAAGGCCCGGCGGATCATCTACCTGTACATGGCGGGCGGGCCGTCGCACCTGGAGACGCTCGACTCGAAGCCCGCGCTGGCGCGGATGCACGGCAAGCCGATGCCCGAGTCGTTCACGAAGGGCATGCCGATCGCGCAGCTCCAGGGGCAGAAGCTCGTCTGCTTCGCGCCCCAGCATCCGTTCGTGCGGTGCGGCCGGAGCGGCCAGGAGATCAGCTCGATCTTCCCCCACGTCGCCACGATCGCCGATGAGATTTGCATCGTCCGCTCGATGGTCACCGAGGCCATCAACCACGACCCGGCGCATACCTTCATGAACACGGGGACCACGATCTCCGGCCGGCCGGCGATGGGCTCGTGGCTGACCTACGGGCTTGGCAGCGAGAGCGAGGACCTGCCGGGGTTCGTCGTGCTGACCTCGACCGGCCGGTTCGGCCAGGCGCAGCCGATCTCGACGCGGCAGTGGCACTCGGGATTCCTGCCCAGCCGGTTCCAGGGCGTCCGGTTCTACTCGAAGGGCGATCCGGTGCTCTATCTCGGCAGTCCGGCGGGGACGACGGCGGCGCGCCAGCGCGACGTGGTCGAAACCGTCCAGCAGCTCAACGGGATCGAGGAGCAGCAGACCGAGGATCCCGAGATTGCCACGAGGATCGCCGCCTATGAGACGGCGTTCCGGATGCAGACAAGCGTCCCCGAGCTGATCGACCTGTCCAGCGAGCCGAAGCACGTGCTGGACCTGTACGGCACCGCGGGCGGGGATGGCTCGTTCGCCGCGAACTGCCTGCTGGCTCGCCGCCTGGCCGAGCGCGGGGTGCGATTCATCCAGCTCTATCACCGCGACTGGGACCACCACGGCGCCATCAAGGAGCACGTCGCGGGCACAGCTCATGAGGTCGATCAGGGCGCCGCGGCGCTGGTGAAGGACCTGAAGCAGCGCGGGATGCTGGATGACACGCTGGTCATCTGGGGCGGCGAGTTCGGCCGCACGCCGATGGCGCAGGGAAATGGCCGCGACCACCACATCAAGGGCTTCTCGATCTGGATGGCTGGCGGCGGCATCAAGGGCGGGATCACGCACGGCGCGACGGACGAGTTCGGCTACTCGGCCGTGCAGGACGTCGTCCACGTGCACGACCTGCACGCGACGATCCTCCAGCTCTTCGGCATCGACCACAAGCGGCTGATCTATCGCTTCCAGGGCCGCGACTTCCGCCTGACCGACGTCGCCGGCCGGGTCGTCCGGCCGATCCTGGCGTAGCTTCTGTTCCCGAGGCCTCCGGGGGGAGTTTCACGCAGAGACGCAGAGGGGGCAGAGACGCAGAGCGGCGAGCCGTCAGTCCGGGTCGATTCTGTCCTTCGAGCTGACTCGACGGCGAGTGTTGCCTTCAACGCGCCAGCCCGACCTCTCACCGTCCCGTCTTCTCTGCATCTTCACCTCGGCGTCTTCGGCTGAAATCCGGATTCCCAACCGGCTGGCTTTCTCTGCGTCTCTGCGCCCTCTGCGTCTCTGCGTGAAATCCGGATTCCATCCGCCGGCCCGACGCGCCGCCCGGCTTCCTGGTCATGGTTCATCCAAAAAACAAGCCGAACCTCTTCCCCGGCTCTTGGGTCGGGAAAGAGGTTCGGCTTTTTGTCTCTTGTGTTCCGGCAGGTTTCCGCGTCGTGGTCGAGGTCGTGGGTTCAGGGCCATCGGCCAGTGGGAGAGTGACGCGATGGGGCGGATTCGATCGCTCGATCGCCGACACCGGACAGGATCAGCGCTCGCCGGTGGTGCGGTCGCTGATCCGGCCGCCCCGGCTCGAGTTGACGTAGGCCGAGGTGAGCATGCTCAGCAAGGCCGTGCGGCGTCCCGCGCGATTGGAGCGGACACCCCGGCGCACGCGAGCGACCGCGCCCGCCCACTCGAATCCCTCATGCAAAGGTGCGGATTTCTTGGACTTCGATTCACTCATCGAACGAAACTCCCACGAGTAGAAACGCGGCCCGAAATCAGGTCCACGCTCCACATTCCCTTGGGCCGGTCGGGACACCAATCCCCCCGGCAATGGCCGTCCTGGCTGATCAATCTGGTCGTGATCTCGGGGCAAGTTGCGACTCGCCACCGATGCGCCCGCCTCAGCCGGGATACGCCTGCATCCCGACCCACCACGCGAGCGAGCAACCACAGCGTTTTTCCTCGGCCGGATCGCATCAAGGCGATGACGATCGCGGTCGGTTTCGCACGTCGCCGTGTCCACGCCAGGACAAGGTTCTATCTCATCGGTCGTTTCCCGGTCCGGCATTCACCGCAAGGGGCTCAAAAACGGAACCCTCTCCTCGAAGAATGCACCAGGTGGGCGATTCGACAAGCCGACACGGCGATCCCATCGAGCGATTCGCACGACACCCAAACTCTAACAGTCGAGGCCCTCGGCGTCCAGGAAGAACTGCCGGGAAATTCCCTTTTGCCCCCGTTGTAGCCGCAGATCAACATGTGGCGGCGCGACCTGTCCTTTCCTGCCGGCGTTCGGCTGCACCCGCTCGGCGGCGGGTTCCACGGGTCGAACGGACTTCTCGATCGGTGCATGCATGGTCAGCAATATTCCCACGGTGCTGATGCCATTGAAGATGGCGTGCATGCAAATCGGCGACAGCAGGCTACCGGTGCGGTACGAGACCAGGCCCAGCCCGACTGCCAGGACGAAGATCGGGATCGGCGCGGGCCACTGGGATGCGTGGAGAGCGCCAAAGAGGAGTGAAACGAGCGTGATGGCGGCCGCGGTAGCTCCGGCGACGGGCGGGCGATAGGACGTCGGCTCGTCGGCGGCGCGGGCTGGGCCGGCGTCGAGGGGCGCCGGGGCGGAGGAGGTCGTCGCGGTCCAGTCGTCGGCCCCCTCGGGCTCGTCGACGGCCCAGAACTCGAATCCGGCAGGCGGGCCTTCGGGAGGGGGGATGGGAATGGGAGCGGGAACGGGCGTCGATCGTCGTCGGCGGGACACGGCCAGGGCGAGGTCATTGAGCGCGGCGATGAGCCAGGGCTGGAGGATTCCGCGGAACAGGAGCTCCTCGGAGACCGGTGCCAGGACGACGGCCGACAGCACGGCGAGATAGGCGATGGCCCCGGTCGGATCATCGCGGAGCATCTTCTCCAGGGGATGGGCGCGGACCTCCCGCCTGGGGATACCCGGAAGGTAGGTACTGGCCCAGTTGACGAGCTGGACCACCGGCATGACCATCACGATGCCCACGACGCCGATGGCCACCTGGCGACGCCAGGCGCGCCGCGCCAGTCCGATGTCGGCGAGCCGCACGCCCGAGGCGACGCGGAGGAGCAGCGGAAGCAGCACGATCAGCGTGCTGTTGATCGCGGCCTGGACGAACATCACCTCCAGCCAGGACAGGTTCCCCGGCGCCCCGTCCGCTTCCGCCGGGGGCTTCGTGGCGACGGGAGCGGGAGTCTGATCCGCCGCATGATCCTTGACCGCGGCCGCGGCAGCCGGCTTCGCCGCGTCCGCCTTCCTGGGCGCGGCCTTCACCTCGGCGTGCTTCCGCGAAGGGCGCCCGCGCGTCGCCAGGGCGTAGGCCGTGAACCCCCCGACGTTGATCACGAAGAACGAAATGAGGACGAGCAGGATGCCCCAGCCCCACGCCGGCTTGCGCCGCTCGATCAGCGGCTCCCGGGGCAGGATGGGCTCGCTCCGGGCCATCCGGCGGATCGCCCAGATCCAGCTCGTGATGGCGCCGAACACGAGCGTCAGGATCATCCAGCTCAGCAGGCCGAGGAGCAGTTCCCGAGATGTCACCGGACTCATGAATGTCGCCGCTCCTCTCGTCGCGCGATCAACGGGGCACCGTTTTCATGGTATCCTGGCGGCGGCCCGCGGCCAGTGTCGAGTCCCGCCGGGGGCCGTCTTTACCGGTCGGCCGCCGACTGCCAGTATTGAAGTGGAGTAGGTCAGGCGCTCAGCCTGACGGGGCTTGAGTGCCAGGCTGGAAAGCCTGACCTACGGAGAGATCCATCAGCCAGGGAGAGTCCATGCGGGATGTCGCCGAGCAGCTCCAGGTCCTCAAGCGCGGCGTGGAGCAGATTGTCCCCGAGCCCGAGTTCCTCAGGAAGCTCGAGCGTTCCGTCCGCGAGGGCCGGCCGCTGCGCGTCAAGTACGGGATCGATCCGACCGGGATCGACGTCCACCTCGGGCACACCGTCCCCCTGCGGAAGCTCCGGCAATTCCAGGACCTCGGCCACACGGCCGTCATCATCATCGGCAACTATACCGCGCTCGTGGGCGACCCGTCCGGCCGCGACGAAACCCGGTCGAAGCTCACCCAGGCCCAGGTCGAGGCCAACGCTCGCGACTACCTCGCCCAGGTCGGCCGGATCATCGACCTGTCCCGCGCCGAGGTCCACCACAACGGCGACTGGTTCTCGAAATGGTCGTTCCTCGATGTCCTCGACCTGACCCGGCGCATGACCCTCGGCCAGATCACCGCCCGCGACGACTTCGCCAAGCGCATTGCCCAGGAGAAACCGGTTTACCTGCACGAATGCCTCTATCCGTTGATGCAGGGCTGGGACTCGGTCGAGATCCGGGCGGACGTGGAGCTGGGCGGGACCGAGCAGCTTTTCAGCCTGCTGGTGGCACGCGACCTCCAGCAGTCGCAGGGGCAGGAGCCGCAGGTTGCCATGACCATGCCGATCCTCGTCGGGACCGACGGCGTCCGGCGGATGGGGAAGAGCCTGGGGAATTACATCGGCGTCGCCGAGTCGGCCGAGAACCAGTTCGGCAAGGTCATGAGCGTGCCGGATGAGCCGATGCGGCAGTACTTCACGCTGCTGACCGAGTTGCCGATGGAGGACGTCGACCGCCTGCTGGCTCCGGGGATCAACCCGCGAGACGCCAAGGAGGTGCTGGGGAAGTCGATCGTCTC
>DAIDHB010000315.1 GCA_027452145.1 Planctomycetales bacterium
AGATCGCGGCCGGCTCGGTGGTCCGCGTCGCTCGGACTGCCCTGGCGGGGCCGGTTTTCCCCGTTTCGAGCGCGTTGACCCCTGGAAAAATGCAAAACGAACCCAATTTCGGCCGGGTTTCGGGGTTCGTGGCGACCGCGAAGCCGGCCTCGACGCATCCCCGCGACCGCTCGCGAGGCCCGCCGATGCGTCAAATCGCCGCGATCTCCGCCGCTCGACCGCCTCCGAGGGCGTCCTTCACGGTGCCATGCTGACCCGGTGCGCGCCGGGCGGATCGCCGTGCGGTCGGCCTCGACCGCGACATCATCGCTGAGCTCGGCCGGACTCCTACCGTGGTCCCGGCCATCGCTCGCGAGCCCTGCTCTTTCCCAATTCGGTCGGATTGAGTGAGAGATGAGTCTCCCACACCACGCCCGGCGCTTTGTCGGGCCCGGGATGGCGTCGAACGCGTCGATGCGCGTGCGATGACCCTCCCGGGCTGGAGGGTCGGCCGCCGCCCGGCCCTGTCAGTCCTCGATTTCCTCGACCGAGAGCATGACCCCGCGAATGAGGGCGGGGAGGTCGTCGCCGCCGATGTCGGACCACTGGCCGAAGAGGAGGACAGTGCGGGCCTCGGTGCGGAAGCTGCGGATCGCAGCGGCGTTGGTGATGTCGAGCGAGAAGAACTCGACGTCGTAGCCCGTGGCGTGGTGGCCGTCGAGCGATTCGAGGGCAGGGGCGACGTCGAGCTCGGGGTACTCGGCACGCATGGCCTCGAGCACCTCGTCGGCGACCCCGGCCGGATCGGGACACGACTCGTCGGTGCGGACCAGCGCGAATCCCAGGCCGTCGGGCGCCTGGACCTCGACGGTGGTCGCGTTACCGTCCTCGGTCTCCTCCAGCTCCCAGTCGAACGGGTACTGGAAACGGACCCCGTGGCCCTCGTAAATCTGGATCGTCACCGGGGGGTCCTCCTGCGCCGCGAACGCCTGGTCGTGCCGGAATGTCCGTCTTTCCGGTGATCGTAGCATCGGCCGCGCGGCGTGCCAAGCGCGGGACCCGAGGGCTGGGCCCGACCCGCGCCGGCTTGGCCGACCGCCTCGCGGGCTGTTACATTATCAGCGTGCCGGCGGGCTCGCCGCGCGGTCGTTCCGGCTGTGCCGAGACACCGCGGGGGCCGACCGGCGAGGACCTTCCGCCGCGATTTCCAAGCTCTGCCAAAACGGGGACTGGCTCCGAGTCTTCGAGGTGCCTGTCCCCGTTTTGGCAGAGCCTCTTAAACGAGTCGAATGCGAACCATGCGCGTCCTGTCGGGAATCCAGCCCTCGGGTGCCCTGCACATCGGCAACTACTTCGGCGCCCTGCGACAGTTCATCGAGCTCCAGCAGCAGAACGACGCCTATTACTTCGTCGCGAACTATCACGCGCTGACGAGCGTCCGCGACGCCGAGAAGCTGCGAGCGTACACCTTCGACGTGATGGTCACGATGCTCTCGCTCGGGCTGGATCCCGAGCGCGCGACGCTGTTCGTTCAGTCGGACGTCCCCGAGACGGCGGAACTCGCCTGGCTGCTGACGACCGTCACGCCGATGGGCTGGCTGGAGAAGTGCGTCAGCTACAAGGACAAGGTCGAGCAGGGCCTGTCGCCCGAGCACGGGCTGTTCGCCTACCCGGTGCTCCAGGCGGCCGACATCCTGCTCTACGACGCCGACCTCGTTCCCGTCGGCCAGGACCAGAAGCAGCACCTCGAGGTTACCCGCGACATCGCCGAGCGGTTCAACCGGGTCTATGGCGGCGGCCAGGAGGTCTTCCGGCTTCCCGAGCCCCATATCCTCAAGAGTGTCTCGGTCGTCCCGGGCCTCGACGGCCGGAAGATGTCGAAGAGCTACAACAACACGATCGACATCTTCGACGAGCCGGCGGCGATCCGGAAGAAGGTCAAGAGGATCGTCACCGATAGCACGCCCGTCGAGGCGCCCAAGAATCCCGAGGGCGATTCGCTGCTCGCCCTGTATCGGCTGTTCGCGACTCCGGAGGACATCGCCGAGATCGAGCGCCGCTATCGCGAGGGCGGCATCGGCTACGGCGAGGTGAAGACGCGTCTCGCCGAGGCGATCATCGAGCGGTTCGCCGAGGCGAGGGAACGCCGGGCCGAGTGGCTGGCGCATCCGGAGCGAGTCCAGGAGGTCCGCGCCGCGGCCGCCGAGCGGGCGCGCATGACGGCCCGGGTCGTCCTCGACCGGGCGCGGGCGGCGTGCGGCGTGGCGTGAGACGCCCGGGCGGTCGGGCGGCCAGATGCGGTCTGACGGTCGCAATTCGCCTCTACATACCGATGTGGCCGGCCAGCTTGACACATGATCGCCGGTAGCCGGTTTACGACGCGGCGGATGACGCCTATACTATGGGCCGGCTTCGCGATGAGGGCACCAACCCGGCGGGCCCGTCGTTCGCCGGGTCGCGGCCTGTCCTCTCCTCTTCCTCCGCCGAGCCGGCCCGACTGGACTGATACGAACAGACGTCCTCGGCCCCGGGGAAAAGACCGGGTCGATCGGCCCGCGCCCGGGCTCACCTGGCCCGCATGCGAACATCTGGAGGAACCATGAAGGATCTTTTCCGTCCCGAGCAGCGGCGGGATCTGCTCCGTCGCGGCTTCAGCCGCCGCGATTTCGCCCGGCTGGCGGCGCTGATGACCGCAGGGGCCGCGTTGCCGTTTTACAACGAGGCCACGCTGGCGCAGGGACTCTCGGCCGACCCGCGGATGCCGGCCGACGCGATCAAGCTCAACGCCAACGAGAACCCGATGGGCCCGTGCCCGGAGGCGATCGAGGCGATCCAGAAGCTCGTCCCGCAAGGTGGGCGCTACCTCTACAACGAGACCTTTGCGTTCATGGACGCGATGGCCGAGACGGTCGGCCTGCCCCGCGACCACGTGATGCCGTTCGCCGGCTCGAGCGACCCGCTCCATCGCGTCGTCCTGGCGTTCACCGGGCCGAGTAAGAGCTTCGTCGTCGCCGACCCAGGGTACGAGGCCGGCCAGCGCGCGGCCGAGTTCGTCGGGGCCCGGACGGTCAAGGTCCCGCTCCGCAAGGACTGGTCGCACGACGTCCGCGCCATGGCCGCCGCTGACCCCGCGGCCGGCGTGATCTACGTCTGCAACCCGAATAACCCCACCGGCTCGGTGACGCCGCGCGAGGAGATCGAGTACCTCGTCGAGAACAAGCCGAAGGACGCGATCGTCCTGCTGGACGAGGCCTACATCCACCTGTCGAAAACGGCCGAGCCCGGCACGCCGATGATCGGGTCGGGCAAGGACGTGATCGTGCTGCGGACGTTCTCGAAGCTGTACGGTATGGCCGGCCTTCGCGCGGGGGCAGCCCTGGCCCGGCCCGATCTGCTGCTGAAGATCCGGGGCTACAGCGCCGGGGCCTTGCCCGCCACCGGGATGATCGGCGCGATCGCCAGCCTCAGGGCGAAGGGGCTGGTCGAGTCGCGGCGGAAGACCATCACCGAGATCCGCGAGGAGACGGTCGCCTGGCTGAACAGGAAGGGGTTCGATGTGATCCCCTCCGAGGCCAACATGATCATGGTCGACGTGCATCGCCCGGGCCGTGAGGTGAACCAGGCCCTGAAGGAGCACAAGATCTACGTCGGGCGCTCGTGGTCGGCGCTGCCGAACCACATCCGCGTGACGATCGGCACCCACGACGAGATGGCCAGATTCCGGTCGGCGTTCGGCCGCGTGATGAATGTCTGAACCCGGTACGGATCAGCCGCAGCCCATCGCCGGGGGCACGGACACCACAACGATGGAGCGAAGCGCGGGGCCTGGACCGTCCCCGGTCGGCCGGGCCCGGCTCCGGCTCCGCGCCGGGCGCCGCGGCGAGGGCTACGGCTGGCGCCGACTGGCGGGCGATGTGGCCGGCGGCGCGATCGCGGCGCTCGTCGCGCTTCCTTACGGCCTGGCCCTGGCGCGGCTGGTCGGGCTGCCGGCCGAGCTGGGATTGTTCACCTCGATATTGACGGCCCCGATCACCGCGATCCTCGGCCGCAACCCGGTGCTGATTGGCGGCACATCCAGTGTGACGGTGCCGTTCCTGAAATCGGTGGTGGCCGCGCAGGGGATCGGCGGCGCGGCGAAGGTCGGCCTGGCGGCGTCGATCTTCCTGATGATCTTCTGCGTACTGCGGCTGGGGCGTTACGTGGCGAAGGTGCCGCACGCGGTGGTCTCGGGATTCTCGTGTGGCGTCGGCGCGATGATGGTCATCCTCCAGCTCCCGACGCTCCTTGGCCTGCCGGAACGGCCCAGGGGAGCGGGTCCATCCACGCCGATCGGCCAGTTCGGGGCGGCACTGATGAGCCTTGGGGCGGCGCGCTGGCCTCCCATTCTACTCGGGGCGATCGTCGTGATCGGCGCGATCGCCGCCGCCCGGCGCTGGCCGCGTTCGCCGGCACCGTTGCTTGGAGTGATCCTGGCGGTGGCCGCGGCCTGGGCGCTCGGCTGGCGCGAGCGGCCGCTGGGAACCCTGACGTTCGAGCTACCGCCGCTGGCCGCGTTTACCTGGCAGCCGGGCGACGTCCGCGAGGTGCTGCCCTCGGCCCTCGGATTGGCGTTCGTGGTGGGCGTGAATATCCTGATTACCTCGCGCGTCGTCGAGCACTTCCAGGGCCGGCACCGGCCGCTTCGCGCGGCGGATGCCGACGGCGAGCTCGGTGCCTACGGGATCGCCAACCTGTTCGCCGGCGTCTTCGGGGCGCCGATGAGCGTCGGCATCCCGGCCCGCAGCCTGGCGAATGTCCGTTGCGGCGGGACGACGCGGCTGTCAAACTTCCTTCATGCGGTCTTCCTCGTCGGGATGCTCTGGTTCGGCGCCGGTGCACTGGCCCTCATCCCGATGGCCGCGCTGGCGGGCGTCACGGCCTACGTCGGGATCGGCCTGCTCGAATGGAGCACCTGGCGCCGGTTGCACCGGATGCGGCGGCTGGACGCCGCGGCGTTCCTGCTCACCGCGGCCGCGGTGCTGACGACGAACGCCGTCGCGGCGGTCGCGCTGGGGTGCTCGCTGTATCTCATCCGGCACGTCGCGGCGAGAGTCGTCGCGCTGCCGAGGTTCTCCGCCATCGGGCAGCCGAAGGGTGAGGCCCCGGAGCTGGCGGCGGATCGTTCGAGGTGACGGATGGAAGCGACCCCGGTGGACCTTGCGGGCGACCCCAGTGAACCCGTCGGATTCTGGGAAGAAGCAGATCCGAAGCACGTCGAGCCGATGGGCCTCTGGGACGCCTGGTGGAGCGGCGCGATCCGCGGGTCACGCCGCGCAGCGTTCTGGATCAGTCCCTTCGTGGCGATGATGCTGCTGCCGGGCCTGGCGCTCATCCATTTTGGGCTGGGAACCGGCCACGGGTTCGGACTTCCGAATCTCGTGCTCGAGTCGCTGGAGGTCCTGGCCGCGGTCGGTGCGACGGGAGCGGTGATCGGCGGAATCTTGGGTGGACTCGCCGCCGCGCGGGCTGGTTCCGATCATTCGAAACCTGCACCAGGCTGGTGGGCCGCGCTGAACAGGCCGGTCACCATCGGTCCTATGAAAAGGACAGACAGCCCGGAGGGAGCCACGACTCCTTCGGGATTTCGGCCCAGCGTGATGGCTCCGGCCTGGTTCGGCGCGCAGGGAACTTTCTGGATAATCGCCGGGATCTCCGAGTTCATCATCGCCCTGATGGCGATCGTCAAGAGTCTGGGCCTGGCCGGCGCCCTGAGAATGAACGAGAACGAGATCGGCAAGATGCCGCACCCGGCTCTCCTGGCCGTCGCGATGGTCGGCGTTTCCGCCATGTATGCGCTCGTCCTGGGCGCGCCGGCCGGGTTCATGGTGGGCGTGCTTCGATGGGGCTGGTGGAGGCTCAAAGGTCGGCCGGACTGGAGTCGCCAGGCGCGGCGGACCGCATGGTTCCGTCGATCTCGCGAGCCAAGAATGACAGGGGCACGGGCTTCGAAGCGGCGGTTTCTCCGCCCGGCGCCGTTCCTGCTCGGCCTGCTGGTCCAGCTCATCATGGTCGGGTCCGTCGGCCTGGGAGTGTATGCTGCCTGGCGGGTTCATCAGCGGCTCGAGGAGGCGATGGCCGTCGCCGAGATCGACGATCCCTCCTGGCGGCTTGACGATCTGATGGCCCGTCGCGAACGGGTCCCCTACACCGAGAACGCTGCGGTCGTCGTGGCCGAGGCCCTCGAGCTGATTCCCAGGAAATGGCCGCCACTCGCTCCGCCGAACAGCCGATCGCCGCAGACGCCCGAGGAGGAGCTGGGCGCGGCCTTTTCTCGCCTGGGATCGATGCCGGAGAACCTCGGGCTCAATGAGGCGACAGCCCGCGCGATCGAGGCCGAGGTGGACAGACTCCGCGAGGCGATCCAGATCGCCCGGACGCTGGTCCATCACGATCGCGGCCGGCACGAGCTGATAATCGGGCCGACCGTGATCGATACCCAGCTCCCCGAGACCCAGGCCACGCGGAACGCGGCCCGGCTGCTCACCCTCGACTCGGCGCTGCGGGCGGATCGGGGCGATCTCGATGGTGCCCTCGAATCCTGTCGCGCCTCGGTGGTCGCCGGCCGGTCGATCGGCGACGAGCCGTTCATGATCTCGCAGCTCGTCCGGATCGCCATCGGGTCCTACACGATGCAGGCCACGCGGCGGGTCCTCGGCCAGGGCGAACCGTCGGACGCCGCGCTCGCCAGGATCCAGTCGCTCATCCTCGATGAGCGGGATCAGCCCCTGCTGTTGTACGCCGTCCGCGGCGAACGGGCACAGATGGACGAGCTGATCCGGCGAATCCGGGACGGCGAGGTGCCGATCGAGGCACTCAGCAATGAGAGCTGGAGGCCGGATGGCTCCGACTCGCGGTTCACGGTCGCCCCCTGGGCCAGGCTCAGCTTCGACTACCAAAGGGCGCTCGAGCTGGAGCTGATGAACGACGCCGTGTCCATCGCCGAGGCGCCGCCCGAGGAACGACCGGCGATGTGGCAGGCCTGGGATCAGCGTATCCGGAGCATCAGGCAGCAATGGCACAGCAGTGTCACCTCGGTCCTCCCGATGCTCATGACGCCAGCCCTCATGGCTGGCGGACTGGCCCACGCCCGCTATCAGGCCGAGCTGGGCGCGATGGCGATCCTGCTGGCCGCCGAGCGGCATCGCCGCCGCAACGGCGCCTGGCCGGCCTTGGTCGCCGCGATCGACGCGAGCATCCTCCCCGATCCTCCGCTCGACCCCTTCACCGGCCAGCCCTATCACGTCGAGCACCGCGACGGCCGGCTATTCGTCTACTCGGTCGGCCCGAACCTCCGGGACGAGCACGGCGATTACAACGTCCGGAAGTGGGGAACAAGGAACTCCGACCAGGACGACGTCGGCGCCATCGGCTGGGACGTCGAGCTGCGCGGGCTGGTCGAGGTGGACGAGGAGGACGTGAACGAGGGCGATCCGCCCGTTCGTCGATCCGGCTGAAGCCTGGATTCTCTCCGATCGGCGGCCCGTCCCGGCATTTCATAAATCTTCCAGAATTCACGGATAGCTCGGCCGGGTTCCCGGCACTACACACGACTTTCCGGGGATGGGTTGAGCGGTAGGAGGGTTAGCGAGCGATGATCGGCGGTCCTTCCTATGCCCTGGTGCGCGACATCCAGACGCTCTTCGACACCGGGACGGTCGGCGGCCTGACCGACCGGCAGCTTCTGGACCGGTGTCTCAAGCGGCAGGATCCCGGGTCGGAGGCGGCCTTCGAGGTGCTGGTCCGCCGGCACGGGCCGATGGTGCTGCGGGTCTGCCGCAACGTGCTGCGGGACTGGAGCGACGCCGAGGATGCTTTTCAGGCGACGTTTCTGGTCCTGGCGCGGCGGGGCGGCTCGATCCGCAAGCGCGACTCTATCGAGAGCTGGCTGTTCGGCGTGGCCTGCCGGGTGGCGGCGCGGGCGCGAGTCGAGGCGGCACGCCGGCGGGCCGTCGAACGGCGCGGGGCGCAGGCGGCCGACGCCGCACTCGGCCCACCGCCGGACGAGGAAGCCGACAGGCAGGAACTCGGCCCGATCGTGCAGGAGGAGGTCCGCTGGCTGCCCGAGAAGTACCGGGCCCCGCTGGTGCTCTGCTACTGGGAGGGCCTCACGCAGGAGCAGGCCGCGGCCCAGCTCGAAATCCCGCTCGGAACGGTCCGCAGCCGATTGGCCCGGGCCCGCGACATCCTCAGGCGCCGGCTGGGGCGGCGCGGGTTGGCGTCGGTCGCGGGGATCGCCGCCGCCGGGCTGGACTTCGCCACGGCCGGACCGATCCCGGTCGCGGTTCCGGATGCCTGGGTCGCGGCCGCGGTCAAGGCCGTCACCAGTTTCACGGCGGGCGCCGGTCCCGCCGCGGCGGGGGCCGTGTCGGCGTCCGCCGCCTTGCTGGCAAGGAGTGTCGTGAGGAGCTTTTTCCTGATGAAGCTGAAGACCTGCGCGATGGGACTGGCGTTCGTCGGCATCGGTGCGGCCGGGGTCATCCTCGCCGCGCCGGATGACAGCCAGAAGCGCCTGGCGGATGCAGTGTCGCGAGGCGCTTCCCGGCAGACCGCGGTCTCCGAGAAGGTGAAGGCGAAGGACGGCTACGCCCCGAAAGCCATGCCGGACTACATCATCGAGCCGCCCGACCTGATCATCGTCGAGGTGCTCGAGGCGCTGCCGGGCCGGCCGATCTCCGGCGAGCGGCTCGTACGGCCCGACGGGAAGATCTCGCTGGGATTCTACGGCGAGGTCTACGTCGCCGGGCTCTCCATCAGCGAGGCCAAGGAGAAGATCGTCCTGCACCTGCGCGGGTATCTCAATGATAAGGTCCTCGGGCTGACCGACTCCGACGACGAGCAGAACGTCAAGGGACCCGTGCCGCCGGCCAGGCTCCGGTTGACGGATCGGGTCTTCGTGGATGTCACGGCGATGAACAGCAAGTACTTCTACGTTCAGGGCGCCGTGCGCGAACCCGGACGCCTGCCGTTCACCGGCCAGGAGACGGTGCTCGATGCCCTGAACATCGTGGGCGGACTGTCGCCCCGTGCCGATTATGAACACGTGGTCCTCCATCGTGTCCAGCCGCTTGGAACGGGCAAGCGACCAGTCACCCTGCCGGTGAAAGTCGACCAGATCGTGATGGGCAGCGACCCGACGACCAACTATCAGCTCCTTCCGGGCGACCGGCTGGTTGTTCCGTTCAAGAAGGATGGCGTCAACCGCCCAGCCCGTGAGCCGCAAACCTCGCTGGTGCTGCCGGCCAATGATCCGGACGGCGCGGATGCCTCGCGTCGGTTCGAGGGCATGATCCGACCCAGGCGGCTGCCGCCCGGTGCGGCTCACCGAGTCCTGGGCGCACCCGCCGGGCCGGACCTCCGCGAGATCGAGCGCCGGCTGGACGTCCTCGAAAGGAAGCTGGATCGCGTTCTCGAAGCCCTCGGGGACCGCGAGCGCGGGACGAATGAATGAGGAAATCAGGATTCAGCCACCCACTCATCGCGGCGACGAGACTTGCCCGGTAAATTGGGACGCGGGAAATCGGTCCGGGCCCGGCGTGACATGATGCGACGCCCGGGCCGATTCCCTTCCGCCATCTCCGCGTTCCAGGTGTTCTCGAAGTCTCCGGGAGAGCCCTCGGCCATGACACGGCTCAGCAAGACGGCTGCGATACTAACGGTCCTCTTGTGTGGTGTCATCACGTTGAACGGCCGGGCCCAGCAGCCTGACGACGAGGTTCGGCCCAGTCCGGGAATGCGGGTTTCGCCACGAGGTCGACCCGTCGCCCCAGGTGCAACCCCCGGGCGTCGGCGGTTCTCGGAGGACACGCTGCGATCGCTTCGCGAGATGCCTGCCGGCAATGATCCGGGAGGCCTGGAGCAGAGCGAGCCGGGAATGCCGAACCCGCCTCAAGCCGTCAGTCCGCCTCTGCCAGATGGCAACCCCTTCGCGGACGATGCGCTCGACTCACAGCCGCCGCGTCGCCCGGTCGCGGCGAACCCGCAGAAGCGTCCCGAATACATCATCGAACCCCCCGACCTCGTCGTCGTCGAGGTCCTCGAGGCGCTGCCGGGCCGACCGATCTCGGGCGAACGACTGGTCCGCCCCGATGGCAGGATGAGCCTGGGCTTCTACGGGGAGATCCCCGCCGCGGGGTGCACGCTCGATCAGCTCAAGGAGAGGATCGTCCTCCACCTGCGCAGGTTTATCAATGACGAGGTCCTCGGACTTGTCGAGCGCGATCTGGACACGGGGGAGTACAGGCGGGATCCCCGCACGAACGAGATCCTTTTCAAGGACCCCCGGGATACTGACCGCGTCTTCGTTGATGTGACGGCCTACAACAGTTCGAAGGTTTACATCCTGGGCGACGTCATGGTCCCGGGCACCCTTCCGTACACGGGCGGAGATAACGTCCTCGACCTGATCGAATACGCCGGAGGGCTGTTGCCGAGCGCCGACGAGGACCGGATCCGCCTGATCCGCAGCTTTCCGAAGGGAGCGCCGACGCAGGTTCTACCGATCGATTACAAGCAGATCGCGATGGGAACCGACTCGTCCACCAATTACGCCATCCTGCCGAACGACAGGCTCGTCATTCCCCGCCTCAAGATCGTGGAGGATGCGATCCAGAGGCAGCGCGAGTCTGCCGCAGTCGCGCCGCAAGCGAGTATCCGGCCGCGAAACGACCAGCGCACCCAGCAGAGTATCTATTTCAACCGCCGAACTCCGCTCCCCAATCATCGTCCGAACGAGGAGCTGGAGAAGCGGATCGAGGAGCTGGAGAAGAAGCTCGACACCCTGATCAAGGCGGTCGAGAAGCTACAGCCGAAGCCCGGAGCCGCGCCCGAACAGCCGCGCGGCGAGGCCGACGGTGATGGATTGCCGGAACCGGGAGACATGACGACCGAGGAGCCACCGCGCCTGGTGCCCCGTCGCCGTCCCGAGCCGCACGGGCGTTTTCGCGTGCCGCGCGAGCTCACCCCCCCTGACCGCCAGCCGCAGTGAACCCAACTCGGGGCCGCGCCTCCCTCGTCATCGCCCCGCCCACGCGTTAGAGTGGAGCCCGTGGGCGATGGCGTCGTCTCGGATCGGGCCATCGCCGCGGGGTCGAAGCGAAGTGTCTTCCGCCCCGCCATGGCATGTGATCCGACCCCGGTAAGAGAAGGACGGCTGTCGATGCGATGGGTGACCGTGGCCACCGAGGATGGTCCCAGGGCCTGCATGGTCGATCAGGGGGAATACGTCGACATCAACGCTGCCGATCCCCTCTTGCCCTCATCCGTTCGCGAGCTGCTCGAGCTGGGCGGCGAGGGAATCCAGCGGGCCCGCGCGGCGCTGTCGAGGGGGATCGTGCGGCATGACCCGGCCGACGTCCGCGTGCTGGCCCCCGTCCCCGACCCGCAGAAGGTCATCTGCGTGGGGCTGAACTACAAGGACCACGCCGCCGAGAGCGGCGTGCCGGCGCCCGACGAGCCGGTGCTCTTTAGCAAGTTTCCCTCCGCCCTCATCGGCCACGGCGAGTCGATCGTCCTGCCCGCCGCTTCGAAGGAAGTCGACTACGAGGCCGAGCTCGTCGTCGTCATCGGCCGCCGGGGGCGCCACATCCCTCGCAACCGGGCTCTTGAGTACGTCGGCGGATACGCCGTGGGGCACGACGTCTCGGCCCGCGACTGGCAGATGAACAAGCCGGGCAAGCAGTGGATGGCCGGCAAGACGTTCGACACCTTTGCTCCCGTCGGGCCCGAGCTCGTCACCCCGGACGAGGTCGGCGACCCCCACAACCTCGGCATCCGACTGCGGCTGAACGGGGAGACAATGCAGGACTCGAACACCAACCAGCTCATCTTCGGCGTGGACGTCCTCATCGAGTACATGTCGAAGGTCTTCACCCTCGAGGCGGGCGACCTGATCTTCACCGGCACGCCGCCGGGCGTCGGAATGGCGCGCAAGCCGCCCGTCTGGTTAAAGCCCGGCGACGTGGTCGAGGTCGAGATCGACCGGCTGGGGACTCTTCGCAACCCGGTCGTCGCCGAAACCGGCGCGTGATCCGCCGGGGTGCGCCAGTCCGCCGCCGTCCCGACGCCTTTACACGAGGTGGCACGTCTGCTAGGCTCGCTCATGCAGGCATGTCTAGCTGGAGCTGGGTCAAACGGCGCGAGGAGCCGGGAAGCGGGGACGACGCCGATGAGCTCGCAGGCCACGGTCCTGTCGGTCGACGCGCTGAAGGCGTTCCGGGGGGCGCTTGCGCTCTACGGCGAGGATACGCTGGCGGCCCTCGGCGCGGTGGATTCCGAGGTCCGGCGAACCGTGCTCTGGCTCGAACAGAATCGGCCGGCCTACTGGCACGAGCAGATCAAGCGGCGGCGTGAGGAGGTCTCGAGGGCGAAGGCCGAGGTTTTTCGCCGCAAGCTCCAGAAGCGGCCGGACTACACCCCAGCCATGAGCGAGCAGGTCGAGAACCTGCGCAAGGCCGAGGCCAGCCTCCAGGACGCCGAGAAGCGGCTGACGCTGGTGCGCAAGTGGCAGCCGCGGTTCCAGCACGCGATGCTTGAGTATCATGCCACCGTCCAGCGGCTCAAGGATCTGGCGGCGGGCGATATCCCCAACGCCGCGCTCCTGCTCGGTCGCATCGTGGAGTCGATCGAGGCTTACCTGGCGGTCCAACCGCCCTCGGGCACGGGCCTCGGCGGAGAGCCGGGACCGGGCCGGGCATCGCCCGAGATGGAGGCGATAGCCAGCCGGGCCATCGCCCAGGATATCGAACGGCTCGAGGCCGCAGAGCGGGCTCGGGCCGAGGAGCGAGCAAGGGCGGTCGACACCCCCGTTGCCGTCGCGGCCGAGATCGCCAGCGAGGCGAACGAGGAACCCGACCCATCCCACCCCGCCTGATCCCGCCCCCGCGCCGATGATGGCGCGGGCGCGTCCTGTTCCGTTGGAGGTCACGATCATGCCCAACGCCAAGGCCCTCGCCGGAGCGACCCGCCTGGGCCAGTCGTTCCGCCAACTGCGCGACCAGTGGCTCGCCACCGAGGCCACCTGGAGCGACGAGGTCCGGCAGCGGTTCGAGGATCGCTACCTCGCGCCGATCGAGTCGGCCCTCGATTCCGCCACCCTCGGCATCCAGACCATGGCCGAAGTCCTCGACCAGGTCCGCCGCGACTGTTCCGACCGGAGCGAGCTGCTGTGAGCATCACGACGTCCCTGCCCGAGGCGACCGCGTCCGGAATTGTCGACACGGGCACGGGCGACACCGAGCCCGAGATCCTCGTTCGCGAGCGAGCCGCGCTCCGCTCGATCCTCGAGCTGGTGGCCGGGCGCTCGGCCGCCGAGGCCGAGGTCGAGTCGACCCGGGCCCGGTCGGATGCGACCGCCGATACCGAGTACGACCGTGCACGCCGGACGCTCCAGGAGAAGGTCGAGACCTTCGACCGCGAGGCCCGCACCGCCGACGAGCAGCGGCGCCGCGGGATCGTCGAGGCGGCCATGCGCGGCGATGCCGAGGCCAAGCAGGAGTTCGCCACCGCCAGCCGCCGGATCGCCCAGGAGTTCGACAAGGCGCGCGAGACGGCGCGTCAGGAGCTCGCCCGCGCCCGCTCCGACGCCGCCGGTGCCTTCGACGCCGCCCAGACGAAGGCGGCGCGCGAGCACGCGAAGGCCATGAAGCCGATCGCCGACCTCGAGGCGCTCGCCGAGTCGCATCGCACGCGACTCGCGGCACTCGCCGCCGACCACGTGAAGCTCAAGCTCGACCCCGATCCACCCCTGCCGACCGAGGAGGACTACGGCAAGTTCGACGACCCCGTCGAGGAGGTATTCGGCCGGCTCTCGCGGATGGAGAATCCGCTGAAACTGCTCGAGGGACTGATCATCCCCAAGCTGATGATCGGCAACCGGGAGATCTGGGTCCACCTGATCGTCGTCGGTGCGGCGGTGGGCCTGTCGGTGATGGCCGTCGGCGGGACGACCGGCCTCGGCGTGGGCGTCGCGGTCGGCGCCGCCCTCGCGGTGGGGCTACGGATCTGGCTGGCCCAGACGGCCAAGAACCAGCTCGAACGGCTCTACACGCCGCTGATGCACGCCATGGCGGACGCCGACAACCTCGCGCGGTTCTGCCGCGGCCGGGTCGACACGCGGCTCTCCGAGGCGCGCTCGGCGAATCAGGCACAGCGGGACGAGGAACTGAAGCGAGGCGAGGCCAACCACGCCCACGCGATCACCGCCGCCGAGGCCCGGCGCGACGAGCGGCTCCGCAAGATCAACGAGGTCTATGCGGTCCGGATCACCGAGGTCCAGACCGAGCAGCAGCGCTCGCTCCGCGATGCCATCGACGCGCACGATAAACTCCTGGCCGACCTGAAGGCCCAGGCCCAGGCCAAGTCCGCCAGGCTCGATGAGAAGTACCGGACGCTCAAGGAGCAGATCCGCGAGCGCCACGAGTCGGCCTGGAGAACGATGGCCGACTCGTGGCATGACGGCATCCGCAAGGCCACGATCGAGGTCGACCGCGTCGAGCAGGAATCCGCGGGCTACGGCCCACGGTGGGATGATCCCATCTGGTCTTCGCGACCTTTGCCTCGCGCCTTGCCGCCGGTGCTGCGCCTCGGCGAGATCGCCGTCGACCTGCACGACCTGCCGGGGGGCATCTCGGCGGACCAACGACTCATGGAGGGCGTGCGCACCCGATTCGTCCTGCCCGCGCTGCGGCCGTTTCCGGCGCGGGCGAACCTGCTCATCGAGCACCCGCCCGAGGGCCGCGCGTCGGCCCTGAACCTGCTCCAGTCGTCGATGTTCCGGATGCTCACCAGCTTGCCGCCGGGGATGGTGCGGTTCACCATCATCGACCCGGTGGGAATCGGCCGCGGGTTCGGCGCGTTCATGCACCTCGCCGACTTCGACCCGGCGATGGTCGGGCAGCAGGTCTGGACCGATCCCCGCCAGATCGAGGAGCGGCTGGCCGACCTCGCCGCTCACATGGAACAGGTCACACAGAAGTACCTGCGGAACGAGTATGCGACGCTCGAGGACTACAACGCCGTCGCCGGCGAGGTCGCCGAGCCGTATCGCGTCATCGTGATCGCCGACTTCCCCGCCCGGATCGACGAGAAGGCCGCGGCGCGGCTGGCGGCGATCGCCGCGGGCGGGCGGCCCTGCGGCGTCTTGATGCTCGTGTCGGCCGACATGAGCAAGCCCATGCCGCCGGACTTCTCCCTGGATGAGCTGCGGCCGTACTGCGAGCGCATCACCTGGGAGAACGCGCGGCTCGCCTGGCCCGAACCCGATTTCGGCTGCCACCCGCTGACATTCGACGAGCCGCCGCCGGCCGAGTTCGCCACCAGGGAAATCCAGCGCATCGGTGCCGCGGCTCGGGACGCAAGGCGGGTCGAGGTTCCCTTCGAGTTCATCGCGCCGCAGGAAGCCCAGTGGTGGACGTGCGACAGCCGTTCGGGCATCGACATCCCGCTGGGCAAGGCGGGCGCGACGCGCCGGCAGCATCTGGCGCTGGGGCAGGGGACCTCGCAGCACGTCCTGCTCGCCGGTCGCACGGGCTCGGGCAAGTCGACCCTGATGCACGCCCTGATCACCAATATCGCGCTGTCGTATAGCCCGGACGAGATCGACCTGTACCTGATCGACTTCAAGAAAGGGGTCGAGTTCAAGGTCTACGCGACTCATGAGCTGCCACATGCCAGCGTCGTGGCGATCGAGAGCGAACGCGAGTTCGGCCTGAGCGTGCTCCAGCGGCTCGACGCCGAGCTGCGCGTCCGGGCAGACCGGTTCCGCGAGGCGGGCGTGCAGGACATCCAGGGCTATCGCAACTCGGCCGGCTCGACTCCGCTGCCGCGCGTCCTCCTGGTGGTCGACGAGTTCCAGGAGTTCTTCGTCGAGGAGGACAAGCTCGCCCAGGACGCCGCGCTCTGGCTCGACCGCCTGGTCCGCCAGGGCCGGGCCTTCGGCATCCACGTGCTGCTCGGCTCGCAGAGTCTCAGCGGCGCCTTCACCCTGGCGCGTAGCACCCTCGGCCAGATGGCCGTGCGCATCGCGCTCCAGTGCAGCGAGACCGACGCCCACCTGATCCTCAGCGAGAACAATGTCGCACCCAAGATGCTCTCCCGCCCCGGCGAGGCGATCTACAACGACGCTAACGGGGCGCCCGAGGGGAACCACTTCTTCCAGGTGGTCTGGCTCTCGGACGAGAAGCGCGAGGCGTATCTCGAGCGGCTACACGAGCTCGCCCAAGCTCGTCGACCGGTGCTGGCACGCACGCCCATCGTCTTCGAGGGAGATGCCGCGGCCGACCTCGCGCTCAACCCGCTGTTGCGCGAGCGCATCGAGGCAACCGAGTGGCCGGCGTCGCCGAGGTCGGTCCAGGCCTGGCTTGGCGACGCGGTTGCGATCAAGGATCCGACCTCCGCTCTCTTCCGCCGCCTGGGCGGCAATAACGTCCTCGTCGTCGGCCAGAACGAGGAGGCCGCACTCGGGGTCTCGGCCGCGATCCTGCTGGGCCTCGCCGCGCAGTTCCCCCCCGCGACCGACCCGTCCCGGCGCGTCGGCGCCCGGTTCCTCGTCCTCGACGGGACTCCCGAAGACCATCCCCAGGTCGGCGAGCTGGCCCGCGTTGCCGGCTATCTGCCGCATGGGGTCGAGGTCGGCGGCTGGCGCGACACCGGGCGGATCCTCTCCGACGCGGCCGGCGAGGTCCGCCGCCGGCAGGAGTCAGGCGGCGAGGGCCCCGAGATGTTCGTCCTGATCCACGATCTGGCGCGGTTCCGCGACCTCCGCCGCCGCGAGGACGAGTTCAGCTTCTCGCGCCGGGAGGACGAGGACGCCGCGCCCGTTGATCACCTGGAGACCATCCTCAAGGAAGGCTCCGGCCTGGGCGTCCACCTGATCGCCTGGTGCGACACGGTGAACAACCTCAACCGCCACTTCTCGCACCAGCTTTTGCGCGAGTTCGAGATGCGGGTGCTCTTCCAGATGAGCCCCGCCGACTCGGGGCAGATGCTCGATTCGCCGCTCGCCAGCAAGCTCGGTCCCCATCGCGCCCTGTTCTACAGCGAGGAGCAGAACCGACTCGAGAAGTTCCGCCCCTACGGCATCCCGGCCGCTGAGTGGCTCGAGCAACTCTCCGCGCGATTGGCCCGTCGGCCATCGTCGGGCGTTTGAGTCGACCGACACAGTCCCGGTCGCCGCGTTTGCCGTCAGACCGGACCGTAGCAGTCGTAGAACGACGAGAAGTCGTTGTCGAATGCGAAGCTGGTGAACGAGACCGTCACCGAGATGTCCAACCCCTGCACGTAATGAAGGCACCCGATCGGCAGGAACAGCACCTCGCCGGGGTTGAGGACGCACTCGATCACTTGCGGCTGGTTCAGAGGCGGCGATGGTGCCGCCGGGGTAACGCGGCCGTCGACGCGTGAGAAGACGTGCAGGAAGTTCTGCATGAGCGGCATGTCCCAGGACGGGACGAGCTTGACGAGCTTGCGCCCGACGACCTGGGCCATGAAGTTGTTCGTCAGGTCGTGGTGGAAGGGCGTGATCGTCCCCTTCGGTCCCAGCCAGAAGAAGCGGCCCGAGGGCATGTCGTCGCGGAGATACTCGCGGAATTCCCGGACGTCGTCCCACAAGTCGCCGATGGCGTCGCGGTTCCGCGAGTTGTTGTTGGCCGTCATGTAGAAGTCATTCGTGTCGCCCGCGTCGCGGACCATCCGCACGAATTCGCCGAAGCGAACGCGGCCGACGAACTGGTCCGAGTTGATCTCGTAGTTCGGCGCCGAGTTGCGGTTCATCTGCACGTCGACCTCGCGGTCGCCGCAGGTCGCCGCGAAGTAATCGAGGCTCCACTTCGTCATCGCCGGCCAGTCGTCCATCGCGCCCGTGATGATGACCGGCCGGTTGGAGGCGTAGTATTCGCGGAGGAACTCGTCGCGAGTCGGCCGGTGCCGGCGCTCGATCTCGCCCGAGCCCGGCCGAAGGCGCTCGAGCTTCCGGTAGCAGGCCAGGAGCCAGTCTCGCTTGCGCAATCGGTTGCGAAGGACCTCCGAGGCGCGGAAATAGGGGCTCAACCGGGCCGCGTCGATTTCCATCGAGGCCACCTGCGGCGCGAAGCCGTTGGCAACAAGCACCTCGGCGATGCTCGCCGGCGGCGCGCCGAGCATCAGATTCTCGGCGACCCATCGCCGCCATTCGTCGTCGAACGGCCGAACGTTCGCGGAGGACGGCCGTGCCGCCTGGTCACCGCCTACGCGTTCTCTCCGCCCCAGGACGGACGAGTCCGCGGTCGAGATCCTCGTCTCCATCGTGTCGAGCCTCCTGCGAGTGCGGGTTCCTTCAGGGGGCGCCCGGCCGGCGCAACACTCCGCGCGGCCGGCTTCAGTCGCCCGGCTTTGGCAGCGGACCGCGGACGACGCGGGGCGGCCGGACCTTGATCATGTGCTTCGTCTCGGCCTCGCGGCCCAGGGCGTCGCGACCCTGGAAGTAGTCGCGCTGCCAGTCGTCGGACTTGACGAGGCCCTGGGCCTTGCGCTCGTGGAATCCGCGGCGCCCCTGGTCCCACTCCTGGTAAGTGCGGTGCAATTCGGGGTCGTCGATCAGCCGCTGATAGGTCACCGAGGCATTCTCGAGGTCCGCGCAGACGTTGCTGACCAGGGGGATTGCCTGGAACAGCGGCTCGCCAACGTCGAATCGCACGGGGTAATGCGGGATCATCAGCTTGTAGTTCATCGTGAACGACATGCTCATCCAGTCGCTCTCGATCAGGGCCGTGAGCGGATGGGCATTCGTCTTGAACTGGTTGACCGGGCCGCTGATCAGCAGGCGCGAGCCGACCGGGCGGGTGCGGAAGAGGAACGGCGTGTTCCAGGTGATGATGCCCTCGCCGAACTGGCTGTTGATCCATTGGGACCAGACCTCGCCGGCCGAGTCGAAGTGGAAGTCGATCGACCCGGGCGCGGTGCTGCCGCGCCAGGTCGCTTCGAAGCCGACCGGGTTGCGGATCCACCAGCCGGTTTGGTTCATGATGGTGAGGGGCAGGCAGCGATAGGCGTAGCGCTGGGGGGTGTTGTTCATCCAGGCACGCTGCCAGTCGGCCCAGCACCAGTCCCAGCCGGTCCCGTCGTCCCGATTGGCCCTCATCATCGAGTCGTCCGAGATCTGGTAGATCTGGACCTCGAGTCGCGGCTGATCCATGAGCCTATCCTCATTCAACCAGGTTGCAAGGGGTTTCCTGCCGCGGGCCGGCTCTGGAGATGTCGGGCGCGGCGTGGCGCCGTTGCCGTCAAGGGTATCGACCGGCGTCGAATCGATCAATTCGGACCCGGTCCGATTCGCGATCGGCGGTGGCGATGCGGGCCTTCCCCGTGCGCCGGTACGGCTTGCATGCCGGCGGCCGGCGGACATAATCTGGGGATCGGGCCTGGGGAGAGTGGCGGCGTCACGACCGCCCCGGCGTGCCACAGCGGAATCGGGGAACGATGGAAGTATTTACAATCGGCCTGATTGGTCTGGGTACGGTAGGCGGGGGGGTGGCGCGGCTGCTCCTGGACCAGCGGGAGCGGATTGCGCGCCGGGCGGGACGGCCCGTCCACCTCAAGTGGGTCGCCGTTCGCGACACGGCACGACCGCGCGACATCGACCTGGAAGGCGTCCGCCTGACCGACCAGGCCGATCGCCTGATCAATGACCCCGAGGTCGACGTCGTCGTCGAGACGATGGGGGGGACCGATCGGGCCCTGGATTACATCCTCGCGTCGCTCGCCGCGGGCAAGGATGTCGTCACGGCGAACAAGGCGCTCCTGGCCGAGCACGCGGGGCGGATCTTCGCCCAGGCCCGGGCCTGCGGGCGGGCCGTCGCGTTCGAGGCGAGCGTCGGCGGCGGGATCCCGATCGTCCAGGCGCTCGGCGTCTCGCTTGCGGCCAACCAGGTCCAGGCGATCGCCGCGATCCTCAACGGCACCTGCAACTACATCCTCACGGGCATGACCGGCGAGGGGCTGCCGTACGACGAAGCGCTGCGGCAGGCGCAGGAGCTCGGCTATGCTGAGGCCGACCCGACCCTCGACGTGGACGGGACCGACACGGCGCACAAGCTCGCGATCCTGGCGCAGCTCGCCTTCGAGGCGGACGTGCGGCTCGACGCGATCCCGCGCCAGGGGATCGACCGCCTCCAGACGGCCGACCTGAAGTACGCCGGCGAACTCGGCTACGCCATCAAGCTGCTGGCGCTGGCGCGGCTGACCTCGGCCGGCCTCGAGCTCCGCGTGGCGCCGACCCTGGTCCGGCACGGCCGGCCGCTGGCCGAGGTCCGCGGGCCTTACAATGCCATTCGCGTGGTCGGTGATGCCGTCGGCGACACACTCTTCTACGGCCGGGGCGCCGGCGCGATGCCCACGGCGTCGGCCGTCGTCGGCGACCTGCTGGAGGTCCTCACCGGCCGCTCCGGGAAGACGTCGCGACTGCGCAACCTCTGGTCGGAGACGGCGCCGGAGGTCCTGCTCGCGCCGGCCGATCGAATCCGCAGCAGATATTACCTGCGGTTCACCATCGCCGATCGACCCGGCGTCCTCGGCCGGCTGGCGCAGATCCTGGGCGATCGGGGCATCAGTATCGCCAGCGTGATCCAGCACGACCCCGGCGACGATGCCCCCGACCAAAGCCCCGTCCCCCTCGTCATCATGACCCATCTCGCCGTCCAGGCCGACCTCCACGCCGCCCTCGCCGAGATCGACCAGCTCGACGTGGTCCTCCCGCCAAGTGTTTGCATGGGGGTCGAAGACTGAGATTGCGGCTTCCCAACGCGCGGATTACCATCTGGCCCCCGGATCAGGCTGCCGGATGGACCCGGCGCCGGTCCCACGTCGGGGATTTCGACCGTCGACAGGGAGGTCGCGGTGATGACAGGTCCCATGGATCGGGCCCTTGCCAGGATGTTCGTCCGGCCGATCGCCGCGATCGCGCTGGGGATCTCGCTGTCCGGCTGCGCGTCGTACAGCCAGAGCGTCGACGCGTACTACCGCCAGATGGCGTCGAACTACGCGGACGCCCTCAAGGAGGCGAAGATCCGCGAGATCGCGGTCGAGAAGCAGGCGAAGGTCCTGGCTGCTACGGGCGACTCGCGGTATCACAAGTACGAGCGCGAGCTGAAGAGTCTGCGCAAGTGGCAGGAGCATTGCGCCCGGGAGCAGCAGCGGTTCGAGAAGGCCGCGACCTGGATGGAGGCCCACCTGGTCCGGGAGAAGAAGGACGCCGGCAAGCCTTCCGAGCTCGACGAGACCCCGGCGCGAGACCTATCGGAGGGCCCGCTCCAGTTGCAGGGTACGGCTTTCTCGGACTCTGCCCACAACTAGTCCGACGTGGGGACGAAGGCACCCGTCCGGGGCGAAGCTCCCGCACGGTCTCGCGTGGCCAGGAGCGCAAGTGTGGCCCATCCGGTGGTGGAAACTCGCTGCGCGTAGCTGGTGCCGCCGGAGGGACGAGTCGTCTCGGGCCAGCTCCCGTCGTCGGATTGTTGCTCGACGAGGAATGCGCGGCCCCGCGCGATCGCGCGGCGGACCGGCGCGGAACCTTCGCCTGAACGGGCAAGTCCGAGCAGCGCGATGGCAGTGTCGAATACCTCGGGCGGCGAGGTTGCGAACGGCCCCCATCCACCGTCCACTCCCTGGGCGCGGGCGAGGTAGGCGAGCGCCTGCCGACGACGCCTCGGCCCGTCGCGGGAGGCCGCCATGGCCGGGATCATGAGTACGGACGCAGCCTCGGCGACCGCGGCGGGTTCTCGCCGCAGGAGCCAGTCATCGGCCCGACCGATGGATGCCCGAAAGGCGACCGGGTCGGCGGTGTGGAGTACTTCGCGGGCGAGGAGAGTCGCGACCGCCTGCCCGTAAGACGCCGGTGCGCCGGGAGACGGCTCGCCCTCGAGCCGCCACGAGCCGTCGTCGTCCTGGTCGCGAGCGACCCGGTCCGCGGCGGCACGCAGCGCGCCCCGATCGCGCGCATGGCCGGTCCGCGTCGCTGTCGCGAGTGCCGAGGCGAACGCCACCCGCGCCAGCCGCCTGTCACTCACGCCCGCCTTGCCGCCGTTGTCGTCCCAGCCCGACGGTCGAGACAGCCAGGCCGTCGTCTCTGCGATCGCCGACTCGTCGAACGCCAGGCCGGCGGAAGCGGCCTGGTAAAGAGCCCGGGCCGCATCGCCGTTGTTGTGGCAGGAGAAGCAGTGGTTCTCCCGGGACCAGCGAGGGACCGCCCCCGCCAGATAGGCAATCGCTCGCTCCTCGGCGGTCCGCGCTCGCCTGGCCGGCTGGCGACCACTGCCAGGGTCCCCCGCCGCGATCGCGAGTGGGCCGAAACCGAACAGGATCGCAGCGGCGAGAAATACCCGCGCGACGCTCCGCCCGGCAACCGGCCTGCGCGGTATGGCCGGGGCAGACGCGCCCGGCGGCTCAGAACCAGCGGCCGGCTCGAGCATGCGGGGCCAGGACGGATTCGGCGGCATTCGGGGGCTCACTCGTCGTCCTGGGATGCATGGACGCCCCAGGACTTGGGGACGGGCTCGGCGTCGAGGGGCGCGAGCCGGAGGATCGCCTCCTGCACGTCTTTCATCTTCAGCGGTTTCGAAAGGACGATGATCTGGTCGTCGACCGGGAGTTTCTCGCGGAGGTCGCCCTGCCTGGGGCCCAGCAGGACGAGTGCGGCAAGATGCTGCTCCTCCTCCTGGGCCTTCTCGTACATGTCGGTGAGGTGTTCGATCGACTCGGCGCCCTGGCCGTCGGCGTCGAAGATGACCGCGTCGACGGGGGCCTCGCGATAGCGCTCGGCGGCGCGCTCGGCGTCGCGGACCACGAGGGCGCGATAGCCCATCCGGGTGAGGGTCTTGCGAAGCACGTCCTGGATCTCGTCCTGGGCCTCCACGCAAAGGATGCTTCGCGACGGCACGGCCTTCGGAGCCGCCGGGGGCGGTGCGGGAGCCTCCACCGGATGGACCGGTTCCGGCGGCAGCAGGAAGATCGAGGCGAAATCGTCGTCCGCCTTCTTCTGCCTGTCGTCGTCCTTCGTGTCGTCCTGGAGTGAGGCCTTGTAGCGCTCGAGGTCGGCGACCACATCGCCCATGTTCTGGTAGCGGGCCTTGAGGTCGATCTTCATCATCTTGTCGATGACCTCGCAGAGCTGCTCGTCGGGGGCGTAGGGATGCTCGGCGATCGGCTTGATGGCGCCGAAGGAGCGCACCAGCATCTTCTTGAGCATGTCCTTGCTCTCGGACTCCTCCATCGGGAGCTGGCCGGTGACCATCTGGTAGAAGACGCACCCCAGGAAGTAGATGTCGGAGCGAGGGTCTCCCTTGGGGCTCTTGGCGGTCCTCTCCAGCGCCGAGTAGTCGACTGTGCGCTGGCTCTTCACGCCCTGCTTGTTGTCGTCCCCCTCGATCGTCGCCAGGCCGAAGTCGACCAGCTTGGCGACGCCCGAGTTGGAGATCAGGATGTTGGTCCCCTTGATGTCGCGGTGGGTGACGCCCTGGTCGAGCGAGTACTTCATCCCCTCCGCCAGGCCCAGCATCAGGGGGAGCGCCTGGTGACCCTTCATCCGGGTGCGGAGCCTGAGGAATTCGCGAAGGTTCATCCCCTCGACGTACTCCATGATCATGTAGTGCCGGTTGTCCTGCTGGCCGACGTCCATGATCTGCACGATGTTGGGATGGCGGAGGCGCATGCCGGCCTCGGCCTCTTTATGGAACCGGTGGACAGCATCGGGGATCTGGGCAAACCGCTGCCGCAGCACCTTGATGGCCAGGGGCTGACCGCTGGAGACGTGCTCGCCGCGATACACCCGGGCGAAAGTCCCCTCCGCCAGGTGGAACAGCGCCTTGGCCTCGCCGTAGAAGAAGCCCGAAGGGTCCCCCTTGCGCAGCCGGTCGACCTGCCAGCTCGTCAGGGACCCCTTGCGAAGGAGCATCCGAAGGACCGAGTCCGGCGATCCGTCCTCGGCATCGGCCATCGCATCGTGCATCCGCTCGCGGGAAACCAGGCCGAGCATCGTGACCTGGTCGACCAGTGATTCGGCGTCGAGATCGGGCATGATGTGAGACCCTCGACCCATCGAGAAAATGATTGGCAGCGACCCGGGCGTTACGACCGCCGGCCGGACCCGCCAGGCGAGCAGTCATCATTGTATCAGGCGCCGTGCTTTTGCCGCCATGCACCGAAAAAATCGGATTTCCTTCCCGTTCTCCTCCCGCAAGCTCGGCGCGCACCACGACGCTCCTCCAAAACTACCACGGCCCCGGTCGGACGTGACGGCCCGCCGCGCTCCGGCACTCCACATCGCCCACAGGTCAACCGATGTCTGCATCCAATCAGGGGAATGCCAGATGCCGGACGAATCGGCCCCAAAAAACCGGGAGAGGGAGTCACCTGTTCGGCCGCGATGTCTTAGGTTCTCGTTACGGAGCATTCTGCGGGCGATCTGGTGAGCGCCGGTCTGCCGTCGATCGAAGGGCGATCGACTCAAACGGCAGATGGGCCGTTGCCCGATGATATCTTCTCTTGTCCGTGGCGTAACCCGCCGGGGTCGGCGATCGACCCACGCGGCGGGCGATGATGAGGAGGTCGACGAGCATGAGCCAGGCGTCTGGTCACATCCCGAACATGGACCCGGCGGATTGCGATCCGAACGGGTGCAATGAATGGATCAACCGGCGGGCGACCGAGCAGGCGAGTCGGGCGGCCCATGCCCGGCAGGTAAGCGGCCGTCGCCGATTCGTGGATCCCACCACGTGCGAGCGCGAGTACACCGAGGCCGAGCTGGAATTCATGAAAGCGATGAACGAGTACAAGCAGCGCAGCGGTCGGATGTTCCCGACCTGGAGCGAGGTGCTAGAAGTCCTGCGTGCACTGGGCTACGAGAAGGTCGAGGAGGTCTCGCTGGGCCCGTCGGCCGTGCCGGCCGCGGACCGGTCCGTCCCGGCGGGGCTCGGAGCGGGCTGAATCGCGACGGTCTGGGAATCGCGCGGCGGACATTGACAGTCGGCGGGCGACTCCCTATCGTGACCCTCATGACGCTACGCACTCGATTCGCCCCCAGTCCGACCGGATTCCTCCACATCGGTGGAGTGCGGACCGCGCTGTTCAACTGGCTGCTGGCCCGCCACCACGGCGGCCAGTTCATCCTCCGGATCGACGACACCGACCAGCAGCGGCACGTCGAGGACGCCGTCCAGAAGATCCTCGACGGCTTCCGCTGGATCGGCATCGACTGGGACGAGGGGCCGGAGGTCGGCGGACCATCCGGCCCTTACTATCAATCCCAGCGCCAGGACCTCTACAAACAGGCCGCCTCGCGTCTGGTCGAATCCGGCCACGTCTACAAGGACTTCAGCACCGAGGCCGAGCGTGCCGCCGACAAGGCCGCCGCCGAGCGGGAGAAGCGCGCCTACCGTTTCCGCCGCCAGCCCCTCACCGACGCGCAGGCCGCGCAGTACGAGGCCGAGGGCCGGCCATTCGCGCTGCGGTTCCAGGTGCCGCCCGGCCGTACGCTGGTGCTGCACGACCTGGTCAAGGGAGACGTCGAGTTCGCCACCGACGAGATCGGCGACTTCGTGATCGTCCGGCCCGACGGTTCTCCGCTCTACAACTTCGCCAGTGCCGTCGACGACGTGGCGATGAAGATCACCCACGTCGTCCGCGCCGAGGAACACCTCTCCAATACCTTCCCGCAGCTCCTGGTGTTCGAGGCCCTGGGGGCCGAGCTGCCTTCGTTCGCCCATATCCCATACGTGGCCGAGCCCGGGTCGCGGTCCAAGATGTCGAAGCGAAAGCTGGCCGAGTACGAGAAGCTCGGCATCCTGGTCTACCTGCACCAGTACATCGAGAAGGGCTACCTGCCCGAGGCGCTGCTCAATTACCTCGCGCGGCTGGGCTGGAGCTTCGACGGCGAGCAGGAGGTCTTCTCCCGCGCCGAGCTGATCGAGAAGTTTACACTCGACCGCGTGAACAGCTCGCCCGCCAGCCACGACCAGGACAAGCTGTTCTGGCTCGAGGGCGAGTGGATGAAGACCGTCCCGCTCGATCGCAAGGTCGAGGGAGTCGTTCCGTACTTGAGGCGCGAGGGATTGCTGAGCGGAGAGGTCCCGAGCGATTCCGAACGGGCCCTCATCGGCCGCGTGATCGAGGCCCTGGGCGATCGCCTGAAGACCTTCTCGGACATCATCAAGCTCGGCCGGTTCTTCTTCACCGAGGACGTCACGTTCGACCCCGACGCCGTGAAGAAGCGGCTGCGCAAGGACGGCGTGCCGGCCATGCTGGCCGAGCTCGACGCGCTGCTGGCCGAGACCGAGCCGTACGACCTGGCGACGCTGGAGAAGGCCGTCCACGACTACGCCGAGAAGACCGGCCGCAAGATGGGCGACGTCGTCAATCCGCTGCGCGTGGCGACCACGGGGCAGGGGGTCGGTCCGGGGCTATATGACTGCCTGGTGATCGTCGGCCGCGAGCGCTGCCGCCGTCGGATCGCGGCCGCACTTGCGATGCTCGGCGAGTCCGGCGCGGGATCCTGAATTCCTGCTGCATTACCAGGGCAGCGACCACGGTCATGCTCATGAGCGAGGATGGCGAATCTCGAGCGAGGGGCTGTCCCCGGACCGCCGACCTTTGGGGCCTGGCCTTCGCCGCGATGCGGCAGCAGAAGGTCCGGACCACGCTGACGCTGGTCGGCATCATCGTCGGCACGTTCGCGCTGGCGATGAGCCTGGCGGTGGGCCGGGGTGTCGACCGGGCGATCGTGGGCGTCTTCCGCAAGGACGACAGCCTGCGGAAGATCTGGGTCTTTCCTTTCTACAAGGAAATCGCGGACAACATCCCCGCCGATCGCCGCGAGCCGAAGGGCGGCATGAGCGACGCGAAGCGCGAGCGGCTCCGGAAGGCGATCCGGCGCAGCTCGAACATGGTCCGGCAGCGGGTGCCACTGGACGAGTCGGCGCTCGGCCGGATCGCCGGCCTCGACCACGTCACGTCCGCCCTGCCGTTGGTCCAGATGAGGGGCGACTTGCGGGCGACGTTCGACGGCCATGGCGAGGAGGTTTCGGCCGCCTCGGTGATGCCGGACACCAGCTTCTTCGCCGATCGGCTGATCGCCGGGCGTCTTTTCGCGCCCGGCGACGGCAAGGTCGCGATTGTCCACGAGTATCTGCTCTATCGCTGGGGACTCATTAGCGATGCTGAGGTCGAGTCGGTTCTCGGCCGGAAGTTCCGCATGGAGATGCGTTCGGAGGGTCCCGACACCGTCAACCCGGTCTGGCTTCTCAGGATTGGCAACCGCGACGTCGACGAGCGGCAGGTTCGAGCCCTGGACTCGGCAATGAGGCGGCTGGCCCGGATCGCGAGATTCCTGCCCCTCCCGGCCGATGAGCGGCAGGTACTCCGGGAGATGTTCGACCGCATCTCGGCGACGTCGACGAAACGAACGGGGAAACCGATTGTCGGGGAATTCATGATCGTGGGCGTGCTGCGCGAGCGGGCCGAGAAGGATGCCGAACCGACGACGATCGGCGAGTGGGGTCTCGGGGGCGAGGACATCCTCCTCCCCGTCGCAGCCGCGAAGGATTTTGTGCTCCGGGCTGGTGACGTCAGAGATGCGGAGTTCGGCGGGGCCGTCGTCACGGTTGACGACGACCGCGAGGTCAAGGGCGTCGCAGATCGCATCAAATCCATGGGCTTCGGCGAGAACTCGCTGGCCGACGTCATCGCCGTGGTGCGGCTGAACGTCCTGCTGATCTCGACGGCCACCGCGTTCATCGCTGTTGTGGCGCTAGTTGTCGCGGCGATCGGGATCACGAACACGATGATCATGAGCGTGCTCCAGCGGATGCGCGAGATCGGCATCATGAAGGCCGTCGGTGCCCGCGACGGCGATATCCGCTTCCTCTTCGTGGTGGAGGGGACGCTGATGGGACTGGTCGGCAGCGGACTCGGCATGACGCTCAGCCTGCTGGCGTCGTTCCCGGCCGACCGGATCACACGGAGCATCCTGGAGCCGCAGACTCCGCCTGCGCTCCGGGGAATACTCGACGCGTCCCTGCTGGCCTTTCCGCTCTGGCTGATCCTGGGTGTTCCGGCACTGGTCTGTGCGATCACGACGCTCGCGGCCTGGTATCCGGCCTCGCGCGCCGCCAGGGTTGACCCGGTCACATCGCTCCGGCACGAGTGAACTTGCTGGCCGGATGTGGATGTGAAGGAGGCGGCCGATCAGCCGAACGGCCGGGCGAAGGGAGCGCTGGGCCCGAGGGCCTCCTCGATGCGGAGCAGACGATTGTATTTCGCCAGTCGCTCCGACCGCGCCACCGACCCGATCTTGATCTGGCCGGCGCCCGTCGCCACGGCGACGTCGGCGATCGTCGAGTCCTCGGTCTCACCCGATCGCGCCGAGACGACGGCGCGGAAGCCGTGCGATCGCGCCAGGCGAAGGGCGTCGAAGGTCTCGGTCAGCGTGCCGACCTGGTTCACCTTGATCAGCACGGCATTCCCCGCGCGGCGGTCGATTCCTCGCTGGATCCTCTTGACCTGCGTTGTGAAGAGGTCATCTCCGACGAGCTGCACCGAATCGCCCAGGCGCTCGGTGAGCTTCGCCCAGCCGTCCCAGTCGTCCTCGGCGAGCCCGTCCTCCAGCGAGATGATCGGGAACCGCTCGACCCATCCGGCCAGGAGGTCGACCATCGCCCCGGAATCGAGCTCGCGGCCGCCGGTCGCGTACATCCGGTAGGTGCCGCGATCCGCGTCATGGAAATGGGTCGAGGCCACGTCGACGGCGATCGCGACATCCTTCCCCGGCGCGAGTCCGCAGGCCTCGATCGCCTGCACGACGACGGCGAAGGCGTGCTCGGCATCGCGGAGCCTTGGCCCGTACCCACCCTCGTCGCCGACGAGTACCGACTCGAGGTCCGCTGCCTTCAGCACCTGGCCCACGGCGCGATAGAGTGCGACGGTGTACTCGAGGGCCTGGCTGTAGCTCGAAGCGCCGAGCGGCACGATCAGGATGTCCTGGATATCGAGGTTTCCCCCGGCGTGCAGGCCGCCGGAGATCATGTTGACCAT
>DAIDHB010000316.1 GCA_027452145.1 Planctomycetales bacterium
CCGACGGCTTCCTGCCCGGCGACCGGATCGCCGTGTCGGGCACCGGTGCGAACGAGAACGACGGCATCTACGTGGTTCAGTCCATCACGGGCGGCGGCACCGTTCTCAACCTGGTCACGGGTTCGACCCTCGTCCTCCAGAAAAACGTCGCCGGTGTCTCGGTGATCGCCGAGGTCCATCTCGCCCCTGTCGTGCAGCCGATCGACCCGGCCAATCCCGCCGGTCCGCTCCAGGTCTGGACGGTGGTCCTCGACCAGAACGGTAATGTCGTCACCGACCAGGTTCAGGAGTGGGGCTGGCAGGAGTACGGCGTCCTGGCGACGGACGGCAGCGGCATTCGGCTCTACTACGACGCCGAGGGCAACCCGACAACCAACGCCGGCCTGACCGGGATCCCGGTTATCAACCAGGTCGCGCAGGGCACGCCCGGGGCCCAGCCGGTCTACTACGATCAGAACAACAATCAGGTCTTCGGCGCCACCAATCCCGACGGGTCCAGCCGCCCGGCGGTTTACATCGCCGACTTCGCGAACGGGGCGCCGCTCTACGTCGACGGCAAGGGCAACCTGACGACAACGCCCACGAGCAAGCCCTTCGATATCCCGGTGCGCCGTAGCGTCGCCATCCCCTGGACGGTGCTCACCGACAGCCAGGTCACGGTCCAGGGCTCGAACACGCTGACCCTCGACGACTCGTCCGACCCGAACAACACGATCGGCAGCCTCGGCGTCACGCAGATCCCGGTGAACCAGCTCGTCAACGGCCAGCCGGTCTACGACGGCGGCGCGGCCTCGCCGGTGCAGCAGTTCTATTACGGCGGCGAGCCTGTCCTCGACCCGTTCACCGGCCAGCCGATGTTCTATTCGGGTGGCGAGCCGGTTCTCAACCTGCTCACCGGCCAGCCCGAGTTCGGCCCCACCGGCGCTCCGCTCGTGCACAAGAAGGGCGACCCGATGCTGCACGTTGCCGGAGATCCGGTCGCGCAGACCAACGGCAACCCGGTCGTCTACCTCGGCGGCGAGCTGGTGCACGACGCGAGTGGCAATCTGGTCCCGACCGCCCCGGCGATGACCGGCAGCCCGAGCCTGTCCTTCGCCCCCGGCCAGAACGGGAATCCCGCGACCATCACGCGTTCCTTGGGAAGCTGGATCCTCGACGGTTTCACCAGGGGCGACCAGGTCCTCGTCACGGGCACGCCGGGCAAGCAGGACGACGGCGTCTACGCGATCACGGCCATCAGCGCCGACGGCCTGACCCTGTCGGTGACTGCTGCGTCCGTCAACGTGATCACGCAGACCAACGATCCCGGCGTGACCGTCCAGAACCTGCTCACCTACACCGGCGGCGAGTCGGCCATCCACAACCCGGGCGACCGGGTACTCGACCTGGTGAACGTCCAGGGCCAGCCGGTCGCCGTCGGCACGCCGTACACACCCGCCGCGTTCTTCGCGCCGTTCAGCGGAACGCTCAGCCTCAGCAGCCTGGCCGGCTTCAACTACCAGCTCAAGGCCGGCGATGTGGTCAACCTGGTCGCGTACAGGGGCACCGCGATCCTCGACCTGTCCGCCGCGGACTTCACCGTCAACGCCGCCGCCAACACGATTACCGTCCTCAACCCCTCGACCACGCTGGCCGGCGTCTCCGAGCTCGCCCTCTCGATCGCCACCCAGGCGTACCACGCCGCGGGCGATCCAAAGTATTACTTCGGCACCGAGCCGCTCCAGGTCGGCCAGCCGGTCGTGGACTCCACCGGCAACCTGGTCCTCGGCGCCGACGGCCAGGTCAAGCTGGAAACCTCGGCGACCATCGGCCAGAACGCGACCCAGTACTTCGACTTCAACGTAAGCGGCACGTCCGAGTCGTTCACGCTCAACTCCGCCCCGAATGGCTACATCGACGTGACCGTCGCCGGCACCGACCTGTCGCCGGGTCAGTACACGGTCTCGGGCTCGACGGTGACAGTCAACCTCGGCTCGCCACCGGCCTTCGGGTCGCAGGTCGTGATCACCTACCGGCTGTCGATCCTCCACCATTCCGTCGGTGAGCCGGTTTATGTTCTCAGCTCCCATGGCATCTGGGTCCAGGCGACCTACTCCGGCGGCCAGCCCGCGTACTACTTCGGCAACGAGCCGGTCCTCTATCACGGCGGCGAGCCCGTCTTCTACACTGGCACCCAGCCGCTCCAGCAGGCCCAGGACGTCCACCAGGTCGTGATGGCAGGCGCGATGCCGGGCACCGTGGACTTCACCGGCGTGGGCAGCCTCATCATCAGGGGTGGCTCGGGGAACAACACGTTCACGATCGTCCAGACCCAGCTCGGCGCCTTCGGCACGGCGGGCACCGACTCGACGGCGGTTACCCTCGACACGGGCAACGGCAACGACCAGGTGGCCGTGCGATCGATCGAGTCGCCTGTGACCGTGCAGGCCGGCAGCGGCACCGACACCATCGACGTCGGCAGCCTCGCCGGCCTGTGGCCCGACCCGAGGACGGGCAACATCGTCTTCGAGAACATCAACGGCATCGTTGGCGACATCGCCTCGCTGTTGACGATCCTCGGCGGGACCGGCAGCGACACGTTGAACGTCGATGACACTGGCGACTCGCTCGGTGTCGTCGGCCAGCTCACCGCGACCGAAATCACCGGCCTGGGGATGGCCGGGGCGATCGCTTACCAGTCGATCGCGACGCTCGGTATCAACCTCGGCTCGGGCAACGACACCTTCAACGTCCGCAGTACCGCCTCGGTCTCCACGACCACGGTGGCGAACAACGGCGGCGTGGATACGTTCAACGTCGGCAGCCAGGCCGGCGTGAATACACCGCAGTCCGGCGGAATCGTGGACGGCATCCAGGGGCCGCTGATCCTCCAGGGCGGCGGGCTCGACAGCCTGAACGTGGACGACTTTGGAAGCACCATCGCGAAGACCGGGATGCTGACGGCAACAACCCTCACCGGCCTGGCGATGGGCCCGTCGGGAATGCTCTACACTGGCATGCTGGACCTCGAGATCAACCTCGGCCAGGGGACAGAGCAATTGCAGGTCCCGACGACTGACGGCGGTTCCACCACGATCAACGGCGGCGCGGGGAGCGACCAGGTCGACCTCCAGACCAGCTCCGGACCCGTGGTCATCAACGGCGGATCGGGGACGACCACGATTGACGTCGGCACTGCCTTTGGCGCCGGCTACCTTGGACTGGGCGTCGATCACTTCGCCGCGCCGCCGGGCGGAGTCCTCTCGAGCATCGACGGCCTGCTGCGAATCAACGGCGGCCCGGGCACGAGCACCGTCAATCTCGACGACTCGGGCAATCCGGCGGCGGCCGTCACCACGATGACCGGTTCAACGCTCGACGGACGCAATCCGGATCCGACCGTGACCCAGGCGATCACCGTCGCGCACGCCGTGGCGGGGACGTTCACCCTCCAGGTCGGCGCCGGCGGTCCCGTGACCGGCCCGCTACCGTTCGACGCCTCGGCCGTCCAGGTCCAGGACGCACTCGCCGCGCTCGCCCTGCCCGGTGTCACCGATGTGACGGTCGCCGCCGGCAATGGCACATACACGATCGAGCTCGCGGGCATCCCGGCGATCCTGGGCGAGGACCTCACCCTGATCCCGGACGCCTCGAAGCTCGTCTCGGTAACGGTCGGCGTCCCGGCCTCGGTCCGGGTGCAATCCTGGTCGTTCCACATCCAGTCGGTGGCCTTGCAGGTGTCCTCGGGCTCGTTCCCGATCGCGATCGGAACGAACCTGACGTCCGTGACGCTGACGGTCGGCGAGTCGGCCAGCCAGTTCCAGTCGGACCTCATCGCCGCAATCAATGCGACCGCGATCGCGATGTCGGGTCTCGGCCCCATTGGAGCCAACGACCTCGGGGGCGTTCGCGTCGACAACACCTATTACATCACCTACCAGGGCCGGCTCGCCGGGACGGCCGGCGACGCCTTCCTGCTGAGCGTCGCGCCGACATCGACAGAGACGCAGCAAGGCCCGACCTCCGTGACGTTCGGCATCAACGCGGTGGCCGGTACGTACACCCTGGAAGCGGGCAACGGCCAGGTGACGTACTCGCTGCCCTGGAATGCGACCGCCTCCGCCGTCCAGGCGGCCCTCGCGAGCTTGCTCGGCAGCAACCAGATCGCGGTGACGCCCGTCGTGTCGGGCTTCTCGGTCACCGGGCTGCCGTTCGGCGTGGCGGGCCAGCTCGCCGTCGATTCGAGCATGCTCCAGAATCCGGTGCTCGCCGCCTCGCGAGGGCAGGGGATCAGTTACAACAACGTCACCACGCTCAACCTCGACCTCGCGCCGCACGACAACGTGGTGAACATCCGCGGGACGACGGCCGTCACCAACATCTTCGGCCACGGCGGGAACCAGCAGTTCTTCGTGTCGTCACTCGCGAACGAGAACCTCCAGACCGCCCCGACGGCCGACTTCCTCTACGGCGACCTCTCGGGCATCGTGGGCAACCTCAACCTCTCCGCCGGCGCGGGGACACACAAGCTGTTCATCAGCAACGAGGGCTCGGTCTCGGGCATCGCCAACGGCCTGATCACCAATGCCCCGACCAGTCCGACCCGGCTGCCCAACACCGAGATCGAGGTCTCTGGCTTCTCGCCCGCCCCCATCGACTACTCGGCCGAGATTGGCACCGCGGGCAGCTATGCCGGCGGGATCACCTACTGGACCGGCTATGGGGCGGTCAACGTGGCCGTGGATGGGACGTTCTTCCGCACGGGGATCACCGACGCCGCGGGCGATCCGCTCACCAGCATCACGACGCTCAACACCGGGCTGGGCACGCATAACGTCACGGTGGACCTGGCCAGCGGGATCGACGGCCCGTTCGTCCTGAACACCCAGGGTCCGTTCGGCCAGTACCTCAGCTATCCCAACACGAGCACCGTCGATGCCTCGGCCTCGACGCTGCCGCTGATCATCTTCGGCGGCCAGGGCACGAGCCACATCACCGGCGGCCAGGGTAACGACATCATCTTCGGCCACCGCGGCGAGGTGCTCTACACCAACGCCCGCGGGCAGGTGGTCACGATCCTGGGCAACGGCGGGCCGGGCGACGTGAACAGCGGCCTTTTGCTGCCCCCGTCGAGTCTGATCGCGGTCGGTCCGGATGTCGGCGGCACCACCACGATCGTCGGCGGACCGATCCCGGCCGGGTTCCAGGCTGCCGCGGCCGTTCCGATCTACGGGCCTCTGGCCCCGCAAGACTCGAACTACCTCTTCGGTGAGGGCGCCGGCTCGATCTCGGGCGGCGCGGGGAACGACGTGATCTTCGGCGGGTATGGCACCGTCACCCTGAGAGACGGCGTGCCGATCCAGCTCGCCTCGGCGTTCGCCACGAGCGGGGGCAACGAAACCATCACCGGCGGATCGGGCTCGGACATCATCCTCGGCGGACCGGGTGCCAACACGATCACCGGCGGCCGGCGGAGCAACGTCATCATCGGCAGCTCCGGCGTTGTCCAGCTTGGCGCGGGGCGGGTCGTCGCGATCACCACAACGAACCCCGGCGTCGGCGGCAACGACACGATCACGGGCGGGCCGGTCAACAACATCATCCTCGGCAGCGCAGGCAGCGATCAGATCAACGGCGGCGGCAATGACCTGATCCTGGGCCACGACGGCCGGGTGCAGGTATCGTTCGGCCTGCCGGTCTTCGCCGTCAGCCTGGATCCAGGGGTCGGCGGCAACGACATGATCGTCGCCGGGCCCGGTACCGAGACCATCCTCGCCGGGGCAGGCAACAACACGATCACCGGCGGCCCGGGCAACAATGTTATCCTCGGCCACGACGGCGTCGTGCAGCTTACCTCGGGCCAGGTTTACAGCGTCTCGTCGATCGATCCCACCGACAGCGGAACGGACGTCATCACCGCCGGCTCGGGCAACACGCTCGTCATGGGCGGCACGGGGAACGACACGATCACCGGCGGCTCGGGGCGCGATGTCCTGCTCGGCGCCAATGGCACGGCCGCTCTGGCCGGCGGGCTGGTCCAGTCCGTGTCCAGCATCTTCCCGACGTACGGCGGCGACGACACGATTCATGGCGGCACGAGCCTCAATCTGATCATCGGCGGCCCGGGCAACAATACGATCACCACGGCCGGCACGATCGACGTCGTCATCGGCTCGGACGGCCAGGCCGCGCTGAGCGGCGGCAATGTGACGACCGCAACCACGATCGACCCGACGGTCGGCGGCGACAACACGATCACCGCCGGGCCCGGTACGGAGGCCCTCATCGGCGGACCCGGATCCAACACGATCACCGGCGGCTCCGGCAATGATGTGATCCTCGGCCACGACGGGTCCGTGCAGCTCGGCCTGGGCTACGGGTTCAAGGGGCTGTCCTCGGCGACCGGGTCCTACGGCCCGTCGTGGCAGATCCTCGTCGCGACCTCCGACCCGACCCCGGGCCGGCCGAACACGACGATCCACGCGGGTTCCGGCAACGTCCTGGTGATGGGCGGCACGGGCTCCGACAGGATCACCGGCGGCGCGGGGAATGACGTCCTGCTCGGCGCCAACGGGACTGCGACGCTCGCGGGCGGCCTGGTCGCGACCGTCACCAGCATCGACCTGACGGCGGGCGGAAACGACGTCATCATCGGCGGGACGGGCACCGACCTCATTTTCGGCGGACCGGGGCAGAACACGATCACCGCGGCCGGCACGATCGACGTCGTCATCGGCTCCAACGGCAATGCCACGCTCTCCGGCGGCCGGGTGGTCTCGGCCTCCACGGTCGACCCGACGGTCGGCGGGGTCGATACCATCACGGGCGGATCCGGCTTCGACGTGCTGATCGGCGGGTTCGGCTCGAACCAGATCATCGGCGGCACCGGCAACCAGGTGATCATCGGGCACAACGGCTCGGTCCAGTTTGCCAATGGGGTCATCACGAGCGCGGCGACGAGCGACCCGACCTCCGGCGGCGACGACACAATCCACGCCGGCAACGGCAGTGTGCTGGTGATGGGCGGCGCGGGGAATAACACGATCACCGGTGGGTCGGGCTCCGACGTGCTCCTGGGCGCCAACGGTAGCGCGACCTATTCGGCGGGCGTGATCGCCGACGTCTCGACGACGTACCCGACCAGCGGCGGCAACGACGTCATCACCGGCGGATCGGGCACGGACCTGATCATCGGCGGCCCTGGAAGCAACCGGCTCACGGCCCGGGGCACCAGCGACGTCGTGATCGGGTCCGACGGCAGCGCGAGCTTCTCGTTCGGCCTGGTCACCGGGGCCTCGACGATGGACCCGACGACCGGCGGCAATGACACGATCACCGCCGGGTCGGGCAACGACGTGATTCTCGGCGGCCACGGCGCCGACACGATCACCGGCGGCTCGGGCAACGACGTGATCCTAGGCCACGGCGGCACCGTCCAGCTCAGTCACGGCGCGGTGACCTATGCCACCACCGACCCGACCGCGGGCGGCGCGACGAGCATCACCGTTGGGAACGGCCCCACGCTCGTCCTGGGCGGCACCGGAGCCAACACGATCCAGGGCGGATCGGGCGACAACGTCCTGCTGGGTGCCAACGGCACGGCGTACTTCTCCGCTGGCCGGATTGTCTCCGTGACGAGCACCGCCCCGACCAGCGGCGGGAACAACCAGATCACCGCCGGCGGCGGCACGACCCTGATCGTGGGCGGGCCCGGCAACAACACCCTGACCGGCAGCACGGGCGCCGACCTGATACTGGGCGCGAACGGAAGTATCACTGTGACGGGCGGCGCGGCGTCAATTTTCACCGGCGCGACGGTCAAGAGCACGTATCCGGGCGTCGGCGGCAAGGACATCATCAACGGCGGCTCGGGCCCACAGGTCCTCATCGGCGGACCCGGCAGCGACACGATCACCGGCGGCTCGGGCAAGGACCTCATCTTCGGCGGCGATGCCCAGGTCACGATGAGCGGATCGACGGTGATCTCCTCGGCCTCGATCGACATCGGCCCTGGCGGCGGCGGCACCGACGTCATCTACGCGAAGAACGGGATCGCCACGATCTACGGCGGCCCGGGCGATAATACGATCTACGGCGGGCCGGGCAACGACACGATCACCGGCGGCACCACGGTGGCCAACGGCGCCTCGGGCTTCGACCAGATCCTGAATGCCACCTCGACCGACAACCTCGGCCTCGGGTTCACCTCGGGCCTGCCCGCGAGCGGCCATCCGACGTTCGTGTTCCAGGACTCGACCGACTTCTCGACCGGCATCCCCTCGCCCTTCGCGGTCAAGTCCGGCGCGTGGTCGCTGATCTCGGGCCGCTACCAGGGCACGGCCACGGGTGGCCAGGCGGTCTCGCTGTTCTCGGTCGGCTCGACCCAGTCCACCTACGAGCAGCTCCAGGCGCTGGTGAACACCACCGCGGAGGCTGGCCTGGTCTACGACTACGTGACACCCACGAACTTCAAGTTCGCCGCGATGGTCCCGCAGACCGGCGACCTCGTGCTCGGCCACGCCACGGCGCAGGGGCTGGTGACCGACGCGTTGGCGGCAAAGGGCGTCCGCTCGGGCCAGGACACGATGCTCGGCCTGGTGCTGAACGGCAGCAGCGTGACCCTCTACCTCAACGGCCTGAGCGCCGTGCAGACGACCTACTCGGGCACCTCGCTGCCCGCCGGGGGCGTCGGACTCTTCACCACCGGCGGCACCGGGCGGTTCACCGACTTCGTGGTCCGCGGCAATGCCCTCTCCGCCTCAAATTCCGGTTTTGCTCTGGCGGCCCTGATCGCACCGCTCACCTCGGCGGAGTCGACGACCGCGAGCACCACGTCGTCCGGCTCGATCGGGTCGGTCGACTCGGGCTCGGCAGCGGCCGGCCCGACGCCCATGATCGCCACGGCGGCCGTTCGCGCCGCCACGATCACGACGGCGGCCTCGAGCGAACGGGCCGCTGCTCCGGCCGCGCAGTCGGAGTCCACGGTCCCGACTGCGACGACCGTCATCGGTACGACAACCCTCGCGCGGTCGGGCATCGACAGGCATCACCATGGCCGGTCAAGAGCACGGCATCGCCCGGGCCGCGTCGAGCACCGGGTCGCCGCGAGGGTTCACCACGCGCCGATCGCGCATCACATCATGGCCGCGAGCCGTCCCATGTCGAATCTCTTCATCCCGGACCTCGGGCACGTGCACTGATCGACCGAGCGATCCCGCGATGCCTTCGCCGGAAGGGCTGGCTCCCGTCGCCGTCCGCGTTGTATCCTTGCGCCGAGCTTCGTCCTTCTGGCGGCTTCACCTTGCTCGTAAAGGATGGACCCCGATCGTGAGCATCTTTCGCGACTCGCTCTTCGCCGGCAGGGTGGCCCTGATCACCGGGGGAGCGACGGGCATCGGCCGGGGGATCGCGGAGGCCCTCGCCCGCCACGGGGCCGACGTGGCACTCCTCAGCCGCAAGGCCGAGAACCTGGCCGCGGCCTCGGCCGAGATCGAGTCCGCGACCGGCCGCCGTTGCCTCGCGCTGCCCGCCGACATCCGCAACCCCGAGGCGGTCGACGCCGCCGTCATCCGCACGATCGCCGAGCTGGGACGGCTGGATATCCTGGTCAACAACGCGGCCGGCAACTTCCCCTGCGCGTCAGAGGACCTCAGCCCCAACGGCTTCGGCGCGGTGGTCGACATTGACGCAAAAGGGACCTGGCACGCCACGCGATCCGCCTTCCGGGCCTGGATGAAGGAGCACGGCGGCCGGATCCTGAATATCAGTGCCACGCTCCACCACGGCGGCACGCCGGGCCAGGTCCACGTCGCGGCGGCCAAGGCGGCCGTCGACGCCATGACCCGGACGCTCGCCGTCGAGTGGGGCCCGCTGGGCGTTCAGGTCAACGCGATCGCGCCCGGCCCGATCGGCGACACCGAGGGCGCCCGGCGACTCTTCCCCGGCCCGGTGGCCGACCGCCTCCGCGCCCAGGTTCCGATCCGCCGCCTGGGCGCCATCGAGGACATCGCCAGTCTGGCGCTCTTCGTCCTGAGCCAGGCCGGCTCCAACCTGAATGGAGCGATCCTCGTCTCCGATGGCGGCCTCAGCCTGTCCGGCCGCTTCTCAGTCGAGCCCGAGGGCGGCCCCGGAGTCTAACGCGACCGCGGCCCCTCTCGGTGTTTGCTGAAGATCCGGCACTGATCTTGCTTTCCATTCGCCCAGGTGCGCGCCGAGCCTCTTCCCAGGTCGGCGTCAGACTGTCTCCGCGGCTTCCCGCCGGCCGGTCGAGGATCTGCCGCGTGATTGACCCCGTCGTCCGGCGAAAGGACACTTGACATGCGTGACAGCAATCGGGCGTTTGAACGAGCGATGGCCCTGGCGGCCCTGAGCGGCCTGAAGATCGCGCTGGGACCCGCGTTCCTGGCGACATCTCGTCGATGGCCCAGCCGGCAGAACTGGGTCATGGCGGCGATGGGCGAGATGCTGCTGGACAAGGTGGGAGTGTTCCCACCGCGATACCGGCCGTCGCTGCTGATCCCGCACAGCCTCGCCGGGGCCTGGGTGGCCCGAGAGAGCCTGCGCGAGGACGGCGAGGACGACCCGTGGGGCGCCGTCGCGGGTGCGGCGGTGGCCGCGGGAGTCGCGGTGGCGGCTCCGATCGCGCGCATGGCGATCAACAAGGTCCTCGGGGTGCCCGACGCCGTGCTCGGCCTGGGCGAGGATTATCTTGCCCTGTCGTACGGCTGCCAGGCGATGGATGTCCCGATGGACCAGCTCACCGGCGCGGCCCGCGAGATGTTCGACGACATGCGCGAACGGGCCCGGCCGGCCCTCGAGCCCATGGGCCTGGACACCTGAAAACCGGTTTCGGACGCCCTCGACGACAGAACGGCCGGCGCCGGCGAACAATCACCGGCGCCGGCAAGATTCCCGTCCGCCGGATTAACGGCCCCGGTAGTAAGTCGTGCCGACGTAACGTCCGCCGTAGGCCCCGCCGTATCCCGTGGACACGCGCGGGACGCGGCCGAGCATCCGCGTCTCATACAGGTAGCTCTGCGTGCCCAGCGGGGTCAGGCCGACTCCGAACATCGGGTTCCAGAATCCCACGCCGGACATGCCGATTCCGCCGGACATGTAGCCATACGCCCCGTAGCCCATCCCGCCGTAGCCCATCCCGCCGTAACCCATCCCACCGTAGCCATATCCGGGATAACCCCAGCCCCATCCGCCGTATCCGCCCATTCCATAGGCCGGATAGCCGGTGACGACAGGGAACGCCAGTCCCGGATAGGTGTATGCGGCCCCGCCTGCGAAGCCGGCGACAGGATATCCATATCCAAATCCGCCGTAGCCCCAGCCCGGGTAGCCCCCGCCCCAGCCGCCGTAGCCCCAGCCGGGATAGCCGTAGCCGTAGCCCATGAACTGGGCGCCGGCGTCCTCGGTGGGCATCAGGATCAGGAACAGCGCCAGGACGGCGGAACCCAGCCCGATCCTCGGTCGTCCGACGATTCGTCGCATCGCGTGACTCCTTCTCGTTGGCTCGGACATTCAGGCCGGTCTCCGCTCCGCCACACTCGATCCCCCGACATTTTCAATCATAGGCCATGCGAAGCCGACCCGGCGAGGCGGTACCGAAGATCGCTCGAACCATTCGCCGGGCTGACCCGACGTTGACGCAATGCACGTACCGGCTATGATCGACCGCTCCTCGTGCCCCGGGGCCGGCCGTTTCGTCGACCGGATGGGCACCGGCCGTAGCCAGCACGAGGGAGGGAGGACAGGGATGTCGATCGCGCCCAGCCCGCCGGGTCCGTCCGTCCGCGCCGAGAGGCCGGCCGCATTCCATCGTCCGGAACTCTCGCCGCGAGCGCGACCTGTCGCGGCCGCGTGGCTGGCTCCCTCCTCGGCGGCCGCCTGGGTCGGCTGGGTCGCGGGCGTGACGATCCTGGGACTCGCCTGGCTGGTGCCGGAAACGATCGCCGCCGCCGGTCTCGCCTGGCTGGCCGCCCTGGCGATGGTTTATGCGATGCGGTCCGGGCGGGGTTACCTGGCGGCCTATGTTGGGGGCGTGGTCGGCCACATCATCGCATTCCACTGGGTCTTCGGCACCGTGGCCTCATTCGGCGGGTTCCCCGTCGTCGGGTCGGCCGCCGTCTTCGCGCTTTTCGTGGCCTCGGGCGCGATCCAGTTTCCGGCGATTGCCCTGATTCATCGGCTGCTGCCGGGCGCGTTCGACGCCCTGGCGCTTCGGGCGCCGACGGCCGTCGTCCTGGCCGAGTTATTGATCCCGCGCCTCTTCCCCTGGAACTTCGGCCACACCCAGGTTGCCCTCACCCCGCTGGTGCAGGTCGCCGATGTGGGCGGCGCGATGGCCGTGTCGTTTCTGGTGTTCTGGATCGCCGAGGTCGCGGTCCGCGTCGTGGCGTTCCGCGAGCGGCGATGGGGGTTCCTCGCCCCGGCCGCGGCCCTGGGCCTGGCGCTCGCCTACGGCATGTCGATCGTCAATCAGTACGGATCGCCGCGGGGAGCCACGCAGCAGGTCATCGTCGTGCAGGGCCACGTCGCCAACGACGAGCGGCGCGACATCAAGGTCGCGCGAGCGTACCTCGCGCGGATCTTCGACCTGAGCCGCAAGGCCGCCCGCCCCGGCTCGCTGGTCGTCTGGCCCGAGGGGGCCGTGCCCGTGTACCTCCCCGCGGCGATCGGGACGGTCGGCGACCCTCCCGTATTGCCCTGGTCCGACGACGGCTCGGCGTATCTGGTCGGCGCGTATTCCTTCCTCCCCAACGAGGAGAAGTTCAACGCCGCCTTCGCCGTCCATCCCGACGGCCAGGTGCCGCTCCCCTACTTCAAGCAGGTATTGATCCCCTTCGGCGAGGCCATGCCGCTGGCGAGCTACTTCCCGGCTCTGCGAAAGCTCAACGCCAAGGCAGGTGCCTTCAGCGCGGGCACTGAGACCAAGGTCTTCGAGTACCCCATGCGCCGGGCCGACGGCTCGTCGTACACGCTGAAGGTCGCTCCGCTGATCTGCTATGAGGACACGGTCCCCGCCCTGTCGCGCGAGGCCGCGCAAAAAGGCGCCGAGTTGCTGGTGAACATCACCTCCGACGCCTGGTTCGGGCGCAGCCTGGCCCCGCGGCAGCATCACCTGATCGCCGCGTTCCGCGCGATCGAGAACCGTCGCTACCTGATCCGCTCGACGACCACCGGCTGCAGCGCGGTCGTCGACCCGCTCGGCCGGACGATCGGCCGGATCGAACCGTTCTCGGAGGGGACGATCACCGCGACGGTCGGCCTGCTTTCGGAGCTGAGCCCCTACACGGCCCGCGTCGGCGATCGCCCCTGGTGGTGCCTGCTGGCGGTTGCGGCGGTCCTGCGTCTGGGCACGACGCGGCCGCGGAACTGGCTTGTCCTCAGGCGGTCGCCGGAGTCCACACCGTCCGCTGAGGCCGCTTGATCAGCCGGACCGCGGCCCAGAGGACGAGGAGCCCGAGCACTGCGGCGCCGACAAGCATCGTGCCGTTCATGCCGAGCATCCCCGCCAGCCAGGCGAAGAGTTGTTTCCAGCCACGGCGGCGGCCGTGCTCGACATCCACGCCCTTGCCCGATTCGATATCGCTGGCCGCCAGGTAGAGCAGGGTCCAGAAGATCGCGAACACGACGCCGATGCCAATCGACGGGGCCATCGCCTCGCCGGCCGTGATGTCCTGCCGGCCCTCCTGGTAGTTCCGGCCCGATCGGGCGAGCACCGTGCGAATCACGTCGGCGGCCGTCTTGTCGGTGGTGGGGAACTTTAACACCTTGCCGTCGGTCCCCTCGGGATGAAACTCCACGATCTCGTTATCGGGGCAGGCGCGGGCCTTCGCGATCGAGCCGGCCTTCATCGAAGCGACCGACGTCGCACCCAGGCCCGCGGGCTCCTGCCCTTGTTGAAGGCCCTCGACGATCCGCGCCGCATCCTGGTGGGCCTTGTCGCCGTTCACCTCGAGGCAATGCACCTCGTCCCCCCGCAGCGCGAGGATCGTGCACTTCTTCTGCTCCGCCTTCGTCCAGAGCTGCAAATCCATCGAATCCCCCTGGTTGATTTCCGCCGCGCCTTAACAGTCCCTTACAAAAACGGGACTGCCTCCGCATCGTCCACGTGCCTGGGCTCGTTTTCTTAGGGTCTTTTCCACGGCGCCAGCCCCTTATCAGGGCCTGCACGCCCACGCGCATTCATTCGGGCAACTGACTTTAATAACGGTTTCATTCGTTGTCCAGTCCCTGTCAGGGACAGGCGTCATTGGCCGGACCGGCGGCACCGACTTTCGGTTTTTCCGGAGCCCCCTGGCGATCGCTGCGGGCCCGGTTATCTTGTTTGGAGTGGTCCAATGGGGGATTGACCGATGCCGATGCCGATGAAGTGGATCGTACTTGTCGCCGCCTCGCTGGGATGGCCGGGCTCGCCGATGGTCGAGGCGGGCGCGGCCCAGGAGGCCAGGGGCAAGAGGAGCGTGCAGAAGATGGACTTCGGAAAAACGCCGGACGGTACTCCGGTCGAGCTCTATACGCTGTCGAATGGACGGGTCACGGTCAAGGTGATGACCTACGGCGGGATCATCACCGAGCTGCACGTCCCCGACCGGGCGGGCAAGACGGCCGACGTCGTGCTCGGCTTCGACACACTCGACGGTTACATCGCGAAGAACCCGCACTTCGGCGCGATCACGGGCCGAGTGGCCAACCGGATCGCGCGGGCCGAATTCACGCTGGACGGCAAGGAATACAAGCTCGCCGCGAACAACGGGCCGAACACGCTGCACGGCGGGAAAAAAGGCTTCGACAAGGTCGTGTGGAAGGCGCAGGACGTCTCGGGCCCGGCGGGCCCGGCCGTCAAGCTGACGTATCTGAGCCGCGACGGCGAGGAGGGCTTCCCGGGGAACCTGAATGTCGCCGTCACGTACACCCTGACCGACGACAACGCCCTGCGGATCGACTACTCCGCGACGACCGACAAGGCGACCCCGGTGAACCTGACCAATCACAGCTACTTCAACCTGGCCGGCCACGCGTCGGGCCCGATCCTCGACGAGGAGCTGATGCTGGCCGCCGACCAGTACACGCCGTCGGACGACCAGTACATCCCGACCGGCCAGATTGCGCCCGTCGGGGGGACGCCGCTCGATTTCACCACGCCGACCGCCATCGGCGCCCGGATCGGGCAGATCCAGGGCGAGCCAGGCGGCTACGACCACAACTACGTGATCCGGCCGAGCGGTTCGTCGCCGGCCTTCGCCGCTCGCGTCCGCGACCCGAAGAGCGGCCGGGTCCTCGAGATGTACACGACCGAGCCGGGCGTCCAGCTCTACACGAGCAACTTCCTCGACGGCTCGGTGAAGGGGAAGGGGGGTGTCGCCTACCAGAAGAACCAGGCGTTCTGCCTCGAGGCCCAGCATTATCCCGACGCACTCCACCATCCCAACTTCCCGTCGATCATCCTGCGCCCGGGCGCGACGTATTCTCAGACGACCATCTACAAGTTCTCGGCGCCGTAAGTCGATCTCCGGCGCCACCAGTCGCTCGGTGATCCCAGGCGAACCGGCGACGTGAGTCGCCGAGTCATGACACCTGTCGCCCTGGCGCCACGAGTCGCCGGTTCGCCGGAGTTCCCCGGGTGGAACGCCGCGGCGCCCGCGGATAGAATCGGAGGCCGGCGGAGCCCGGAGGCGGGCCTCCGCGCCATTGGATTGTGACTCCCCGTGATCAGGCGAACTCTCGATGAAAGCCGTTGCCGTCCTGCCGGGTAAGCCCAACAGCGTCCACCTGCGGGACATCCCGGCCCCGAAGCTGTCCGACCAGCCCCACCCGCACGTCTGCCGCATTCCCGAGGGACGCGCCGTGCTCGTGAAGGTCCTCCAGGTCGGCGTGGACGCGACCGACCGCGAGATCAACGAGGCCCTCTATGGGAATGCCCCTCCTGGCGGCGATTTCCTCGTCATCGGCCACGAGAGCTTCGGCCAGGTCCTCGAGGTCGGCGACAAGGTAACCGAGGTCCAGCCGGGCGACCTCGTCTCGTGCACCGTGCGCCGGCCCGGCGGGTCGCTCTTCGACCTGATCGGCCGCAATGATATTACCAGCGACGAGACGTATTACGAGCGCGGGATCAACCTCTGCCACGGCTACCTCACCGAGACCTTCGTCGACGATGCCGAGTACATCGTCAAGGTCCCCCAGGGGCTCAGGCACCTGGGAGTTCTCTCCGAGCCGGCGAGCGTCTGTGCCAAGGCGATCGAGCAGGCGTTTTTGGCCCAGCAGCGGCTCCAGGTCTGGAAGCCGAAACGCGCCTTCGTGATGGGCGCCGGTCAGATCGGGCTCCTCGCCACGATGATGCTGCGCCTCCGTAACATGGAGGTCTACACCATCGCGACCACGCCCGGCCCGCACCGCAAGTCCGAGATCGCCGAGGCCTACGGCGCGACCTACGTCAGCACCAGGCAGACCCCGCTCGACGAGCTGGTCAAGAAGGTCGGCAAGCCCGACCTGATCTTCGAGGCCACGGGGAACGCCGAGCTTTGCTTCCGCTCGATGGAGGTCCTCGCCCACAACGGGGCCCTGATCTGGACCAGCATCACCGGCGGCAAGCACGAGGTGACCCTCGACGCCGCCCGGATCAACCTGGAGTGGGTGCTCGGCAACAAGCTGCTGGTCTCGAGCGTCAACGGCAACCGCCACCATTTCGAGCAGGGCATCCAGTCCCTCTCGCAGGGCGAGCTCACCTACCCGGGCGTCACCGAACGCATCCTCACCCATCCCATCGCCTGCCTCGACAACTACAAGGAGATGATGCATCTCCTCGAGGAAAACAAGGCGCTCAAGGTTTATGTGAATCTGGTGTAGTTTCGAGTGGTCAGTGGTCAGTGGTCAGTGGTCAGTGACTTGACCTGAGTGGCCTTCAGTCCCGTGCGGAGACCTGCGGCCGGTCACCGACAACCAACCACTGACCACGAATCTCCGACCACTGACCACTGACCACTGACCACTGACCACTAGGAAAAGCGAATGAACATCCGCAAAGACGCCTGCGAGCTCGATTTCCTGTCCCTGGGCGCCCTGGTGCACCGGCTGGATCCGGGCGTGATCCCGTTCCGCAAGGCCCGTTCGCTCGATATCCACGTCTCGGGCGGCGAGTACAACGTGGCCGCCAACCTGGCCGACTGCTTCGGGCTCAAGACCGGGATCGCCACGGCGATGGTGAAATATCCGATCGGCGAGCTGGTGCAGGCCCGCGTCCGCGAGATGGGCGTGACGCCGTATTACAAGTGGTTCGAGCACGACGGAGTCCGCGGCCCGAACATCGCCACGGTCTACAGCGATCGCGGCTACGGCGTCCGCGCGCCGGTGGTCTTCTACAACCGCGCCAACGAGGCCGGTGCGCTGCTCAAGCCGGGCGACTTCAACTGGCAGGAGCTGTTCGGCAAGGGCGTGCGCTGGTTCCACTCCGGCGGGATCTTCGCGTCATTGTCGGAGACGACCGCCCCCCTGATCCTCGAGGGGATGAAGGCCGCGCGGGCCGCCGGCGCGATCACGTCGTTCGACCTGAACTACCGGGCCAAGCTGTGGGCCTCCGTCGGCGGCGCCGAGCGGGGCCAGCAGGTTACGCGCGAGATCGCCGGCCAGCTCGATGCCCTGATCGGCAACGAGGAAGACCTCCAGATGGGCCTCGGCGTCAAGGGGCCCGATGTCCACAGCAAGTCGAAGCTCGATCCCGAAGCGTTCTTCGGCCTGATCGACGTCGTGACAAAACAGTTCCCGAACATCAAGCTCGTCGCGACGACGCTCCGCGAGGTCCACACGACCAATCGCCACTCGTGGGCCGCCGTGCTCTGGCTCAACGGTCAGCGCTACGTCAGCCCCGCCATGGAGCTCGACGTCATCGACCGGATCGGCGGCGGCGACGGATTCGCCGCGGGCCTGATCTACGGGATGATCGCCGGCCGCTCGCCCGAGGAGGCGCTGCGCCTCGGCTGGGCCCACGGTGCGCTGCTCACCACGTTCCCCGGCGACGTGACCATGGCCCGGCTGCCCGAAGTCGAGGCGCTCGCGAAGGGCGGTTCGGCACGCGTCCAGCGCTGATCGCCCGGGGCTGTTTGATCCGAACGAAATGGGGGCTGGCGCCTGGATTTCGAGGTGCCTGCTCCCGTTTCGTCCTGCCCTCCAACGAGGAATACCCATCATGCTGACCGCCGAGGGATGCGCCGGCCGTCGCGAACGGCTCTGGCGCGCACTGCCGTCGCCCTGCGATGCCCTGATCGTCGGCGACCCGTCGCACCTGACCTACCTTGCGGGATATGTCCCGTCGCCGTTCGTGTTCCGCACGGTCGAATCCGGCGCCTTGCTCCTGCTCGAACCCGGCCGCTCGACCCTCGTCGCCGACGCCATGCTCGGCCCATACGTCGAGCAAGCCCACGTCGACGAGCGGTTCGCGCCGACCTGGTACGATGGCAAGCACTCGGCGCCCTATCGGCGAGGCAAGCTGACGCAGTCGGCCATAGAGCGGCTGGCGAAGGTCCCCGGCCGTCGCCTGGGCGTCGAGACGGCCGCGGTGCCGGCCGGAGTGGTCGAGGCCCTGCGCGCAGCCAGGCCGGCCCTCGAAATCGTCGACATCGGCCCAACGATCCGCGAGCTGCGACGCGCGAAGGACCCGGACGAGATCGAGGCCCTGCGTCGTTCGATGCGAGCCGGCGAGGCCGCGCAGGCCGCCGCGCTGGCGGAGATGCGGCCCGGCATGACCGAGATGGACGCCTACCGCCTGGTCCTCGAGGCGGCGTCCAGGGGGATCGACGAGCAGGTCACTGTCTACGGCGATTTCGCCTCCGGCCCGCGCTGCGCGACCGACAAGGGCGGGCCGCCCACGGGCCGCACGATCGAGAAGGGCGACCTGCTGCTGCTGGATTTCTCGGTAGTGGTCGGCGGCTATCGCGGCGACTTCACGAACACGTTCGCCGTCGGCGGTCCGCCCACGTCCCGCCAGCGCGAGCTTTACGACGCCTGCATGGGCGCGATCCGCGCCGGCGAGTCTCGCCTGAAGGCCGGCACGCCGGGCCGCGAGGTGGACGCCGCCGTCCGGGCCCATTTCGCGTCGCTCGGCGTCGACAGGGCATTCACCTCGCATTCCGGCCACGGCCTGGGCCTTGGCCACCCCGAGCCGCCTTACTTCGTCCCCGAGAGCACCGACCAACTGGTCGCTGGCGACGTCGTGGCCCTCGAGCCCGGTCTCTACATCGAGGGCGAGGGAGGCATGCGATTCGAGCGCAATTACCTGATCACGCCCGATGGCTTCGATCTACTGTCAAATCACGAGCTGCGGATCGAGCAGTGATCGGATCCAGACGAACCGGCGACGGGAGTCGCCGGGTGGAGGGCGCGCCGGCGCCGTCAGCCGCCGTCTGCCGGGCGGTTCACGGCAGCAGGTCCGCCACCGCGATCCACGCCGACTCGACGCCATCGACCACCACCGGCAGATCATGCCCCCGGGTCAGGACCTGGTGCGACTGATATCCGTCCCGCCGGGGATCGGAATACACCTCAACCTGGCCATCCACCAGATTGATGACCCAGTAAACCGGGATCCCTGCAAGGGCATACACGCGGGCCATGTCCGTGCGGTCGGCCGCGAGGTTGGACTCCGAGATCTCCGCGACGAGCGCCGTATCATCGGCGGTCGCCTCGCGATCCTCGTAGTCGTCCACGACGCCCCGAATCACTGCCAGGTCGGGCTCGGGCCGGCTCCAGTCGGAGGCCAGGATCGGCACGTCCCGCGCCACGTGCCAGCCGGGCGGGATCATCCTCCACAGCAGCCGCAGCCCCTTGTTCCCGGCCGTGATGCAGGGCCGGCTGCGCCTCGGCCGCGAGACCACCAGCCCCTCGACCAGCTCGACCCGCTCATCCTCCGAGATCGTCCTCTCGTCGATCATCTGGCGGAACTGCGCCACGCGGAACCGATAAAGCCCCTGGACCAGGCCCGGCCCGGGCGGAACGGCCGGTCGAAGCGGAGTGCGCGGGACCATGAATCTCGCTCCTGCATCGGGAAGGCATCGTGTCCGTCCAGGTGAGGGCACTCCGTTTCATCAATCAGGGCGCAGGCCGACCGGCCAACCTACTACCCCGGCGGCAAAGATCCTCAAGTAGGTCGGGCAGTCTTGCCCGACACCCGGACCCCGTCGGGCAAGACTGCCCGACCTACTTTCATGCCGGCGTAATCGCCTCCGGAACCCGCTTCGGCATAGTGTT
>DAIDHB010000317.1 GCA_027452145.1 Planctomycetales bacterium
GTCAGGCTCTCAGCCTGACCTACTCCGGAACGGACCGCCCGCGGCCGGTCGGCGACGACGACGGCTCGCACGCCGGCAGGATGCCCGATCGCCAGCGGTGGAAGGCCATTTCGAGGTCCCCGGCCGCGTGCGCGTCCCAGACGGCGACCCACTCGGCCCAGGGGATCTCGACCGACGCGAAGTCCACCGGCCCGGGCGCCAGCGACGGCGACCCCTCGTCCGGGCAATTCGCGGGGGTCGCGGCGCGATCGTCCGCCGGGCGAATCCGCTGCACGCCGCCGAGCTTGTAGAGACCGGCCAGCGCATCGGCCAGCGGGCGACGCTCGCGCAGTTCCAGCCCCGTGAGCCAGCCCGCCCGGTGGATCCCGGCGAACAGCACTGCGGCGACGTCCTCCATGTCGACCCAGAGCCCGGGGCCCTCGGCCAGGCGGTCGATCAGCTCGACGCGGATGCGATTCGTCGACAGCCGGATCGAGCCCGGCTCGACCACGCGGTCGCCCAGCGAGCGGCTGGCGTTCAGGAGGGCGGCGATATCCCGCTCGACCAAACGGCGGACGGCCTCCTCGACGTGGTGGATCGCCTCGCGGTGCCGCGCGGCCGCGCCGTCGTGACCCGAGGCCAGGGCGCGCCGCAGCCGGGCGAACCGCTTCGGCAGGGTCCCCGAGTGGAACGCCGGCCGGAGGAACCGGACGACCGTCTCGCCGTGGCTGCCGATCGCCAGCGGCCCCAGCCCCCTCGGCCGGTTCGCCTCGTACAGCCGCCAGTTCGACTGGAGCTCCCAGACCAGGAAGCCGAACACGCCCGGCAGGAACACGACCGTCCCCCAGGCGATCCCGTCCGCGAGCCACCGCCCGAGGATCGGGACCAGCGGGCTGGAAAGGAACGCCGTTAACTTCAGCGTGAACGGCAGCATGATCTTGGCCGCCACGGTGACCACCGGGAAGTGCTTGATCGGGTTGAGCGTCGGCTCGACGAACAGGTTGAGGAAGATCCTCACCACATACGCCACCGCGCCCCAGACGAGTCCCAGCACGGCCTTGACCGCCAGCACGGCGTTCGACTGCCCCTCGCGGAACCGCAGCCACTCGTCCACCGCGTAGATCAGCCGTTCGACCCATTCGATCAGCCGGTCGAAGAATGCCATGATCAGATGGAACAGCCCCGGCAACACGGCGAACACCAGCGTGTGCCCGGCACGCGTGCATCCCTCGACGGCCTGCTCGACGAGCCGGCGGCCGGGCCTGGTGTTGAAGATCACGAGCGCGAGGATGAAGGTCGCGGCCCCGAGCGTGCCGGCGCGGACCGGAGGGAGCCCCACGATCCTCGCCAGTCCCCACGCCGCCGCCGCGAACAGGCCCGGTCGGATCGCGAACCGCCAGGCGACCCGGACGGGCATGCTGTGCACCAGCCGGCGGACGAGCGGATGGTCCAGCACGCGCGCGGGCAGCTCGACCAGAACCAGTCGCAGCCCGCGGCCGATCGTCCGCAAGACAGCGAGCAGCCCTCCGCGGAACCGCGCGACGTTGATGACGCCGAGCGCGACGAGCCCCAGCGGAACGACGGTCCCGGCGCCCACGAACTCGATGTGCCTGCCGGTCAGCCGGCCGATGGAGAGCCCGTAGATTTCCTCCAGTCCCTTGAGCAGCACGAAGGCCCCGCCGAACGGCAGCGCGATGAACAGGGTGAACAGCCGGCCCAGCGGCGTGCCAAAGGCCAGGGCGCTGGCGCGCTGGAGCCATCGTAAATAGACCTCGCCCTGGCGGTGCACGCCGTCCACGGCGGCCGCCAGCTCGCGGTCGGTCGCGAGCAATCTGTCGCCGCGGACCAGCTCGACGGGCGAGGCGACGTCGGGGAGCTTCAGATTGCCGTGCGAGGCGGCGTCGCGCAGGTCGCCGAGCGTGCTGAACCCGCGGGCGACGATCGGGTCGAGCATCTCCTCGACGAGCTTGTCGCGGGCGACCCGCTCGGGCAGGTTCGCCGGGGCGACGTACTGCGCGTCGAGGACCGCGCCGACGCGATGGCGGAACCGCTCGCGGAGGGCGTCCTCGGCGCGATGGCCGGCGGTGCGAAGCAGGACCTCCAGCCGGGCGCGCTCGGTGCGATCCAGCGCCACGCGGTGCAGCCGGCGGCCGGCCGAGCGCAGGTGCCGCGCCATCGCCACCTCGCGCAGCAGCGGCAGCGGGTGCCGCAGGGGTTTTCGCCCCATCGAGAGCAGCCAGCCGATCGGCTCGAGCCGGAAGACCTCGCGCTCGTGGTCGAGGCAGACGTTCTGGAGGTCGTGCAGCAGACGCCGCTCCGGCCGCCAGAAGCCCTCCGCGGCCCGCTCCAGCAGGGGCGCCAGGGCCGCGACCCACAGCGTGGCCTCGCCCTTGCGCACGAACAGGGCCTTGCGCAGCCGCACCGCCAGCCGGTTCAGCGCCGACCGCGCCGCCGCGCGATCGGCGAGGCCGCCCTCGGGCCCGGACCGAAGCGCCGAGCGGGTCAGCAGGATCGCCGCCCGGACGTGATTGCCGCGCTCGGCCGCCGCCCGGGCCCGGCGCACCAGTGCCGGCGCCCGGCCGGCACTGGTGCGCCGCCGCAGGGCCGACGCCAGCCAACTGCCGCTCGACTCGTCCGAGGATGTCGGTTCCGGCCGGACCGCGCGATCGGTCGAAGGGGTCGGGTCCGGCGCTCCGGCCGGCCGCGTGGCCGCCAGCCAGGCGCGGCCGTCGACGTCCGCCGTCAGGACCGCCTCGACGGCCCCTGGGGACTCGATCGCCGGGAACGTCGCCGCCCGCGCCGACGGGTCGAAGTAGGTTAGCTCGAGGAACGCCGCCGCGAAGGCCGCGTAGGTCCGGCCGTCCGCCGCCGGGTCGAGCAACTCCCCGTCCTGCCGCAGCACGGCGCGGGCCTCGGCGAATTCGGTCCGGCCGAGCGCCTCGATCCGGGCCAGAAGCGCCGAGGCGTCGAGCCGGCCGTCGTCCAGGGCACGCCTGAACTCGTACTCGACCCGCGCCCGGAACACCCGGCGCCAGACCCGGACGAGGACGGCCCCGGTGTCGCCCGGTGCCAGGTCGTCGGACGGCGGGCACTCGATCAACAGCGCCGTCGCCGGCCACTCCTGCCCGAGTGGCCGACCCATCTCCTGAGGCTCGACGATCGCCCCCAGCGCCGATCCGGCGATCGCGTAGCACCGAGGATGCACCCCGCCCAGCCATCGGATGCGGCGATCCTGCCGGATCACCCGGCGAAGGATCCGGTCGGGAATGAGAATCGCCAACGGGTCGACCGCCGCCACGGCGCGGCGGAGCTCCTCGAGTTCGATGGCTCTGCCTCCATCGGTCCGCGGGGCGAAAATCCCGCGGTCGCCCCACGCCCGCCGTCCGGAAGGACGACCCTATCGATCGGGAGGGCGAGCCTCCCGGCGAGCCGGGACAGGCCTGGGTTGTCCCGGATCCCGGCTCGGCAGGAGCCTCGCCCTCCCGGTTCGGTGGCCCTGCCCTCGGCCGGCGCATGACTCTCGCGCCGCGCGGGCGCTACTTTACCCGCACCGGGCCGGCGATTCCAGCCGTCGTCCGATCGCGCGGACCCCGCGCCCGGAATCGCCCGGCGCGGCCGGCTCTCACCGGAACAACCGCGGCGCCAGGTCGTTCAGGTAATGCCGCCAGTTGATCCAGGTGTGCCCGCCGCCGCTGACGTGCAGCTCGTGCTTGATCCCGTGTTTCTCCAGCATCTCGGCCAGTTGCTTCGAGCCCTCGACGAGGCGATCCTTGTCGCCGCAACTGATCGACAGCAGCTTGATCGACCGGTTGATCCGATCCGGTTCCTTCAGGAACGCCTCGTAGCGCTTCTCGGCGTCCTCGGCGTTGCGGCCGAAGAGCGCGGCGCTCCACAGCCCGACGTACGCGAACTGGTCCGGATGCGACGACACCACGCGCCACGTCTGGCCGCCGCCCATGGAGAGCCCGGCGATCGCGCGGTGCTCGGGGTCGGTGTGCACGCGGTAGTGCTTCTCGACGAACGGGACGAGCTCCCTGAGCAGCTCGTCGGTGAATCGGTTCTGCATCGCCTCCATCGCGGCCCGCGCCTCGGGCGAGGGCGGCGATCCGGGCGTGAACCGCGGCATGTTGGCCGGGCGAGGCAGGCTGCCGTTGGGCATGACCACCACCATCGGCACCGCCTTCTTCTCGGCGATCAGGTTGTCCAGAATGAACCCGGCGCGGCCGACGTTCGTCCAGCCGCGGTCGTCGTCCCCGGCGCCATGCAGCAGGTAGAAGACCGGGTAGCGGTCGCTGCCCGCCTCGTAGCCCGGCGGCGTGTAAACATGGACGCTGCGGGTCTGGTCAAGGGTGTTCGAGCGATAGAACGCCTGGCGGACCTCGCCGTGCGGCACGTCGGCCTTCAGGGTCTCGAACTCGGCCGCCTCGCCCGGGACGAGGAACATGCTGTCGACATTGCCGAGCCCCTGCTTGATCATCCCGTTCCTGGGATCGACCGTGCGGACGCCGTCGACGTTGAACGTATACGTGTAGAAGTCCGGCTCGAGCGGGCCGACGGTGAGCGACCAGACGCCCTTGTCGTCCTTCGTCATCTTGCCGCCGCCGAAGTCGCCGCCGACCGAGACCTCGTCGGCCTTCGGCGCGTAGATGCGGAACGTCACCTTGCGATCGGGGGCGACCTCGGTCGACTTCAGCGTGTCGTTGGGCGTCGGCTGCCGTCGCGGCCCCTGGGCCTCGGCCCGGCCGGCGATCAGGGCGAGGACCGCCAGGCCGAGCAGGCCGGCGATCCGTGGACTCCGCGCGAACATCATGGCTGCGTCTCCTCCGGTGGAACGGGGCGATGTCCCGGCCGCGCCGGGCCGGCCGGCGCGGCAGTCGCGGGACTCCGCCCTCTTATTCAGCGACGAACCACGGCGCGGGTTCCCGGGCCGCCCGCGAAAAACCGGGATGGCTTCAGGACGGTTCGCCCCGAAGGCATGCGGCGAGCCTGACCTGCACGACAGCTTCATTACACGCTCGTGACCGCCTGGCTACTTCTTCTCCAGGGCGGCCGGGACCTTGAAGGTGTCGGCCGGTAGCTCGACGTTGTGCTTCACCTCGGTCAGCTTGATCTCGAACGCCTGGCCTCCCTGCGATTGCGCCAGCTTGAAGGGGATGAGGATGCCGTCGACCTTGCGGTAGTCCGAGGGATACGTCTCGGCGGTCATCTCGCCCATCGGGCCCGCGGTCGTCTCGACCTCCTTGACGATGAGGTGGCTCTCCTTGTCGTAGTACTTGGTGATCGGCTTGCCGGCCCTGGGCGTCAGGACCAGCCTGTACGCCGGCTTACCTTTCACGTCCTCGACGCCGGCGCATTCCACCCTGGTGAAGCGCTCCTTCCAGCGGATCTCATCGTTGAACAACGCCTCGTCGAGGAACTGATCCTTCTCGGCGCCCTCGAGGAGCCGATCGCCCAGGATCGTCGAGACCGCCCATACGGTCTTTCCGTCGGTCCCCTGGGTGATCTGGAGCTGACCGATCTCGGTCGCGACGACCATGCTGTTGGGCGCCGCCTGGGTGAACTTGATGGTCCCCTTGACGTTGGCGCCGGCGAGCTCGATGGACGCCGTGACGGTGCGGTTCCTGAGCTTCTCATAGGCGGCCTTGCCGCCGGTGGCCTTGACGAAGTCTTCGAGCACGGCCTCGGCCTTCGGCAGGTCATCGCCGCGGGCCGGTGCCAGGGACGCCAGGGCGGCAAGGACCGGCGCGATCAGCCAGGCGAGCGCGGTCGGGACGGATGCACGACGCATGAGCGGGATCTCCAGAAGCTCGGATGGGTGAGGTGAGGGGAAGAACGACGGGGCCGGCGGAGCCGGGTCAGGTCATGGCCTGGCGCCCCCGGCCCGGATCCAGCGGACGGCCGCCTCGAGCGCCGGGTCGCGTCCCTCGAGCAGGGCGGCTCGGGTCGGCGGGGCCTCGACGTCGGGGACCACCCCGATGCCCTCGAGCGGCTTGCCGCCGACCGAGATGTAGTTGCCGATGGCATATTGAAATCGGTCGCCGTTAGGGAGCGCGACGACCAGCGACGGCAGCGCGGCGCCGGGCGTGCGCGTGCCGAAGATCCGAACCCGCCCCAGGTCCTTCAGGCCGCCCGCCAGGATCTCCGAGGTCGACATCGACAGCTCGTCGACCAGGATGGCCACGGGCTTCTCGAAGGCGCGCGGGCGGGGGATCAGCATGAAGTTCAGCGTACCGGTGCGCATGGTCATGGTGCCGAGCTTCAGCCCCGGCTTCTTCACCAGCCAGCCGCCCATCGCCATCGACATGACGCCCAGGCCGCCGGGGTTGCCGCGCAGGTCGAGGATCAGGCCGTCGGCATCGCGGCTGGCCTCGATCAGCTCGCCAAACTGCCTGATCACGCCAGCCGGGTCGAAGAAGACGTTGAGCGAGGCATAGGCGACCGTGCGGCCGATCCGGCGGGCCTCGAACCGGACGTGCATCGTCGGCAGGTGGCCGAACTGCGCGGCGACGCCGCCCGGCTCGCATGCGGTCAGCTCGCGATGCTCGGGCCGATCCTTGCCGTCGAGGAAGTCGATGCCGACGGCCGCCCCGACCCGACCGCGGAGCCAGCGGGCGACGGTATGGGCCTGGTAGGCGGGGACCAGGCCGCGCGAACGGGCATACGCCCTGGCCACGGCGTCGAGCAGCTCCTCGACAGGTTTGCCGGCGACCTTCACGACGACCCAGCCGGGCTTGACCCCAGCCTCGGCGGCGGACGAGCCCTCGCGAACGGAGGAGACGACCACTTTCCCGTCGATCAGCCGGACGTCCAGCCCCACCTCGCCCGGGCCGTCCCCGGGCTTGTCGAGCGTCGGCTCGAGCTCCGACGGGATGATCGCGAAGTGCGACTGGCCGAGCCGGTCGATGGCCTGGGCCATCAGGTCGCGGGCCTCGGCGTTCGACCGGGCGTGCTCGACCTTCGGCCGCAGCTCGTCGTGCACGGCCTGCCAGTCCAGCCCGCCGAACTTCGGGTCATAAAAGCTGTCGCGGACCGTCTTCCACACGACCTCGAACGACTCGACGTTTTTCGCCGTCTGATCGGGCGAGAGCCCCGGTGTCGGAGGCTTGCCGTCGGGACCGGAGTCGGTCCGGGCCGGCGGTGCGGCCGCCTCCTGGGCCGCGGCCAGGCTCCCCGCGCCCGCGACCTCGACGAGGAACAGCGCCACCAGGGCCGCCCGGATGATCATGGGCGCGCCAACCGGCCGGATTGTCGTATTCATTGACGTCGTGTCTCCTACTCCTGGGGACAACCGAGCCTAGCAGAGCGGCCCGGCCCCGCCAAGCGGGACGTTCGTCGGACCCCAGGCCGCTCGCGCGTGCGACCGGAGACCTGACGCTCTCTGTGTCTGTCCCGAGAGCGCTGTCGATCCGTCGTGCAGGTCAAGCGCTCCGCCTGACTCCGAAGTCGAACGTCAGGCTGAGAGCCTGACCTACCCAATCCGGCGGTGGTCCGGTCGCTCCGGGGTTGGCACACACCGACAGGCCGGCCATGATGGGGAGGTTGGCGAGAATCGACCCAGAGGGGCTGTCATGATCCGATCGACGCGAAGCCTGCTGGTGATGACCGCCGCGATGCTCGCGGCATTTGCCGCCCGCGCGGGGGAGCCGGCGAAGGATCGCACGGCGGCCACGGCGGCCGAGTTCGAGAACCGCGTCCGGCCGCTGCTGGTCGAGCATTGCTTCCGGTGCCACGGGGCGAAGAAGCAGGAGTCGAACCTGCGGCTGGATTCGCGGGCCGCGATCATGCAGGGAGGCGACAGCGGGCCGGCCGTCGTGCCGGGCAAGCCGGGCGAGAGCCTGCTCGTCCAGGCGGTCCGCCGCCAGGGCGACCTGCAAATGCCGCCCGACTCGCGGCTCGGCGCCGACCAGGTCGCGACGCTGGCGCGCTGGGTCGCCGACGGCGCCCCCTGGCCTGCCGAGGCCGCCAATGCTGGCGCCGCCATCCGCCGCGGCGCGATCACCGCCGAGGACCGCGCGTTCTGGTCGCTCCAGCCCGTGCGCGACCTCCCGCCGCCTGCGGTCCAGGCCCGGGGCTGGGTCCAGAACTCGGTCGATCCCTGGGTCCTCGCCCGGCTCGAATCGAGGGGCCTGCATCCCGCACCGCCCGCCGATCGCCGCACCTTGATCCGCCGCGCCAGTTTCGATCTCACCGGACTCCCGCCAACTCCCGGCGAGGTCGATGCCTTCGTGGCCGATCGGTCGCCCGATGCCTTCAGTCGCGTGGTCGACCGGCTGCTCGCCTCGCCGGCCTACGGCGAGCGCTGGGGTCGGCACTGGCTCGACGTGATTCGCTACGCCGACACCGCCGGCGAGACCGCCGACTATCCCGTCCGCGAGGCGTACCGCTACCGCGACTACGTCATCGACGCCTTCAACCGCGACCTGCCGTACGACCAGTTCGTCCGTGAACAGATTGCCGGCGACATCCTGGCATCCGGGAAGGATGGAGCCGAGTACGCCCGGATGGTGACGGCCACCGGCTTCATCGCCATATCGAGACGGTTCGGGTTCGACTCCGAGAATTACCACTACCTGACGATCCAGGACACGATCGACACCACGGGCCAGGCGTTCCTGGGCCTGACGCTCGGCTGTGCCCGGTGCCACGACCACAAGTACGACCCGGTCTCCGCGCGGGATTACTACGCCCTCTACGGGATCTTCGACAGCACGCTCTACCCGTTCGCCGGCGCCGAGCAGAAGCCCGCCACGCGATCGTTCGCCTCGCGGCTCCCCCGGCGCGAGGCCGAGGCGCTGCGGGACCAGATCGCCCGGAGCGGCGGCGCGCCCGGCCCGACGATCGCGACGCTCGACGGCATGGATGGCGACTTCGAAATCCAGAAGCCGGCCGCGGGCGGCAGCAAGGGCTCGCTGGTCTCGCCGTGGCTGGCCGAGGACGGGCCCGACGTGATCGGCGACGCCCAGAGCCCGTTCACCAACCTGGCCGGCCGCAAGGGCGGCGCCGGGGTGCGATTTCCGGCCGATGCCGGCGGCCATCGCGCCTGGCAGCACATCTGGCCCGCACGACGGGCGGCCGACGGCGGCGTGATCCACGTGAACCTCGACTTCCGCGTGGTGAGTGAAGGGGCGAAAGGCCCCGGCGCGTACCGCTTCGCCCTGGCCCACGGCGCCGGCGGACCCGCGGCCGTCGAGGTGTTCTTCGGATCAAGCGGCATCGTCGCCAGCGACGGCGAGAAGACCCGGCCGATCGGGACGTTCCGCCCGGGAACCTGGTATAACCTCCGGCTCGCGATCGACCTGAAGCATCGGACGTACTCGGGTGCGATCGGCACGCCCGGCGACATCGTGAGCTTCGACGGCCGCCGGCTCGCCGCCGGGTGGGATGGCATACTTGACACGGTCGTCATCGACGGCCGGGGCCCGACTGCCGGAGTCAAGCCGGCGCTCGATATCGACAACATCGCGGTGCGCCAGACGGCGATCCCGGCCCCTGGCACGGAATCGCCTGCGCCGGCCGATCGCGCCCGCAGGCTCGCCGAGCTGGTCGCGCGGCGGAACGACTCGCTGGCCTACGCAGTGGCCGAGGGCACCCCGGAAGATGCCAGGCTCCAGCGCCGGGGCGAGCCGACCAAACCGGGCGAGGTCGTGCCGCGCCGGTTCCTCGAGATCCTGGGCGGCGACCCCGTTCCGCGCGATGCCGAGGGAAGCGGCCGCCGCGAGCTGGCCGAGTGGCTGGTCCGGCCGTCGAACCCGCTCGCCGCCCGCGTGATGGTCAATCGGATCTGGTCGGGGCACTTCGGCTCGGGTCTCGTGGCCACCGAGAACGACTTCGGCCGGCGCGGAAGCCGGCCCAGCCATCCCGAGCTGCTCGACCACCTGGCCGCCCGGTTCGTGGCCTCGGGCTGGTCGATCAAGGCGATGCACCGATTGATCGTGCTGTCGGCGACCTATCAGCAGTCGAGCGAGCCGGCCGCCGCGAGCGCCGCCGCCGGCGCCGATCCGGACCCGACCAACGCGCTGCTCGGCCACTTCCCCCGCCGACGGCTGGACGCGGAACCGATCCGCGACGCGATCCTGATGCTCGGCGGCGGCCTCGACCGCTCGCCGGGCGGGCCGCACCCGTTCCCGCCGGTCGGGACGACGTTCACCCAGCACGGACCGTTTTCCGCCGTGTATCCCAGCAGCCGGCGGAGCGTCTACCTGATGACCCAGCGGATTCGCCGCCATCCGTACCTGGCCCTCTTCGACGGGCCCGACCCGAATGCCAGCACGGCGCACCGCTCGGACACCACCGTGCCCACGCAGGCCCTGTTCTTCCTGAATGACCCGTTCGTCCACGAGCAGGCCGAGGGCCTGGCGAGCCGGCTGATCGCCGCGCGGTCGGACGAGGCCGGGCGCGTTCGGCTGGCATTCGCCATGACCCTCGCCCGCGAGCCGACGGACGACGAGATCGCGTCGGCGAGCCGCTTCCTGGCGCAATACCAAACTCAGCTCGCAGCCGACGGCGCGCCGGCCATCGAGCGCGAGCGGCGAAGCTGGTCGGCCCTGGCGCGCACATTGTTCGCGCGGAACGAGTTCGTGTTCGTCGATTGATCGGTTCCGGACCGGGAGAATTCGCCGTGAAAACCAGGCAGGAACACGAACCCGAACGAACGACGCCATCGCGGCGCGAGGTCCTCAGGATGGCGGCCGGAGGATTTGGCGCACTCGCGCTCAATGCCCTGCTGGCCGAGGAGGGCCTGGCCGGCGGAGCCGCCGACACCGGGCGAGCCGCGGCCGTCGACCCTCTGGCGCCGAAGGCCCCGCATTTCGCCCCGAGGGCGAAGCGGGTGATCCTGCTCTACATGACCGGGGGTGTCTCGCACGTCGACAGCTTCGACCCCAGGCCGCGGCTCTTTGCCAGCGGCAACAAGACGGTGCGCGTGGATAACTTCCAGGGCCGGCTGGGCGACTTCACGATGTACCTGAAGGCGCCGCAGTTCGCCTTCCACCCGGGGGGTTCGTGCGGGACCGAGGTGAGCGAGCTGTTCCCGCACGTACGCTCGATCGTGGACGACCTGTGCGTGATCCGCTCGATGTCGTCGGACCACACCAACCACTACGAGGGAACGCTCGGCATGCACACCGGGTCGTTCACCTTCGCCCGGCCGAGCATGGGCGCCTGGGTCAGCTACGGCCTGGGCACCGAGAACCGCAACCTCCCGTCGTTCATGGCGATCGCGCCTCACGTCCCTTATGCCGGCACGCAGACCTGGGGCTCGGACTTTTTGCCCGGCTGCCACCAGGGGACGCACATCGTCCCCGGCCCGACGCCGATCGCCAACGTCCGCCGGCGGTCGGGCTCCGACGCGCTCCAGCGGCTGGAGCTCGAGGCGATCGCCGAGGCCGACCGCCGGCATCTCGACGCCCGCGGCGCCGACGCCGCGCTCGAGGCGCGGATCCGCTCGTTTGAGACCGCGTATGGCATGCAGCGCGAGGCGCCCGAGGCCTTCGATCTCTCGGGCGAGACCGACGCGACGCTGGCGCTCTACGGCCTGGAGCGCGGCCGCACCGACGGCTTTGCCTGGCAGTGCCTGGTCGCCCGCCGGTTGGCCGAGCGCGGGGTCCGCTTCGTCGAGCTGATCGACACCGGCTCGTCGAACAACTGGGACGCG
>DAIDHB010000318.1 GCA_027452145.1 Planctomycetales bacterium
CACCACGACACAGGGCTGCGGCTGCCGGCGACCTTGTTCTACGAATACACCAGCATCGCCTCCCTGGCCGAGTACCTCGCCGAGGTTTACACCCACGAGCATCCCATTGCCCGACCAGCCCGGCCCGCTGCTGACGCCCCGGCGGGGGCGACGCCGGCCGGCGGGCCGGAGAGGAATGGGTACGGCACCGCAGACGTGCGCGCGCGCATGGTGACGATCCTACCGGCCCAGGGCGCGGCGACACGACGGCTGTTGTGCTTCCCCCATGCAGGCGGCGATCCGAACTTCTTCCGCCGCTGGGAGCCGATGCTGGCGTCGGCCGGCACGGAAGTCATGGCACTGGACCTCGAACGGCGGGCCGACATCCAACCTGACGACCTCTCTGCGGTGCTGGACGAGGTGCGGCGAGCCATCGGAAGTGCAACCGATCTGCCCTACGTGGTTTTCGGCCAAAGCCTGGGCGCCATGCTCGCGTATGAAATGGTTTGCCGGCTCCAGGAGGAAGGCGACCGACTGCCGACCCACCTGTTCGTCTCCAGCTTCTGGGCTCCGCACAAGGCCGAGGTCGGCATGAGGACGCCGCACTTTCTTGGGCAGCACTCCCCCCTGTCGCCAGCAGCCGTTCAGACCTGGTCGACATCGACATCAGCGGCAAGACTTGGCATCTGGCCGAAGTTGCTCCCCTCGTGGAGGCACGTCGAACGCGAGCCGCTCCGCGTGCCGCTGACGGCCTTTCAGGGGCAGCAGGATTTGATGTCGCCGCAGGATGGCGCGGAGGCTTGGTCGGGATACACCACGGCCGAGTTCACCCCCCGAATCGTTCCGGGCGGTCATTTCCACGTCGCTGACAGGAATTCACCGGTTCCAGGGGCCCTTCGCGCCGCCCTCGAAGACCTAGCGGCCCCACCAGTGATCCGGGCCCCGCGCAACGGAGTCCACCTGGACGCCGAGAAATGGCTCACGCGCCTGCGCGAGGGCCTCACTCACCGGCCGGGAGCCCAGAGTGGCGCCTGGCACTATTACACTCTGGCGCATCTCGCCCGGGTCAGTGCCCCGGAAGCCCCTGACAGGCCCCTGTTCCCCGAGGCGCTCGAGCGGTTGCTGGCGGCCGAGGCCGATGGGGAGCTGCTCTTCAGCGCCCACCCGGTCTTCGACCATCTCGTCGCTCTCACCGCAGCGAACACGCTGCTGGGCTGGAACGGCCAGGCCGGCCGGTTTGCCCCGCAGATTCGCCGTCTTTTCGACCGGGCCATGAGTGCGCGCGAGCTTTCGCTTTCACCCGAATTCGGAGGTCAGGAGACGCCCTACGGAAAGGCCTACAAGGTCATCATCATTCTCCCCAACAAGGTGATGCTTGGCAGCGAGAGCCGTCAGATCCTCCATCGCGCTGCCGACCTGGACGAGCGAACCAGGACCGGACTCCAGGCCGACGCCCGGACCCAGACACGCATCGCTTCGATGTCCCTGAGTCCGGCCCGAATCGACGCCGTGTTCCGGGGGATGTATAAGAACTACGAGGACTCCTGGGTGTACTTCTACGGAGAGCACGTCCTCTCCGATGAGGCGTTCCGGTCGGAGGCGGCGCGCGAGAACGCGCGCCGGAACCCCGGGATGCCGATGCTTCTCGCGGAACTTTGTGCCCGCTACCTGGAGGTCACGCGCGACCCGCTCGCCGAGGCGGCCCTGCGGAGTCTTCTGCCCCGCGTGGACGACGGGCTGCGCCCCAATATTCAGTTGTTTGAGGTGGCCTCGGCCCTGAATTATCTGGTGCGGGCCGGCGTTGACGTGGCCCGTTACCTGCCCGAAACCGTGCAGTGGTTCTCCGCCATCCTGAAGCCCTGGGGTGTCGGACTGGGCCCCGATGACCCCTACATGGACACGGACACCACAGCGTTCGCTATCTACGTGGATCAGGCACTCGGCCTGAACCGAATCAGTCGTGGAGCCACCGTGTTCGATTCCCGGTGGAACGGGGAGACCCAGGAGTACCACCACCTGACGAATGTCGATATCCCCGAGATGTTCACCACGCTGTCGATCCTCGAGGCGTACCTCCGGGACCCCAACGTCTCCCGCGAGCGCCAGCGTGCCTTGTGGGAACACTCCGTCAACCATCTCGAGCAGCGCGTGTGGATTCAGGGAGGGTTTGTCAGTCCCTTCGTCTTGTGGGACAAGATCATCCAGGTGTTCTTCACCTACGAGCACCGGTTCCCCGAACGGACAACCCGGTCGCACCACCGGGCGCTGGACCTAGTGCTGTCGCTCCAGGAATCGAGTGGAGGCTTCCGCAGTTTCTACTTCAAGGAAGCCAATCCCCAGGAAACGGCGTTCGGTTTGTATGCCCTCAAGACCGCCCTGGCCGGGCGTCTGCCACCGGCTCGTCGCGAACAGGTGCGCGGGGCGGCGGCGGCGGCAGAGCGGTTTCTCGCCCAGAGCTGGGCGAATACACCGCCCGGGTTTATCGGCTATCAGTGTCAAGGGATCGCCAAGCTGACGTGCAATGCCCCCAACGCCATCGAGGCCCTGATTATCGGGGCGTTGCTGATGCCCTGGCCCGAGACGGAGACAAGGGCTGGCGGGACGACGGAGTAGCTTGACTTTCGCAGTTCGTGGTCTAGTGTGCCGCTAAGCGCCGGAGAATCAGCAGGGGTTATCGAAAGGTCTTCACCACAAAACGGTGTCAGCCGGCGTTGGGGGCTGCCCGAAGGGTCGCACGGAAGAGGTTGCGCGGGCAGATCCAGCTGCAGCTTGTTGAGAACCCCCCGTCTTTGGCGTAGAACCTATTGATTCTAAACTGGAGCCACCCGCCGGGATCGAACCGGCGACCTGCTGATTACGAATCAGCCGCTCTACCAACTGAGCTAGGGTGGCTCGACTTTCCCATTCTACAACACGAACCCCCGTTCGCTTTCTCGTCTGGCGTTCCGCGATCATGAAACCATGAGCCTGCGGGCAGTTGAACGCCAGTGGACGCTGCTCGGCGAGCGCGACCCGTACTGGGCGATCCTCGCCGCGCCCGGGAAGACCGGCAACCGCTG
>DAIDHB010000319.1 GCA_027452145.1 Planctomycetales bacterium
CGTGCAACGTATCCGCGTCGAGGAACCAGAGCCACTCGCCCGTCGCCATGCCGGCGGCGTGGTGCATCGCGTGGGTCTTGCCCGTCCAGCCGGCGGGCAGATCCTCGATCGTGACGACCCGGATGCGCGGATCTCCGCCCGCCACGCCCCGGGCGATGTCGCCGGTCCCGTCGCGGCTCCGGTCGTCCACAACGATGATCTCGAGCGCGGGATAACTCTGCGACGCGACCGAGCTGAGGCAGTTGCCGATGTAGTTTGCCTCGTCCTTGCACGGCAGGATCGCCGTGACCCGGGGCGCCTGCGCCTGCTCGAATCGCGGCGAGTGCTCGTCGAGGAACTCCTGCCGGCGGAGAATCCACCAGAGCACAACCAGCCGGATCGGCCAGATGGCGACGATCGCCGCGTAGATCCACAAGATCGTCGACTCGGTCCCGCTCATGCCGGTGGCCCCTCCCGTTCCTGCCCGTCGTCCGCCGCCGGAAAACCCTCTTCAAGCTCGCCGCGCCGGGGAATCGCAAGCAAACCGAGCGCCAGTGGCACAACCCAGAACGGCGCGATCGCCTGGAGCCGCGCGTCGACCCACCAGCCATACGCCAGACCCAGCGGGACGCCGCCCGCCGCGATCGCGGCCGAGCTGATGTGCGACCAGCGAAACAGCCGCGCCAGCCGTTCGGGCATCAGCCCCGGCGATCTCCGCCACCAGAGCCTGCGCGCCAGGTAGCTTGCATAGAAGAGCCCGCCGAGCCCACCCAGCAGCGCGGGACGGAGCCATGCCTCGCTCGGCACCACCCCGCGTTCCGCCCGCGAGCGCAACAGGAACCCGCTGACCGCGATCATGCCCCCCACCAGCACGAGCACGTTCAGAACATCCCTGCGCGTCCGGTGCAGTACCGCCTCGCGATCGACCATCAAGAGCCCCCAGCCCGACCCCGATCGTCCCCCGACCAATGACCAATGACCAATGACCAATGACCAATGACTAATGACTCCGCCGCAAGGCCCCCTGGCGCCGCAATCCCAGGATCAGCTCGACCTGTCCGATCGGCTGCCCGGTGGCGCGGGCGATGGCGTCGGGCGGCGCGCCGGCGTCGGCCATCTCCCAGATGGCGGCATACCGCTGCTGGAGCAACCCCTCGCCGTCGCCCGTCCGGTCGAGGCCGGCGGCGAGCCGTGGGACGGTGATGAGGTTCGGCTGAGCCGGCGCGTCGGCCGGCGAGGGGACCACTCGACCGCCCGACCGATGACCGGCGAGCGCGGAGGTCCGAAGCGAGCGCGAGATCGGCGGCAGCGCGACGCCTGGAGCCTCACCCGACCCTTCGCGCTCCCGCATGGCGGCCTCGCACTGCTCCAGCCGCTGCTGGAGGCCGACCAGGCGGTGGTTCAGCTCGCGGTACCGCTGCTCGCTGTTCTGGTCCGACCGGGTGCGGCGGCTCAGGATGGCGGCCCAGCCCAGCGGCGACGCCGCGATCCCCAGCAGGAGGAACCCCGCGCCCACGGCGACCACCAGCCACGTCTCGTGTGACATCGCTCCCATCCTTCCCTGGTCGAGAGTGGTCGATCTCAAGTAGGTCAGGCTTTCCAGCCTGACGCTCCGGGGCCTGTCAGGTTCGAAAGTCTGACCTACTTTCAAACCGTTGTGGTACCGGTCAGCGCTTTTCGGCGGCCGCTGCCCCGCGTCCGATCAATGATCCGGCGGTGCAGCCGCCGCCGCACCGGCTCCCGCTCCCGCGACGTGCGCGGCATAACCCGCGTGCGCCGCGTCGTACACCTGGCGCAGCGGCACGCCCCGCTCGGCGGCGATCCGGGCGCAGTCGTCGTACTCGGGGCTGAATGTCGGCGGCCGGTCGGCCAGCCACCCCAGCTTCCCCCGAATCCGTCCGAGGGGCGTCTCGACCTCGATCGCCTGCCGCTTCAGCTTGTGCCGGCTGACCGGATAGCGGCGGATGCCCAGCGTCGTGGTCTCGCGGAACAGGATTTCCTCGAGCACCGGGATCCTGGTCTCGTCGCAGAGGACCGACACCATCACCCCCGGCCGGTTCTTCTTCATCTGGATCGGCGTGAGGAACGCGTCGAGCGCGCCGGCCTCGAGCAGGCGATTGAGCGTGTACCCCACGACCTCGCCCGGGAGATCGTCGAGGTTTGTCTCGAGCGCCCAGACCCGATCGGCCGACGGAGGCAGAGCCACTTCACCGACAAAGAGCCGAACAATGTTCGCCTGCCCCGGCAGCTCGCGGGTCCCCGCGCCCAGGCCGATGGACTCGATCGTCATGGCGGGGAACGACGTGAACCGCTCGGCCACGGTGGCGAGGATCGCGGCCCCGGTGGGCGTGGTCAGCTCGAAGTCGACCTGCGACTCGGCCAGCGGGATGTTCCGGAGGATCTCGGCCGTCGCCGGCGCGGGCAGCGGCATCCGCCCGTGCGCCGCCTTGATCCAGCCCCGGCCCGGCGGCACCGGACTGGCCTCGTAATGATCGACGCCCAGAAGGTCGAGCCCCACCGCCGAGCCGATGATGTCCACGATCGAATCGACCGCGCCGACCTCGTGGAAGTGGATCTTCGCCAGATCCACGCCATGGACTCGCGCCTCGGCCTCGCCCAGCTTCAGGAAGATCTTCTTCGCGAGTTCCTTCTGCCGGCCGCTGAGGCTGCTCTTATCGATGATGGCCTCGATGTGGTGCCAGTGCCGGTGCGCGTTTGTCTCGGGGGTTTCGACCTTCGCATACGTCGCCCGGAACCCGCCGCGGCGGACGTTCTCGAACGTCAGTTCGCACGGCAGCCCGAGGCTCGCGACCGCCTCCTGGATCGCGCGCCGATCCACGCCGGCATCCACCAGCGCGGCCATCGTCATGTCGCCCGCGATCCCGCTGAAGCAGTCGAAGTAGCCCACACGCACGCCGTTAACCCCTTGCCGCGAAGGATGAAGCGAACAGATCGAACCGAACCCGACCCGGCCATGATTTATTGTATCGGCGACCCCCGGGGTCGCAAGGTCAATGGACCGCACCCTCGTTTACCCGGGCTCGGATCCCTGATCTGTTGCAGGCGCTCGAAGTGATCGCATCCTCCCGTATACTGGGCCCCGGACTCCTCATCGCAAAAGTCCGGGAGACTCCCCATGCGCCTGGTTCGAATTGCCCTCGCATTGCTCCTCCTGCCGATCCTGCAAACCGCCGTCCAAGCGCAGGTCAAGAAGCCAGCCAACGTCGACTGGCCCCGCGTCGGCAACGACGCCGGCTGCATGCGTTATTCGCCGCTCGACCAGATCCATCGCGGCAACGTCGCGCGGCTGCGGCCGGCCTGGACGTATCACACGGGCGAGCTAAACGGCCGGCCGGGCAAGACGATCGAGTGCACGCCGATCGTGGTCGACGGCGTCATGTACATCACGACCGGCTACCTCCGCGCGGTGGCGCTCGACGCGGCGACCGGGCGCGAGCTCTGGCAGTTCGACCCGCTGAAGGTCCACCCGTGGAAGCACCGGCCGATGTCGGGCGGCGTGAATCGAGGGGTCGCGTACTGGTCCGACGGCCGGCCCGACGGTGCCCGCCGGATCCTCCACGGCACGGCGGACGGCCGGCTGTTCAGCCTGGACGCCCGCACCGGCCGGCTCGACCCGGCTTTCGCCGACGAGGGAATCCTCGACCTGCGCCGGCACCTCGACCCGCGGCTGGCCCGGCTCGGCTACGGGCCGACCTCGGCCCCGGCGGTCTGGAAGGACACGGTGGTCGTCGGCGTCTCGTGCGACGAGGGTCCCGGCATCGCCGCGCCGGGGGACATCCGCGCGTTCGATGTCCGCACCGGCAAGCTCGCCTGGGAGTTCCGCACCGTGCCCCGTCCGGGCGAATATGGCTCCGACACCTGGAAGGGCGAATCCTGGAAGGACCGTGGCGGAGCCAATGCCTGGGGCGGCTTCAGCGTCGACCTCGACCGCGGCATCGTCTTCGCCGGGCTGGGCTCGGCCGCGTTCGACTTCTACGGCGGCGACCGCCACGGCGCGAACCTGTTCGCCAACTGCACGATCGCCCTCGACGCCCGCACCGGCCGGCGGATCTGGCATTTCCAGACCCTGCACCACGACCTGTGGGACCACGACCTGCCCGTGTATCCCAACCTCGTCACCGTGACTCATAACGGCAAGCGCATCGCTGCCGTCGCCCAGGTGACGAAGACCGGATTTGTCTTCCTCTTCGACCGCGAGACCGGCAAGCCGCTCTTCGACGTGATCGAGCGCCCCGTGCCGGCCTCCGACATCGCCGGCGAGCAGGCGTCGGCCACGCAGCCATTTCCGGTGAAGCCCCCGCCCTTTGCCGTGCAATCGCTCGACGAGCGGAATGTCACCGACATCGGCCCGGCCAATCGCGCATCGGCGCTGGCTCGCCTGCGCCAGATTCGCAGCGGCCCGGCGTTCAACCCGCCGAGTCTCCAGGGCTCGGTGGTGATCCCCGGATACCACGGCGGCGCGACCTGGTCGGGCGCATCGTTCGACCCCGCCACAGGCCGGCTATACGTCAACGCGAACAACGTCCCCAACGTGATCACGCTGGTCGACACCGGCAAGAAGGATCCGACGCGTTACGGCGGCTATGTAACCAAAGGCTACGAGAAGTTCCTCGACCACGAGGGCTATCCGGCCATCAGGCCGCCGTGGGGTGTGCTCACGGCGATCGACCTGAACGCCGGCACGATCGCCTGGCAGGTCCCGCTGGGCGAGCATCCCGAGCTCACCGCGCGCGGTGTTCCGCGGACGGGCACCGAGACGTTCGGCGGCTCGATCGTGACGGCCGGCGGCGTGGTCTTCATCGGCGGCTCGAAGGACGAGCGGTTCCACGCTTTTGACAAGGACACCGGCAAGCTGCTCTGGGAGCATCCCCTGCCCGCCGGCGGCTACGCAACGCCCGCGACCTACCTGGTCGGCGGGCGGCAGTTCGTCGTCATCGCGGCCGGAGGCGCCGGCAAGCCGGGGACAAAAGCCGGCGATGCCTTTGTCGCCTTCAGCCTGGCGGGGGAGTGACGGCTTCACTGGCGAGTCGCGCGGGGCATCGAGGGAGCCCGCACCCCTCATACCTCAATCGTCGGGCAGATCCCCGAGGACGCCCTAAACGAATCGGATGTCGAGGTCGTACCACCGATTCGGCTGGAGGGGTCTCGATTTCGGTCTCGGCAGATAAGCCGGAACGATCGCGGCGTCGGGACCGGCGAGTCGAAAGCGGGGCCGTTGCCAGTCGATCTCGACTGTTCTGGCGGTGACCGACCGTCGGGTGGGCGACCCCATGAACTCGATTTGAACGTCACACTCGATAAGGCGTTCCGATCGATTCTCGTAGAGATCATGAACGTCGGGATGGATAACGAAGAGCGCGAGCTGGTGCGGCCGGTATCGGCCGACCTTCATCGACCGCACGGCCGGCGCCCGCAGTCCTTCTGGCCGGGGATCGGGCGACCCCCGCGGGGGTATGAACGCCCGGACCTCGTTCGCAAGTTCCTGCGTGCCGAGGTAATCGCGAGCGAGGCTTCGACCCGACCTGTGTGCGCTCGATGCGGGATTGAGCCCGGGGTTCAAGAGCATCTGGTACGTGTGTTGAAACAGCAAGAACGACTGGGGATGCGCGAGGTCGATGATTGTGGGGGCCGGGGATATCGAAAAGGCCCAGAATCGGAGCGTTGATACGAGTGGATAAGACACGGCCAGGTTCCGGTGGCGCGAGATCTTGTACTGCCATTCGAGTGCTTCATAGAAGGCCGCCTCAGCGATTGCGGATATGGGATCCTCTGTGCAGTAAACCGTCGGTTGAGAGGGCCCGTTGTACCGCCCGCCCGCGGTGTAGAAGGCCCCGAGTGCGCGCACGGGATTGGGCCAGTCCACGCCCTGCGAGGTGACTCGATAAAGGGGAGTCCCCGAGACCAGCCGGTAGTACATCTCCCGTCTCCTCCTTGAGACCCACCCCTAGCGGACACTCTCGACAGGAAGACGCTCATGGAGCAGCCGTCCATTTTCGCCGAGCACCCGAAAGCCGCCGAGACCGGCCAACTCCGGGTCATCCAGGCCCGTCAGCGACCGGGCGACCTGATCCAGGACCGAGCCCTTCCGGACTCTTCGGCCGGTCCCGACTGGCCCGGGCAACGGCACCTCGCCGCGGAGCAGCGCGTTCGGGAAGTGCCGCATTACCCGTCGCTGGCTCCATTCGTCCATGCGGAAGATGACGCCCTGGGGTGTCGGAAGCGCCCGGATGATCAGCGGCGCAATCGGTCCCCGTTCCTCATCCTCGATTTCGAATCGATGCACCGTGAAAGTCGGATCCCGGAGCCGATCGCCGAGGATCCGGGCGAACCGCTCGGCCTCCTCCTTGCGACGCCAGACATAGAGCCAGTGATTACTCGTGCCCGGTTCGTGGATCCTCGGGGCGGACGAGAGGTCGACGCCGATTTCTTCCAGCAGATCTAGATAGACCTGATACTCGGAATCCGTGTTGAACGGCACCTTGCGGACGGTATAGACCTGCATCTTCATCCTCCAGGCAGTCAGGAGCGGAGATCCGCTGCAATGCATTCTACCGCGTGGTGCTGCTCTCGCCAGACCAGACGAATCTCCCCGGCCTACGCCCGCCATCGACCCGATGCACGACCCATTCGACTGCGGGGTCGTGCATCGCATCTCCAGATTCCTCGGCCCCGATCGCCGGGCGCCGGTCAAACCCCCGACCAGTCCATGCCGTCGAGGTCGTCGATCATCCCGGCCTTCTGGGTTGGACGCCAGCCCAGGCGCTGCTGCGTCAGCGCGCTTGACGCCGGCATGTCCATCCCGGCGAAGTAGCCGAGCCCGCCGAAGTGGCTGTGGGCCTCGTCGGGGCGGATGGAGACGACCGGGATCTTGAGGCCCCGGCCGATTGCCTCGGCGATCTCACGGGCCGTCACGCCCTCCTCGGCGACCGCGTGATACCTCGCCCCGGTCGCCCCCTTCTCGAGCGCCAGCCGGTAGATCGGCGCGGCATCCAGCACGTGCACCGCCGGCCATCGGTTGAGCCCGTCGCCGACGTACGCCGAGACGCCCTTCTCGCGGGCGGCGGCGATCGAAAAGGTCACGAGGCCGTGCTTCTCGGTGTTGTGCACCTGCGGCAGCCGGACCACCGTCACGCGCACACCCCGCGCCGCGACCGCTTCCGCCGCGAATTCCGAGGCGGTCCGAGGATTGGGGTGATTCGGATCGAAATGGTCCTCCGTCGCGGGCTGACCCGGCACCGCGGTCCCCATCCCGGTCCCCGAGGTGACGACCAGCGGCCGGTCGGAGCCGGCGAGCGCGTCGCCGAGCGCCTCGATGGCCCGCCTGTCCGTCTCGCAGACCTCCTGGAACCTCGAAAAGTCATGAATGAAGGCCGTGTGGATCACACCGTCGGATGACGCCGCGCCCCGCCGCAGGCTGTCCAGGTCCTCGACATCGCCTCGGTGTACCTCGGCCCCCGCGGCCGCGAGCGCCTCGGCTCCCCGGTCCGATCGTGCGAGCCCCAGCACGCTGTGCCCCGCGGCGATCAGATCCCGAACGACGAACGATCCGATAAAACCCGTCGCGCCGGTCACGAAAACACGCATCAGGAATTCCCCCGGGTCTCGTCTCCAGGCCGACAGTTCGGCCTCCTGGATGGCAGGGTAGATCACCGACTCGATACGATCTATGCTCCTCCGTCCAAAGTTCCTTCGCGTTCGTCCAGGAGTTCCGCATGGACCCGCTCTCCGGCGTGCTCTCGCTCCTGAAGCCGCAGAACACGATGTGCAGCGGCTTCGACGTCGGGGGCGACTGGTCGATCCAGTTCCCCCAGCATGAAGGCATCAAGTGCTACGCGCTGGTCTCCGGCCGGTGCTGGCTCTCCGTGGAGGATCGCTCCGAGGCGGTGCGTTTGAAGGCCGGAGACTGCATCCTCCTGCCGCTGGGCCGGCCGTTTCGCCTTGCGAGCGATCTGGCGTTGTCATCCGTCGATTTCCGGTCGATGTATTCGGGGCCGTTGAATGGCGGCATCGCGACCTGGAACGGGGGCGGCGATGTCTCGGGCGTCGGCGGGTATTTCGAGCTGGCCGGGAATCCTGCCGGCATCCTCCTGGGAATGCTCCCGGCGATCGTGCATATCACCAGGGAATCCGAGAAATCGGCGCTACGCTGGTCGATGGAGCGAATGATGCAGGAGCTGCGCGAGCCGCAGCCCGGGAGCCCCCTGGTCCTCCAGCACCTCGCCCACCTGATGCTGGTCCAGGCCCTGCGAGCCCACCTGGCGGAGGGCCTGAAAGGCGGCGTCGGCTGGCTCTCGGCGCTGGCCGACCAGGAGGTCGGGCCGGCCCTGAGCGCCATGCACGAAGATCCCGCGCATCCCTGGACCTTGCAGGAGCTGGCCGATCGGGCCGGGATGTCGCGATCGGGTTTCGCGAAGCGGTTCAAGGAGACCGTCGGCGCGACGCCCATCGACTACCTGACGCGGTGGCGCATGCTCCTCGCCGGGGATCGCCTGGCGAATTCCGGCGACCCGATTTCGGTCATCGCGCGATCGCTCGGCTACGAGTCCGAGAGCGCCTTCAGCACGGCCTTCAAGCGGGTGATGGGCTGCTCGCCGAGACGCTACAGCCGCGTCGGCAATCCGGTCCCTGCCCACCCCTGATCATCCTCCGGCGAACCGGCGACGTGAGTCGCCGGGTCCTCATGCGTCGGTCGCCGGAGTGGGGTCGCCGACCGACGCCTGTTGCCTCTCCATCCGGCATCGGATCTGCACGCCAGGATGCCCGCCTGATCCGTCGCGGCGGTGGCCTCCGGAAGCCCTGGCGCGCGGTGTCCGATCGACCCAACGGCAGGAGGGGAAGAGGTGTTCTATCACGTCAAGGAGCTGGCCGATTCGCTCGCCGCCAATGATTTGATTCCCGGCGGCTTTCGCGCGCGGGGGTGAGTCGCGAGCAGGCGGGTCATCGACCATTTTACTTGCTGGCCCTCACCGGCCAGTCCGGCGAGTCGCTGCGGGCGGTCTTCAGGTAGGCATCGATGCGCGCCACGACATCGGGGTGCTCGGCCGCCACATCCGTCTTTTCGCCGATGTCGCTGTCCAGGTCGTACAGGACGAGCGAGGCCCCAGGACGCCCCTCGCGAATCCCCTTCCAGCGCCCCTGATAAAGTGCGGCCTGCCGGAATCCGCCCTCGTGGAACTCCCAGTAGAGGAACTCGTGATCAGCCTGCTCGTTCGGCCGGCCCAGCAGCGTCGGGACGAAGCTGATCGAGTCGCGATGCTCGGGCATCCTGGCCCCGACCAGTTCGGCCGCGGTCGCCATCCAGTCGCCGAAATACGCGACGTGGGCGCTCGTGCTCCCCGCCGCGATCCGGCCCGGCCACCGGGCGATCATCGGCACGCGAATGCCGCCGCCCGTCAGGCTGCGCTTGATTCCCCGCAGCGGTCCCGACGGCCGGAACCTCGCGAGGGTGTGATGGCTCTCATTGTGCGGGCCGTTGTCGCTGGTGAAGATGACGAGCGTCCGCGAATCCAGCCCCGACGACCTGAGCTGATCCAGCAGGCGGCCGACGTAGCCATCAAGCCGCGTGATCATCGCGGCGTGCCCCCGGTCGGCGGCCGGCCAGTCCTTGCCGGCATACGGGCCGTAGTCCGGAACCTCGGCCCCATCCTTCAGCGCCCGCGTCCGCTCGTTGTTCGCGTGCGGGACGACCATGCTCCAGTAGAGGAAGAACGGCCTCTCGCGATTCTCGCCGACGAATTTCAGGCACTCCTCGGCAAACAGGTCGTCGGCGTAGGCGACCGCCTTCGTGGCGTACCCGGCGCCGTCCTTGCCGTCCGGCACGATCGTGTTCGGCAGCGCCACGCGCTGCTCGTCGCGCCACAGAAAATCCGGGAAATGGTTGTGCGCGTGTCGCTGGTTGAGGTAGCCGAAGAACACGTCGAACCCTTGCCGGCGCGGCAGACCGGACTCGGCCGGCCCGACGTCGCCCAGCCCCCACTTGCCGACGAGCGCCGTGCGGTAGCCGGCGTCGTGGAAAAGGCGGGCGACGGTGACGTCCTCGGCACGCAGGGCCTGCGCCCGGGGATTGCCCGCCCCGGCGTTGCCGCGGACCCGCGTATGCCCGTGGTGCTGGCCCGTCCTCAGCACGCTGCGCGACGGCGCGCACACCGTGGCGCCGGCATAAAACCGGGTGAATCGCATCCCCTCGCGCGCCATCCGGTCGATGTTCGGGGTCTGGATGATTCTCTGGCCGTAGCAGCCGAGCTCCCCATAGCCCAGGTCGTCGGCCATGATCCAGATGATGTTCGGCCGCTCGGCGGCGATCGCGGAACCCGCGAGGGTCAGGAGCATGATTGCGAGGCCGATTCGGAGGAACATGTTGCGGCTCATGGGCGAGTCACCTTCGACGGGGACCAACTCACAGGGAGGAGCCTGTACGTGGGGCGAGCAGGAGACGCACGCATAAGAGGTTATCGGATCGCAACCGCCCCTCAAGGTTGCGATTTCCTCCAGTTTAGCACAGCCTCGCGCAACCGCGCCGCCACGACGGGCTCGTCGGCGACGCGGTTTCTTGCCTCCTTCGGGTCGTCGGCGAGGTTGTACAGCTCCGCGCCGCGGCCGTCGTCGTTCACCAGCAGTTTCCAGTCGCCGTCGAGCACCGCCAGGTTCGGCGACCGATCCTCCCCCCGCGGGTAGCTGAACGACCGGTCGTTCCGGCCATATTCCCAGAACAGCGGCCGGGTCCGCCGCGGGGATTTGCCGAGGAGGGCCGGGCTCATGTCCTCGCCGTCGCCCTCGTATCCCGCCGGTAGCGATGCGCCAGACAGGCGGCAGAGCGTCGGGAACAGGTCGACCGCCGCGAGGACGGTCGTGTCATTCGTCACTCCGGCGGGGACAATCCCCGGCCCCCAGGCGATGAACGGCAGCCGGACCCCGCCCTCGTACAGGCTGAGCTTGCTCCCCCGCAGGCCGACCGTGCGTTCCCGCTTGAACGTCGGCAGCGGCCCGTTGTCCGACAGGAACAGCACGATTGTCGGCCGACCCGTTCGATCCTTGCGCAGGGTGTCGAGCAGCACTCCGACCGCCCGGTCGAGCTCGACGATGACCCCGCGGAGCCGCTCTTTCGTGTCGCCCCGACCCGTGGCCCGGCCATCCTTGCCGACGATTTGATCGGCGGCCGAGGGGACCCACGGCGTGTGCGGGTCGTCCAGCCAGAGGTTCACGAAACAGGGTCCGTCCCCAGCGTTCTCTGATGGCTCCGTGAACCCCAGGCTGACGCCGCAGAGATAGGCCGTCCGCAGCCATCGCCTCACGGGGTCGTCCGCCGACCAGATCCAGTCGCGGGCGGTCAGCTCCGGATCGGGCTCGGGGCTCTCCCACGTTCCGAGGCCGCGGTGGTATCCGTACTCGCGGAATCGGGGCGCGTCCTTCACGTCCCGCCCGCCGCCGAGGTGCCATTTGCCGGCGTGCAGGGTCCAGTAGCCGGCCGTCTTGAGTGCCCGGGGCAAGGTCGGTGCCTTCAAATCCAGGAAATCCGCCTGCCCGCACTCGCGGTTCCCCGCGCGGGTCTGGAGATAACTGGTGATCCGCCACCGGGCCGGGAACTGCCCGGTGATCAATCCGCACCGCGACGGCGAGCAGATCGGCGAGGCCGAGTAATACCGGGTGAATCGAACTCCCTCCCTCGCCATCCGGTCGATGTTCGGCGTCGCGATCGAGCCGCCGTAACACGACAGGTCGCCCGGTCCCAGGTCGTCGGCCAGGATGACGATCACGTTCGGCCTCTTATCCTCGACGCCCGCCGCGTCACGAGGGCCCAGTGCTGCCAACGCGGTCAACCCGATGATCCAGCCGAAATGTCGAAACATGTTCGTTCTTCCTCGCCGTTCCGCCGGGACCGAAAGCTTTCTGCATCGCGATGCCCGAGTTCCCAGGCTGGATTCCCCACCCGGCATCGGATAGAAGGATGACCGTGTCACGACTCATCATCAAGTAGGTCGGGCATTCCTGCCCGACGCGGGTCCGACTCCGCCCGATCTGCCCGGTACCGCGACGGGCAGGAATGCCGACGAAATCGGCCCTCGTCCCACGTTTCTTCGGCCCCGATCCTGTCGGCCCATTTTGGACCCCATCGCCATGTCGATCCAGACAAAGCCATCGACGCACCGGCCTTCGGGATTCCCCCGCCGGGCCATGACGATCGGCGGGTTGATGACGATTATCGCCGTCATCGCCTTCTACGCCTGGTGCTTGCGGTCCCTGACAGAGGGGCAGAACGTCCTCCCGATCGTGCTCGGCCTGGCGATCGGTTATTCGGTGATCGCCGGTCCCTTGATCTTCAAGACAGGGCAGTGGATCAAGGCCGATCCGGGCTTCGAGCCGATCGATTCCGCCTTGATTCCGCAACGCGCAGCCGACAGCATTGCGCGGACCGTCCCCGACCTCAAGGGCCTGGGATTCGAGTGTCGGGGCTCGTTCTCTCTCATGGACTCGTTCAAGAATGCCAACGGCTATGTCACGCTGTTCGAAAACCCCGAGGCGCGTCGGACCGCCCAGCTTGTCACCGTCTTCGGCGCATCGGGACTGGCGCGGCAGGTCGTGACCATCCTCGAGTTCGCAAGCGAGTTCACGGACGGAACCTCGCTGACCACCGGGAATAGCGGCGTCCCCAGCCTGTTCCCGCGGTCGGACCGCGTCCGCAAGGGCAGCGGCTCCTTCTCCTGGATCAAGGACCCATATCGGCTGTACCAGGTCCATGAGGCGAGCGTGGCGCACTATGCCTCCGACGGAATTCCCGCGCCCCGGGACACGTCCGACCCGCTCGAATTCCTCCGCAAATCGCTCCGGCGCGAGATCGAGCATTTCGTCGGCGTCGGATACGTCGAACTGGACGAGGCCCGAGGCGTCTACCGATACACGTGGAAGGGCGCGATCCTTGGGGCCTGGAAGCTCACCTGGCCGATCCGGCCGATCCGGCAGTGGCTCCGCTACTACGAGGCGGTCCGCATCCTCGAGAGAATCGGCCTGGAGTACCTCCAGTGGGGGCGAAGTCGGAACTTTTCCGGGGCGCGTTCCCGGCGCCATTCGGGCTCCTGATCGCGATGCCCCGCCGGCCAGCCGCCCCAATCGCTTGTTGACCGCCCCCGCCGGCACAGTAAACTGGAAGCGTCGCCGGAACCGGTCCGCTTTCCACGTTCGATCCACAGACGAAAGGGAGTACGGATATGTCGGATGGCGCGCAGAACCAGAACCTTTCTCGGCGTGACATGATGCGGCTCGGGGCGACGGGCGTGGCCGCGGCCGGCATCGGCAACCTGCCGGCGGCCGCCGACGAGAAGGCCGCCTCCGACAAGCTCCCCAAACGCCGGTACGGCCGCACCGGCCTCGAGATCGGCTGGCTGATCGGCGCCTCGGACTGGACGAAGGAGCTGATCCCCAGGGCCGTTCACGCCGGGGTCAACTACTGGCACAAGGCCCAGAGGTGGACCGCCGATTCGCTCCCGAGGCCGCTCAAGAGCCAACCGAGGGAGTCGTATTACCTCGAGTGCGTCGTCGACCGCGTGGGCGGGGACCATTCGCATGGCCGGATCGACGAGGAACAGCATTACCAGTTCGTCAAGAGCTGCCTGAAGGCGTCGGGCGTCGGCTACTACGACGTCTTCAAGTTCCACTTCGGGTATCACTCGATCGAGGAGGCCAAGCAGAACCCTGGCATGGTCCGGGCGTTCGAGCGGCTCAAGAAGGAGGGCCTGGTCAAGCACCTGGCCATCTCGCAGCACCACTACAACAACATCGGCGGCGACATGGCCTGGGACATCCTGGACTACCTGGCCGAGCACCAGCCGTATGACGCGACCCAGTTCTTCTACACGTACAACGACCGCAAGGAGGTCGGGGAGTGGATCGACGTCGCGAAGAAGCACGACATCGCGACGATCGCCATGAAGACGATGGGCGGCGTGGGCCGTGCCGCCAGCGATCCGAAGTTCAAGAAGCTGCTCGCTGATCCCAAATACCACGACACCACCCCCGCCGCGGCGATGGTCAAGTGGCTGAGGTCGAACGAGAACCTCACCGGCGCGGTGATCGCGACCAAGAATTTCGACCAGTTCCGCGAGAACGCGGGCGCCGCCACCGCAAGTCTGGCGATGGCCCCGCACGACCACGCCACGCTCGCCCTGCTGGCCGGGTACAACAAGGGCCTGACCTGCCTGCTGTGCGCCGAGTGCGTCTCCACCTGCCCCGAGCATCTCGCCATCGCCGATATCTTCCGCTACGAGCGCTATGCCCGCGATTACTACGACCTCGACCGGGCGCAGAAGGAATACGCCGCCCTGACGAAGAACGGCAGCTCCTGCGCCGGCTGCGGCGACTGCCTGCCCGCCTGCCCGCAGGAGATCGACATCGCGTCGAAGTTGAAGGATGTGCATCGGCTCCTGGGGTGAGTGTCGGTCCCAAAAGCCGACGAAGTGGGCGTCAGGACGTAGCCGGGGGGCGTTAGCCCCTCCGGACTGTTTGCAAGCCCACGAAGTGGGCGTCAGGACGTAGCCGGGGGGCGTGAGCCCCCCGGGACGCCAGACGAACCTCATCTTCCCACCATCGTGTCACCCGCCCGGCCGCGACCCCGCCACGCGGGGTCGCGGCCGGGCGGGCCCGTCGAGAGGGATCGGTGTGTGGCGCTTCGGTCGGACCCGGGCGGCTGACGCTGCTCGGCTACGTCCGATCGCCCCCTGGCGGGGGCTCGGAGTGCCGTCGGGAAAACCTCGGAGATCCCGGCGTGACGATCCATTCCGGACGTCCCGCGCGGATCGCATGAACCATCCGCGCGGGATCGTCCCGCGTCCGTCATGCCCGGACAGTCTCGACGACTCCTCCGAAGGCAAACCCCGCCGCGATGACGCCCAGGGCGGTCCAGCGGTCGCCGGAATTCGGATTCGTCAGCGAGTCCTGGTCGAGAATGACAAGCACGATCGGCACCGCGAGGAACGACCCGACGATGGCGCCCCGGAAGAACGGCGCCAGGTCCCATCCCCTGGCCTGCTCCAGCCTCCGAACGGCGATACCGGCCGCGAGTCCCAGACCCAGGCTCAGCGCCGCACCGATCAGATGCTCGACCAGGGCCGCCACTTGCGAGCCCTTCGCGATCGGGCCGAGCGGCCGAAAGTTATCCAGGGCGATCTGCCGGGCGAGGAAGCCCGAGGCCAGCACGGTGACGACCGCCGTCGCGTAGTGGAAGCCCTCGAGCCGACGCCTCTCGACCAGGCCCGTGTAGAACAGCCAGAGTAAAATCGCGACGAGCGGCCCGAACGCCCCCAGGTCCATCGGGTTCATCCGTCGCGTCAGCGCCAGCCCGATCGCCGCCAGCGCCACGGCCGCCATCACCCGGCCGATCCCCCTTCGCCCCTTCTCCCGGCGCTTCCGCGACGTCCCTTTCCGCACGGCGATCACCCCCGTTTCACGCTCGAGACTCGATACGTCCATAACGGCCGCCACGTCGTGGCCGTTCCGCCTCAACACAAGCCGGTCGACCGTCCCTGAAGAAGATGCTACAGTTGTCGTACGCGGGGCAGCAAGAGAGCTGCATCATCCTCTGGGCTGAAGCGAGAAGCCCGAGCACCTGGAGCTGTCAATGATGGGAAAGTCTCTGATTCACGAGCCCGCTGATGCTTTCCGATCGGGTCGGGAGGGCGAGGCTCCTGCCGAGCCGCGGGGGAAGGCTCGGCAGGAGCCTCGACCTCCCAGGCACCGGACCGGATCAGCGGGTTTGTGTATGAGACGCGGCGGCCTGGTCGTTCTCATCGCCATTGCCATTCCGGCTGTGGCAACGGCCCAGGACCGGAAGGAGCCGGCTCCGGCCTCCGGGCCGGCCGCCGAGGAGATCCAGCAGGCCATCGTCGCGCTGCGGAACACCGACATCCGCAACCCGAAGGAGTGGGGGACCGCCGCGCGCCGGCTTACCCAGATCGGCAGGCCCGCCGTACCCGCATTGATCGAGGAACTCGACCGCACCACGGCTGATGGGCCGCTCCGCTCGCTGGGATTCACCCTGCGGGCCATCGGCGACCCGCGAGCCGTCCCGGCCTTGATCCGCGCGATCCCGCGCACCCTGTTGGCGCCCGCGAGCGATTTCGGGCTGAGGATGGACGACCCGGGGCTCCGCGCATTCCTGCGGAAACACGACCTCGACGAGACTGACCGAGGCGAGGGATTCTCGTTCGGCCGGGCGTATCGCGAGGTCACCGGGGCGCTCCATGCGATCACGGGGCAGCGGTTCAACGAGGACGAGCTGAATTTCATTCATCTGAGCGGGACGCCCAAACAGCGCTGGATTCAGCGCTGGCTCTACCATGGCCTGGCCACGCGCTGGGCCGTCTGGTGGAAGAAGAACTGGAAGAAGTTCACGGATGATCCCGCGTACTCAAAGATCAGCCTGCCGCCTCTGCCGGATGCGCCTCCCGTCGCCGCGGTCTCGGCCGAGCAACCGTTCCCAACCGGGCCGAAGGTCAAGGACGACGACGGCTGGGCCAATGTGATCATCGGCCCGCCGCAAGCCCAGGAGTACTACCGGACCTTCAAGGACCTGGACACCGGCCGAGAGACGAAGTGGTCCGGCGAGCTGGGCGACCCCGCGAAGGCCAGGGGCGATCAGGTCGCCGAATTCGCGGCGAAGGAGGGCCTTGACCTGAGGGGCATCGAGTACAGGGCGCCAGGTTCCGACCGTTCGTACTACGCACTCCAGGCGCTGGGACTTCGCGCCTGGCAGGTGGACAACAGCCTCTACGACAGGATCGGAAACGACCTCCGCGCCGAGAAGGTCCCCCAGCTCGACCGCCCGGCCGGCGAGCTGCTCATGGACTTCGACCCGGCGACGAAGACCTATCATCCCGAAAACAAGGCGACATTCCTTTTCGTCACCCGCGAGGGAACGACCGGCATTCTCCAGTTGACCGGCCTGGCGACCGAGCTCCATCGGCCCGACGACTTCGGCCAGCCGATCGCCCCGGATCCTCCGGATCCCCCCGGCCGAGCGGCCCCGCTCAAGCCGACGCGCGGGTTCTTCCGCGGCGTCCAGATCCAGTACAAGTACATCGTGGACGGCGGGGTGGAGCGCTAAATGACGCCGTACCCGTGTAGGTCAGGCTCTTGGCCTGACACCGGCCCGTCCGTGCGGCCGCCCAATCGTCCGCGTCAGGCCAACGGCGGAGGAAAAAGGGGCCTGGCGCCCGGCCCGCCCGACCGCAGTTTCAGCCGCCAAGGCGAACGGCGGATAATCCCGTACCCGATGTTGCCGGGGGCCCTAAGAGCCCGACGCCCTAGCGAGTGCATGGCCGATTCCCGCAGGATTCCGGGGCTGTCTCGAGAGCCCACGAAGTGGGCGTCAGGAAGTAGCCGGGGGGCGTCAGCCCCCCGGGCTGCCATGCGACCCCTCTTCTCTCCGACATCCGCGTCACCCTCCCGGCCGCGACCCCGCGTCGCGGGGTCGCGGCCGGGAGGGTCCGTCGGGAGGAATCGGTGTGGGAGGCGGCGGTCCGACCCCGCGGGGCTGACGCCCCCCGGCTACGTCCGATCGCCCCCTGACGGGGGCTGAGGGCCCTTCCAGGACCGACTCTCACTCGCTGGCGCGTCGGGCCTGGATCGGGGGACGGGTGAATCTCCTCACGCCGATCGCCCAAATGCCTGAGGGCCGGGTGCCTGTCCCCTTTTTCCGTGGGCAAGCCTATCACAAGGCGCCCAGCGCCTCGGACACGGCCTTCTCGAGCGGCTCGCCCTGGAGGCCCCTGGCGATCAGCTTGCCGTCGGGGCCGATCAGGAAGGTCGGATACGGCGGCCTGACGTTGTAGTCCTGCACGATCGGATCGGAACCACGGTCCCGCAGGACGGCTTGCGGCCAGGTCACGTCATTGGCCCTGATGATCCGCTCGACCTCCGCGGCGTCGCTGCCCAGATTGAGGCCGAGCATGACGAACCGCGGATCCCGCCGGAACCGCTCGTGGATCCTCTTGAGAGCCGCGAGTCCCTGGAGTCCGTGGACCGGGTAGTCGAACTGGAGCAGAACGACCTTGCCGCGCAGGCCGGCGAGGCTCACCTCGCGGCCGTCTAGCGTCGTGAACGCGAACGCCGGCGCCGGCTTGCCCACCTCGGGTGGCTTCGGCTTCTTCCGCAGGACCAGGGTCAGCTCGGCCGAGCCGCCCTCGGGGAGGTTGACGCGGTGCACCTTCCGCGGGACATAACCGCCTTCGCGATCCCAGGCGGTGATCTCATACTCGTGGTCGGGCATGAGGCTCTGGCTGCGATATCGGCCGTCGGCCTGCTGGATGAAGCGAGAGCCGTAATCGCCGCCCCGGCGATTGAAGCCGGCGTTGACCTGGAGATCCTTCGGGGCCGCCCCGTCCTCGGTCCGGATCGTTGCAATCACGGTCGGCGCCCGGTAGCTGACGACGGTGATCGTGCGGTCCCGGTCGAGCATCCCGAGCGAACCGCCGCCCCAGTATTTCAGCGGGCCGTTCTCCTCCAGGCGGGTCTTGTACGCGATGGTTTCATCGAAAGGGAAGGTGGAAAGTTCGGCGTCCCGCAATCCCCTGGGAGCGCGGAAGACGATCCGGCCGTTCGCCTCGGGTCGGTCCTGCATGGCCCAGTCGAGGCGGTCGGCGGTGTCCGGCGGCTCGGGGTCGTTGATCTGCGAAGCGAGACGGCCGCCGACGGTCGAGTGGGCGCCGAAGGGATCAGCCTGGCCCTGCGCGTTCGGGATGATACCCCAGACCTTGGCCGGGCTGCCGGCCGAGGGCCGCCCCTGCGAATCAACGAACCGGACCTCGACCTGGACCGTCGGCACCTCGCGCAGGACCAGCGGCGGCGGAAGGACGCCGTCCCGCAGGTACACCTTTATCGGCTGGATGACGGTGATTGGCTTCAGGAGCGCGGGGAGATCCGGCGACACGCCGCCGTATCCATCCTGCCCCTGGCCGTAGACCAGGTAATTCGCCGGCCGGAGCGGGCCCAGCGAGAACGTCCCGTCGGCCTCCGTCGTGGCGAAATGCTTGTCCCGGCCCCGGACGGCGTACGCCGTGATCGTCTGGCCGGCGATCGGCTTGCCGTCGAGGTCGACCATCCGTCCGGAGAGCCGCACGCCGCGCGACAGGACGATCCGGCCGAGGTTGGTCGGGGCCCAGACATCCGGATGCTCGCCGGGCTGGTCCGTGCCCCAGAAGTGTTGATAGGGCGCATACGGGAAACTCGCCCGGGCCGGTTGGGGCGGCCTGATGTAGAGGGCCACCGAGTGGGATTTCGGCATTCGCAGACGAAACCGACCGTCGTCATCGGTCCGGCCTTCCTCGTCGTTCTGAAACTGGGGAGAGCGATTGTTCCCCCAGGCCCAGTTCTCGAACCGATAGGGGACACCGACAGCCGGCTTGCCCGCCGGCGTAGCGATTTGCCCGGTGTACTCCACGCCCTTTTCCAGCGTGACGGTCTCGAAGAACGGCTTGTCGCCCCTGGCCACGCCGCGAGCCACGTCGACGAGCTTGACACTCAGGGACTTCCGGGGGACATATTCAGGATGCCGGATGCGAAGAATGAGAGACAGCCGCCGCTCAGCCACCTGTCCGGGCGGGAACTCCAGCCGGAACCGGCCGTCGGCGTCGGTCCGGATTGTTGTTTCGCCCGCCCAGGAGGGAAGCGCCTCGGACGAGCCACCGGGGAGCGATCGCACGACCACGATCGAGACGCCTTCCACGGGCTTCCTGGTCTCCAGATCGACCACGCGGCCTGTAAAGGCCAGACCTTTGTCGGATCCGGAGTCGTCCCTCGCGACCGCGGCAATCGGGACGACCAGCAGCAGGCCGGCCAGCACCGCGGTCGTCGCGAGTCGTCGAATCCGACCTGGGGCGGACAGGGATCGGAGCATGGACGTGCCTCCCGGATGATCGTATCACTGAACGACGTTGGTTTGTGTCAGTGTGTCGTCTCCAGCGAGGGGCGCCAACAACCCTGCGTCCACAGCGGCGACGAGACGCCAGCATCACCGCCGACCGCCGAGAGCCGCCTCCGACCCGGATGCTCGCCCGGGCCATCAGCCGTGACACGATCGGTCCGCTCCGGTAAGCTATTGTTCGGTTGGCCGCCCGATGGAAATCCCACCGCATCGCCCCCCCGCGCCCGGAGCAGGAATCGTGCAGCGAAAGCCGGAACGGATCGCGATGGCCGTCGCCTGCCTGTTGCTCGCGCTGGCCGCGACAAAGGGCGCCGAACCGAATTCATGGGCCCTCAAGCCGGTCGTCCGACCGAAACCGCCCGCGGGCTCGGCCTCGGTCAATCCGATCGACGCCTTCCTCGCCGCGGACCACCGAGCGAAGGGCCTGACGCCGCTCGGGCCGGCCGATAGGCGGACGCTCCTCCGCCGCGTCACCCTGGATCTCACCGGGCTCCCGCCGACGATCGAGGAGCAGGAAGCCTTCCTCCGCGACGAGTCGCCGGATGCTTATGAAAAGGTCGTCGACCGGCTCCTGGCGAGCGAGCAGCACGGCGTCCGCTACGGCCGGCACTGGCTCGACGTTCTGCGCTACGCCGACGTCGACGAGCGAATGGTTGCCGCCCCGGGCATTCACTTCTGGCGCGACTGGGTCATCCGCGCCCTCAACGACGACCTCCCCTATGACCAGTTCGTCCGCGCCCAACTGACCGGCTACCGAACGACCGAGCGGACCCAGATGTCGGCCACGGGCTTTCGGAGCCGCAAGGAGCCGCGCCCCGACGACCTGTTCGCCCTCGGCCTGCTCGCCCGCGGCGCCGTCGTGCGCGACGGCAAGGACGCCGGCGAGCTGTCGATCGCCGCCGTCGACACGGTCTCCTCCGCCTTCATGGGCATGACCGTCGCCTGCGCCAAGTGCCACGACCACATGTACGACCCGATCCGCCAGCGCGACTACTACGCGATGAAGGCGCTCTTCGACCCCCTGGTCGTCCGCAAGGTGATCCTCGCGACTCCTGCAGAAGTGATCGCCGAGGGCCGGGCCCTGGACGAGGCCGAGCGCAAACGCGCGGAGGTCGAGGGGCCGATTGAAGCACTGATCGGACCGTACAAAAAGCGGCTGTACGACGAGCGGGTCGGCATGCTCCCGCCCGACGTTCAGAAGGTCATTTTGAAGCCGGAGCGAATTCGCTCGGCCGCTGAGCGGAAGATCGCCGACGATTATTTCCCGGTGCTCCGGATCGACACCGACAAGATCCTCGCCGTGATGTCGGACGCGGACAAAAAGCGATACCGCGACCTCAGGCGCAGGCTCGGCGATGCCCCGACCCGGCGCGGCCGCTCGTCGCTCCCGGCATTCTGGACCGTGGAAGTGGACCCGAAGCGCGAGGCCGAGCCCAGTTACATTCTTACCAGCGGCGACCCCGAGCGGCCCGAGAAGAACCATCCGGTCGAGCCCGGCTGGCCGTTCGGGCCCAAAAAGCCCGACCTCCACGAGGGCCGGATCGAGGCATTCTCCGACTGGCTCACGGCGCCCGAGAACCCGCTGTTCGCCCGCGTCGCGGTCAACCGGCTCTGGCAGTGGCACTTCGGCGAGGGGCTGCACAAAACGCCCAGCGACTTCGGCGAGCTTGGCGGCACGCCCGCCGATCCGGCGCTCCTCGACTGGCTCGCCTCCGAGTTCGCCGCGCGCGGCTTCCGGATGAAGGCAATCCATCGCCTGATCGTCACGTCCGAAGCTTACAAACGCGCCTCCGAGGCTCCGTCGTCAATCGCCGAGTCCAACACCGCGAGCGACCCGACGAACGCCTACCTCTGGCGCTTCCCGCTCCGCCGCCTCGAGGCCGAGCCGATCTGGGACGCGATCTGGTCCGCGGCCGGCGGCCTCGACATCGTGGTCGGCGGGCCGTCGTTCGACCCGTCCGGCGGCCGGGGCGGCATGCGGGGCGGCTCGTCGGCCGTACGCCCGCCGGCCGTCGGCGCCTCGATCCGCCGCGCTGCCTACATGATCCGCGGATATTCGACCAGCCGCGACGTCGTGCCGGTCTTCCTCCAGGCGTTCGACGTCGACGACGGCCGCGTCCCCTGCCCCGTCCGCACCAGGACCGTCACCCCGCCGCAGGCGCTCTTCCTGATGAATGGCGACGCGGTCGAGCGGGCGACGGAGCGATTCGCCCGTCGGCTGAAAGACCAGTCCGGGGGTGACCTCGCGGCGGCCGTCGACCTCGCCTACCGGATCGCGATCGCCAGGCCGCCCACGCCGCCCGAGCGCGACCGCTGCCTCGCCTACCTCGATCGCGACCCGTCGCGGCTGAAGGGCCTCGCCTGGCTCCTCTTCAACCTCGACGAATTCCTCTACGTCCGGTGAACGATCTCATGAGCGTCGATTCGCTGTACCCCTGCGGCCGGGTCTCCCGGCGCGATTTTCTCCGCCGGGCCGGCGGCGGCTTCCTCGGCGTGGCCCTCGGCGGCACCTGGGCCGAGGCCGGCGAGATCGAGGCCACCCTGCACGGCCCCCACTTCGAGCCGAAAGCGAAGTCGGTCATTTTCCTGTTCATGTGCGGCGGCGTCAGCCACATCGACACCTTCGACCCCAAGGATAACAGGTGGGCCGGCAAGCTCATCGACGTCGTCGGCTTCGGCGATAACTCCGCCGAGATGAGGCGCCCGGTCATCCACTGCGAGCGGAAGTTTACCCGGTACGGCAAGTCGGGCATCCCCGTCTCCGACTGGTTCCCCTGCATCGGCGGCGTGATCGACGAGATCGCCGTGGTCCGCTCGATGTGGTGCCACGAGGGAAACCACTTCCCCGCCGTGATCGAGACCTGCACCGGCCACCGCGGGCGTCCGTTTGATCATCCGACGTTCGGGAGCTGGGTCTCCTACGCGCTCGGCACGGCCAACAGGGACCTCCCGACGTTCGTCAACATCGGCCGGCCGTCCTCGCCCGTGCAACTGACCGGCGGCTACCTGGGCGCCTCGGTGTCGGCGACGCCGTTCCAGACGGGCGAATCGCCGATCCCCAACCTCCGGCCGCCGCGGGGGACGAGTGCAGCGGACCGCCAGCGGCGGATGGAAGCGCTCGCCGACCTCAACCGCGACTTCCGCGACCGCCACACCCTCGAGTCGGACATCTCGGCGCGGATGCAGGCCTACGAGCTGGCCGCGCGGATGCAGCTCTCGGCGCCCGAGGCCGTCGATCTCTCCAATGAGCCGAAACACGTCCTGGACCTCTACGGGATCGGCGACCCCGCCACCGAGGACTTCGGCCGCCAGCTCCTGCTGGCGCGCCGCCTGACCGAGCGGGGCGTGCGATTCATCCAGGTCTGCCACGCCGGCGGCGGCAACGGCGCCTGGGACGCGCATGGCGACATCCGCACCCACGCGCCGCTCTGCCGCGCGACCGACCGGCCGATCGCCGGTCTGATCCGCGACCTCAAGACGCGCGGCCTGCTCGACCAGACCCTCGTCGTCTGGACCAGCGAATTCGGCCGCAGCCCCTGGTCGCAGAACACGACGGGCCGCGACCACAACCCCCGGGGCTACACCGCCTGGCTGGCCGGCGGCGGCATCAAGGGCGGCACCGTTCATGGCGCCACCGACGACGTCGGCTACAAGGCCGTCGAGCACCCGCACTATTACAGCGACCTGCACGCGACCATCCTCCGCCAGCTCGGCCTGGATCACAGGAAGATGGAGATGCGCGTCCTCGGGC
>DAIDHB010000320.1 GCA_027452145.1 Planctomycetales bacterium
GGGCTCGCAACTTCGGTGAGTGGCGCGTCGGTCCGAGCCCGGGGGGCTGACGCCCCCCGGCTACGTCCGATCGCCCCCTGACGGGGGCTCGGAGCCCTGTCGGTACAGACTCCTGGCCGGCCCGGCCCGGCCCCTCCGTGATCCACCCATCTGCAATGCGCTCTAGCTCACAGGTGATCGGCATGCGTCCGCCCGTCGGCTCCGAATCTTGTAGAGGGGGCTCCGTCCCCCGACCAGGCGGGCCGGGGCTTCGGCGGGATCGGCGGACGGAGCCTCCTCCTACACCGGATCGGGCGGGCAGCCGGGGCGCATGACGGGGTCGGGACCGTCGAATCAGGGTGACGCCCTTGGCTTGCCCTCTCGGACAGCGACTTTCAGACTCCCAGCAGCTCGCGGGCGTGGGCGACGCCCGGTGCCGGGCGGCCGCATTCGCTGGCGGTCACGCGGGCCAGCGCGACGAGCTGCCGCCAGCGGAAGGCCGGACGCGTCGAGGCGAACTCCTCGCGGACCGTGTTGTAATACTTCTCGGCGTGCAGCGCGCCGTCCTCGCTCACGGCGTACTTGAGCAACAGCGAGAACACCGGCGCGGGGTCGTGGCCGAGCGAGCCGTAGCGGTGCACGACCGCCGAGGCGATCTCCTGCTGGTTCGCCCGGATCGCATTCTCGGCCTCGGCCAGCAGGGCCTTCGGGTCGGCCGGCTTGACGGCGTCGAGGAACTCGGCGAGCGGGCGCGGGGTCCACCTGAGGAAATCGGCGGCGCGGGCCTCGCGGTCGCGGGCGACCTCGTAGCCGGCGAGGATCAGGCAGGCGGCGGCGTTCCGCGGGTTGACCACGCGGGCCATGTTCCGCCAGGCGTTGACCGCGTCGCTGGCATGGACGCCGATCGAGTCGCCGTGGACGCTCCCCGGCGGCTTGCCCGGCGAGGCCCAGCGCTCGGGGCGGCCGGCGTCCCGGAGGACCAGTTGGTTCGCCGCCAGAGCGATCGCCTCGCCGACATCCTGCGGGCCGATCCCCTCGTCCAGGGCCGCGGCGACGGCGTCGGCCGCCGCGGGCGGGCTCGACTCGAAGACCGTTTTGCACATCGACGACACCCATGCGTCGCCCGGCCGCTTCGTGCCGGGGGACGTGCGCGGCAGGTGATGCTGGTCGAACAGCCGAGGCAAAAGGGATGCGGGCTCATCGGGACGTGCGGGGTGATTCCCCGCGCGCTCGCTTTTGACGCAGTAGCGCACCGACTGGCGGAGCATCGTGTGCGCCTGCTCCTTGCCCACGACGTCCAGCAGCTCCCAGGCGCGATACGGCAGGACGACGCGGTGGACCTCGGTGTGGTCCTCGACGGCGACGAGCAGGCTGTTGAAGGCGTCGTCGGGCGAGCCGGAGCCGGCAGCGATCGCCGCGAATGTCCGCTCGGCGGCGGCCATGTCCTTGTGGCGCACGGCGTCGCGCAGGAGTTCGCCCGGGTCCTGGCCGGCCGAGAGGGCACCCGGCCTGACCGGGTGGAGGACCTCGGAGGGCCGGCCGCCGTGTTCCTGGATGCGGTTCGTGTTCCGATACAGGACCTTGATCACGGGCAGGGCGCGCTGAGATTCGGGCAGCTCGCGCGCCATGTGATAGGCGGGCGCCAGGGCCATCAGGGTGTGGAAGCCGACGTAGTCCTCGCCGCCGAAGGTGCGCGCGTTGGCCAGTGTCGCGGCGGCGACGAGCTGCTTCAGATCGGTGCCGGTCCTGAGCTTCTCCACCAGCACCGGCACGAGCCTGGCGACGGGCGTGTCCTGCATCAGGCCGACGAGGGGCTCGAGCTCGCCGAAGGTGATGCGCCCGCCGAGGTCGTCGTGGTCGCCGTCACCACGGGCCAGGGCCGGCGTGAGCCCCATGTCGAGCGCCGTGCCGAGGCCGACGCTCGCGACCAGCATGCCCCGTCCGACGTCTCCCAGAAACGCGCGACGCGTACCCATGGTTGCCGTCCTTTCCCCTGCCTGAAGAGGGTGGGAGGTCTGGTGACTTGCAGCGACTGCGATCTTACCAGTCGGGGCGGGCAGAAGCCACTCGTGGGATGCGTTTCTCGGCGGCGGCGATTCCCTCCGGCGAACCGGCGAGGTCAGTCGCAGGGTCCGTCCCAGGCGAACCGGCGACGTGAGGCGCCGGGTCATCACGCCGGAAGAGGAAGCACCCGGCGACTCACGTCGCCGGTTCGCCTGAATTCTCCGGCAGGAGCCGGCGACGATCGTTACATCGTGCCCCCGCACCTCCGCCCACGGAGCCCGTCCGATCGGACCGATCCGTCCGACCTGTCTGAAGGCTTCCCGAACCCTCGGGCCGGAGCCCGTCCGCCGGGCGGATCGCCGTAGTAGGTCAGGCTCTCAGCCTGACTCCGTACCGGGCCCGCGTCGGGCAGGAATGCCCGACCTACTTGAAAAACCGCCCGGCCGTGGCGATAACACGGTGCGGATTGTTAAGAGTCTGTCCCGGAAGGGCTCCAGGCCCCCGTCAGGGGGCGATCGGACGTAGCCGGGGGGCGTCAGCCCCCCGGATCGGACCGCCGCGCCACACACCGATTCCGCGCGACGAACCCTCCCGGCCGTGACCCCGCCACGCGGGGTCACGGCCGGGAGGGTGACACC
>DAIDHB010000321.1 GCA_027452145.1 Planctomycetales bacterium
GCGACGCAGCCGCGCGCATTCGGGGCATCCGGGCGCCGTGGGAACCTCCTGCTCGCTCATAAGTCCGGAAGATAATAGGGAGATCCCCTCCAGGGCAAGTCGTCAGAGCGCCGCATCCTTTTCAAGGCACTGGACGGTTACCTGATACATCATGTAGATAGGGGACATGATTCTGCGCGGAAAAGTCACGCGAATTGGGGCCCAGGAGATTGGTCGCGACAGGCCATCTGGCCGCGCCGAGCGGGCTCGCCGAGCTCGTCGCCACGCGGCATGCGGGCGTGTCCCACGCCGTGCGCGGGCGGACAAACCGCGTCGCTGCACCGAGGCGAGGCATCCGTTTACCCGCGTTGGCGACCATACCATCCTCACGATCCACAAATCCGACGCTCGAGGTCCCCAAAACCTGCCACCAGGTGCCACTTTTTGCCAGAACCAGCCTCCAGAAGCCGATTTTGGGTCGAAAATCGGCCTCCCGAGCCAGGTTTTGGGTCGAATGACTGCCACTCGGAGCCCAAGGACTGCCACTTTTGGGCGATTTGGGGGGTAGAACTGCCACTTTTCGCCGGCCTGAGGAGGCATTACTGCCACAATTCGGCGGTCCGAGGGTGCCCCGGGACCTCATCCGAGCGATCCGCCTCGGCCCGGCCGAGTCTCGCCCTGCTGGACCGATCAGAACGCGTGGGCGGGTTCGTGAGGCTATGGCGCATTCGCGACCTGCGCCGGTTCTCACGGATTTTCTGAAGTCTGGCGCGGAACCGGCCGATCCTGATGAGGAGATGCGCGCCGGATCCGCGTCGCCGGAACGGCGGTCTTGTTATAGGATGTCGCCCCGGTTTGTCGATTATCAGGTCTCAGTTCGACGATGCCGGACCAGGAAGCTGGCACGAGCGGCGGAATCAGCTCGACCCGAGGACGAGGGGACCCGGACCCATGAGGCACCTCAAGGGGGCGGTCTGGACGGAGCGTCTGCTCCTGGTCCTGATCGTGGCCAGCATGGCCGGCACCCTGAACCTCGTGATCGCGGTCCATCGTCGCGTCCGGACGATCGAGGCCGATCGGGCACGCCCGCAGCCGACGACGGCGGACATCAAGCCGCCCCGGCCGGTCATCGTGGCCGCTCCCCGTCCGGCCCCAGCCCCGCCGAAGCCGCCGGTCCCGGCTCCGCCGCCAGCCCCCGCGAAGCCGGCCGAGGACCCGACCGTGGCCATCCTGGCGCGGATCGATCGGGCCATCGCCCGGGAAGCCGAGGCCGCGCGGGAGGCCGACCGGCATGCCGAGGCCCACGAGGCGGCCATCCGCCGCTCCGAGGCCGAGTCGCAACGCTGGAAGCGCCGCGAGATGCTCGTCCGCCAGCAGGTCGCGGCGCTGGACCGGCGCGCCGACAGGGCCGAGATCGAGATCGCCACCCTCGACGCCGAGCGTGATGTGCTGGAGCGCGAACGCGACATCCTCAAGGCCGCGACGGCGAAGGCCAGCCAGAAGACGGGCTATGCGATCCTCCCCTACAAGGGGCCGAACGGGACCTGGCGGCGGCCGATCGTGCTGGAGTGCTCGGGCGACACGGTGAAGCTCCAGCCGAGCGGGCGAGTCTTCACGGCGCTGGAGCTCTCGCCGCTGATCAATCCGCGAGTGAGCCCGCTCGTCCTGGCGATCGCCCGCGAGATGCTGCATATCCAGCAATCCGACACTCCCGACGGCGCCCCCGCGGTCCCTTACCTCGTCTTCATGGTCCGCCCGGACGGGATTCGCCCCTATTACCGCCTGCGCGAGCGGCTCGAGCCGCTGGGCGTCGCCTTCGGCTACGAGCTGATCGAGCAGGACCTGGCCGTCAACATCCCGAATCTCGACGACCTGACGACCTGGGACGGCTCGGTGCCGCTGGACTCGCCCGAGCTGGCGGAGCTCGAGGCCTCGCGTCGCAGGCTCACCGCCACGGAGGGCCAGCAGCCATTGAAGGAGCCGGAGAAGGGCGCGGCGGGCCAGTCGCCGGCCTGGCCCCCGGCCGATCGCGTCGCGGCGAACGACCCGAATCCGGGGTCGCCTGCGCCGGGGAGCTGGCCGCGGACCGGGGCGAGCGAACGGCCGGGCCTTTCGGGCGGGCGCTGGCCCGACCTGGCGGGCGGCGGAGCCCCGCCGCCGCTCTCGCGCGAGGCCCCCGGCCGGGATGGCAACTCGCCGCCCGAGATCGACCTGAACGGGGCCATCGAGCGCGGGCAGCGCGCCGCGATGGGCCGGCCCGGTGCGGCGAATGACGGCGAGAGTTCCCCTGACGACTTCGTCTGGCAGTCGCAGGCGGGCTCGAGGACCGCCGCCGCCGCCGCCGGCGGCGGGTCGTCTCGCGGGGTCTCGCGCGGCTGGGGCGGCGGCGCCGGCGGCGGGGACAACGGCGTTCCGGGCAGCGGCAACGACGGGTCGCTGGCCCGGCTGGCCCCTTATGGTTCGAACCTGTCGAGAGGACGGCCGGGCTCGTCACCCCGATCCGGCGGCGACGCAACGGCGTCGGGCGACCTGGCCTCGGCGTTCGGCTCGGGATCACCCGCGGGCACGACCGACGGCGCGGGCGCCGCGTCCTCCGCGCCGGGCGGCGGCTTCGGCACCGGCTCGGCCGCGGGCTCGGCGTCCGGCACGGACACCAGCGGCCCCGGCTCCGGCGGTCCGCCGCGCGGCCAGGGCCGGCCGGTGGACCTCTCGCCGGGCCGGTTCGGCGTCGGCATCCGGCGCGGTACGGGCTCCTCGGGCAACGCCGCAAGCCCTCGCGGCGGATCGACCTTCGCGGGCGACGGCGTTCCGAACGGAACCGGCTCCGCCGGCGGCACGAGCGGCGCCAGGGGCACCGGACCGGCCGGCGGCGATGCACTGCCGGACCTCGAGCCGGCCCAGGACGGTGCGGCGAAACCCGGCAGCCCCGCTTCCTCGAAGACCTCGTCCTCGCCCTCGCGCTCGCGGCCATCGGCGAGCGGCCGCACCTCGACCCCCGGCGGACTCGCCGACGCCCCGACCCCGGGCGGAGCCGCGAATACCCCGGCGCCCGGCGGACCCGCCGATGCCCCGCCGCTCGGCGGACCCGCCGACGCCCCGTCTCCCGGCGGACCCGCGGACGCCCCGGCAACCGCCGGCGCGAACGCCCCGGCGTCCGACCCCGGGTTCACCGCCTTCTCGGGCGGTCCTCCGAGCGGCATGCCCCAGCCCGCCGGCGCGGGCTCCGGGCCGGGCTCGCGACGGGCGGCCGGCAGCGGTCCGATGACGGGCGGGACGCCTCCTCCGGGATCCGCCGGCACCGACGAGCCGCCGCTCACCGCGGCCGGCGCGGGCGCCGGACTCCCGCAGGAATCGGCCGATCCGTCCCAGACGCCCCCGGACCTGTCCGGGACTCCCGCGGGCGGAGGATCGGGCGACTCCGGTTATGGCTCGGGCTCGTCGAGCGGAATGGGCGGCAGGCGCGGGGCGTCGTCCTCGGGCCGCGCGAGCGGAACCGGCTCGTCGGCCTTGCCCGGAACGGCCGGGGCCGAATGGGGGACGCCGGCGCCCGCCCCGCCCTCGGCCAGCAACCTCCCGCAGGGGAACGGGCCGCCCGCGCAGGGCACCCCACCTCCGGGGGACTGGTCGGCCATGCAGGGGACTCCGCCGCCGTCGTCCAACGGCACCCCGCCGCCGGTGTCTCCGTCGCTCGCGTCGGCGCTCCCCCCGCCCCTCGCGAACGTCCTGGGCGGGCTGGCGAGCGGGTCGAGCAACAGCTCCTCGACAAACGACAGCGGCTCGACGAGCACGTCATCGTCATCATCGTCGTCGGCCTCGTCGTCCTCGTCATCGTCGTCCCCCCGAAGCTCGTGGTCCAGCGCCCCGACCCAGCCGACGCAGAGCTCGAGCAGCACGGGTCAGGGGCTGAGCCTGCCGGAGTTCTCCATGAGCCCCGATCCGGACTCGGAGCCCGACTCGCTCAAGCCGCTGGCGCAGCCGCCGATCGACCACCAGCGCCGGCAGGGGCAGATCGACGTCCCGTTCGAGATCGTTGCGGTCTGCCGGCGGGATGACATCCTGCTGCACCCCGGCGGGTATCGCATCACCCGCAAGGCGCTCGAGGCCCGCGCGGCCGGCGGCAACAGGCGCGAGGACCTGCTCAAGCGCGAGCTCCAGGCGATCGTCCGCAAGCGGGCCCTGGTGGACCCGTTGATCCGTCCCAAACCGCGGATCAAGTTCCTGATCGAGGCCGGCGGCGGGACGACGTTCTGGACGGCGCGGCAGCAGCTCACCTTCTCGGACCTCGACTGGCCGATGTCGATGCAGGTCGCCGGGCCGCAGACCGCGCTCTTGCCGGACGACCAGGAGACCACGCGGCGATGACGTCACGAACGCCCGAAAATGACCACCGCGGCAACGCGAATGCCGACGAACGGGCGGCCTCCGCAGCGGCCCGGATGCGCCGGAAGGCCTGGCTCGAGCTGGCAAGCGTGGCCGTCGCCATCGTCGCGCTGACCGTCTCGATCCAGCTCCGGCCGAGGAAGGGAGCACCGCCGCAACAGCCGCACGAGGCAGCCGCCGCGCAGCCGTCGCCTGCACCGTCGCCCGAGCCGACCGCCGCCGAGGCGGCTCTTGCACCGGCCCCCGCCGACGAGCCCCCTGCCCCGACTCCCGCGCCGGCATCCACTCCGCCGCCGGCCCCCGACCACGCGAAGGTCGCCGCCGCGGAGAAGGCGCTCGACGCCGCCGCCGCCGACCGGGCCCGCGCCGACGCCCGCGCGGCCGATGCGGCGAAGCGGATGGCCCGGGCCGCCGACCAGGCGGCCCTTGACGCCGCGCGCGCCCGCAAGCTCGGCTTCCAGGTCAAGGACCCCTCGGCCCGGATCTCGCAGGCCGTATCGCGCGGCGGCTTCGTCCGCGGCGAGCGCGACAAGCTGGCCGACGAGATCGCCACCCTCCGCGCGGCGCCCCGGCCCAAGATGGTCTCGATCCTGACGAAGAGCCCCGTCGCCCGCCCGGTGTCCGACAACGAGTATCACTTCGAGCTCCGCCGCGACCGGATCACCTACATCGACCTGGACAAGCTGCTTCAGCTCACGCGGTCGGACGCCCGGACGCGCGTGCAGTTGTCCGACCGGGTGGGCACGATCAGCAGCAAGGTCGGGCCGGTCGGCGCGTTCTCGCTGGCCTACGAGCTGGTCCCGGTGATCCCCAACGAGGTCGAGCGGATGATCGAGCGCCGGGTGAGCCGGCACTACGAGCTGGCGGGGTGGGAGCTGGTCCCCGAATCCGACCACCGGGGCGAGACGTATGACTCGGCGCGGAACCCGCTCTCGGACTTCAACCGGACGATCAACCGGTTCAACCCGAGACGCTCGACCGTCACGCTGTGGGTCTACCCCGACAGCTTCGGCCTGTACCGCCGCATCCGCGCCGACCTGGTCGCGCGGGGCTTCAGCGTCGCCGCCAGGCCCCTGCCCTCCGGCCTGGGCATCCGCGGCAGCCCGATGGGCTCGCAGTCCGCCGCCCAGTGAACGGAGCCGCCGGAAATGTCGATGACACTCCGCCTCCGTTTCCGCCTCCGTTTCCGTCCCCGCCTCCGCGCCGCGACCGGGCCGGTCTCGGTCCCGGGCCAAGGCGTCCGGCGGATCGGGCCGGGACCGCTCAGGGCCTCGGGCGGTGTGGGCACGGGTCGCCGCTCCTCCGCACGGGCCGACGGCCCGCCGCGGCACCTTGCCGGTTCAGCCGCACGGGCGAGCCGGGGTTGCTGCGGCGCGGGGCTGCATGGTCTGATGTCGCAAGTGGAGGAGGTGATTCATGCCCGAGCCCAGTCCGGCTTATACGGGTATCGTCCATGGGCGCTTCGTCGAGCTCGACCGCGAGCCGCCGCTGCCCGACGGGCAGGCGGTGTATGTCACGGTCGCGCCGCAGTACGCCACGATCATCCCCGCCGAGCCGATCCCCGATGACATCCCCAGGGCCGAGCAGTGGGTCGACCGCCTGGTCTTCGACCCGGCCGTGCTCTCCGGTCAGCGGATCGTCAAGGGCACGAATCTGGCCGCCGAGCCGCTGGTCGGCGAGATCGAGCGCGGCGCCAGCGACAACGACCTCCTCCACGCTCATCCCGAGCTCACGGCCGCCGACGTGGACGCCCTTCGAGCCTATGCTCGCACGCCGGCCCTGATCCGTCAGAGCGCCGGTATCGCGAGCGATGATGCCGCCGAGCTGGACGAGTACCTCGAATGGAGTCGACGGCATCGGCAGATCGGCCGTCGGGGGATCGAGGAGTGAGCTTCCTCGTCGATACCGATATCTGCTCGGCCTACATCAAGCAGAACGGCGCGGTCGTCGGCCGCTTCGTCCAGTATGGCGGACGTCTGAGCGTCTCCACGGTCACGCTCGGCGAGCTTCGAGCGTGGGCACTCCGAGCGACGGCTTCACCCCGCCGAATGCAGGCGCTGGAGGGTCTGCTGGCGCAGGTGTCGGTTCTGCCCGTCGACGAGGATGTCGCCAGAGGTTCGGGGAGGTCAGGGCGTGGCAGTTGGATCGTGGGCTCGCGACTCCCGATCTCGACCTGCTCAACGGGGCGGTCGCCCTGACCCATGGGCTAACGCTCTCGACGCACAACACACAGGATTACCTGAACGTCCCCGGACTGCGAGTGGTCGACTGGCTCGCGCCGTGATTTGTTAGCTCGATCCGGATGCTCGGATCGAGAGGGCCGCCGGGCGCTGACCCGGTCTGCCGCCTCCACCGCCGCTGCCGTCCCGCCCTTCACCCCCGTCGAAACCGGGAACCGGGGCCGCGCCTGGTCCTTCCGATCTCGTCCGCCCCCCCGTCGGCGTCACCCGATCGGACCCAAAGTCGTCGACGGCCGTCGGGACCGCCCTGGCGGCGGGCCCGGGGGCCGGGGTCGGTTCCGGGCCGGCCGGCGTCGGGATGAAAGTCTGCAGGAGAAGCCTCCATCGAGCGAACCAAGGACGACGCCGCGCGACCGGCCCCTCATCCGCCCTTCGGGCACATTTTCCCCGCGGCGCGCGGGGAGAAGGCGCCGACTCCTCGCGCCATCCGCCGAGCGGCGTTCGCCCCACCTACGGGGCATCCGACACACCCCTCTCAGCGGCTCGGGGCTTCGCCCTGGGCGGATGTCTCGGTCTCGCGGACGGGCCGGACGGTGCCGGCATGTGGCTTCAAGAGGGGTTCGGCGGGGGTCGAGGATGAAGGGCTCGATTCGGCGGCCGGGGGATTGACGGCCATCGTCGGCGGGCCGCCATTCAGCTCCTCGAGGATCGGGCCGTTGAGGGTGTCCTCGATGTCGCGGAGCCGGCGGGCGATGTAGGCGCCGTCCAGCACGCGGTGGTCGTAGATCAGCTTGACGACCACCCGCTTCGTCGCCGGGTCGATCGGGCCATAGGTCAAGGTCGTCGTCAGGGGCGAGATCGGGTGGACCTGCTCGGCGCCCAGGGCGCCGTAGCTCGACAGGCCAAATGTGCCGAAACGCTTGCACCGCTTGTAGCCCGAGATGTTCAGCGTGGCCCACCAGAATGTCCGCCGGATCGGCCGCGGCACCCGGGCGAACCGCAGCGCCATCCGGTAGAAGCCGACCTTCTCCAGTTGCTCATTCTTGTACCACTCGACCCAGTGCTGGAGCTGGGCGATCGTCTGCTGCTCCGGGGCGCGGAACAGCCCGACGAAGACCCCCTCCTCGCCGCGATAGGTCCGCTCGATCGCCAGCGCGCAGTTCATCCAGGGGTGCTCGTACAGCCGCGGCCAGGGGAATTCCAGGTACGATCGGCGCAACGGGGGATTCGCCGCCCCGACCAGCGCGTAGGCTTTCATGAACAGGCAGGCCCACGACGGCCGCGACGGATGGCTCGTCCTCGGCCCGGCCAGGGCACTGAGGTCCATCGTCCGGCTCACCGGCGCGGAGGGAATGCGGTGCGCGAAATGCACCAGGTCCCCGATGAATCGCCGCGGCCCGGCCAGCGGCAGGAAGCGCCCTTTCGGCTCGTGCATCCATGCACCTCGACGAGACTGACCGAAGCCCGAGGGACGGATTGGCGGCACGGGGAAGAGGTCCCGGGCCGGTCGGCCCGGCGTGGCTTGGCGTCGCGCCGGGCGGTCGGGCTTCTGGAGGGTCGAAGCGTACCGGAAATCGCCGGGGGCGTGAAGGGGAAGGTGGCCCGGCGGCGGAGGCCGTTGGCGGGCCGCGATTTGGGGCCGACTGGAGGGGCCGGAACTCCCCGGGCCGAGGGCACCGGCGGGGGATGCCTCCCCAGATCGGGGTGCGTATGACATAATCGTCGTTCCAGAACGGGAGACCATCGCGTGACAACGACCGCCGAGAAGAACCCGGCCGACCGTCCGAAGGTCCATGTGCACCTGCTGCCGTCCCTGATCCCGCCGGGGAGCCTGGCGGGCGGCGTGGCGGTGGTCGTGGACGTGCTGCGCGCGACGACGGTGATGGTCCACGCCCTGGCCAGTGGCTGCGAGG
>DAIDHB010000322.1 GCA_027452145.1 Planctomycetales bacterium
GCGACGCAGCCGCGCGCATTCGGGGCATCCGGGCGCCGTGGAAACCTCCTGCTCGCTCATAAGTCCGGAAGATAATAGGGAGATCCCCTCCAGGGCAAGTCGTCAGAGCGTCGCATCCTTTTCAAGGCACTGGACGGTTACGCGCAAGAATGGTTGCGACTGTTCGCGCCACCCAGGTTGTCGCGACTTCTTGACGTACCGGCAATGCTACCGTTGACGATGATACGATTGGTCCGTTATTCTTATCGCAGGTTGGTGAGAGAATCACAACTTCGGCGGCGGAGATACATCGACTCGTACCTCAAGTACGGGACTTGCTAATGGGCGCCCATCACCACAAACACCACCATCATGAAGTGCCGTTTGATGATAACCTTCCCGACAATGCGTTCATTGTCCCTGGATCGGTTGTTATCAACATCGAGCGGAATTCCGGCAGCCCCCAGGCCGGCCCCCCGCCGCCCGGTGGGGTGGGCATCCAAAACGTATGTGGGAGCCCGATCACCATACAGGCCGGGACTCTTGCCGTGAGCGTTCAGGATGGTCAGGACGCCACCATTATCTTGTCCCCCGGCTTCGCGTCTCCGACAGTCAGTGTAAGTGCCCAAGTCGAGTGGACAACCTATGATCCCTTTCCGGGACCAGAAGGGCGGCCGGTGCCGCACAGTCACACAAAGACCGTCAGCGTGCAAGGTGCGCGGACGCTCGGCGGCGGTGACGCTGTTCCCGTAGGCGCCACGATTTTGTTCCGAGTCACCGGCTCAGGGATACTCAATCTGGCATAGCGAAACGAAAGCAGGACAGGCATTTCACCGCCGGAGACCAAAAGGGCGTGAAAGCAGGACAGGCATTTCACCGCCGGGGACCAGGAGAGGACCCGGTTGACGGCGACCGCACCGGGAAGGGCTCGGGCGCTCGACTTGACTGGTCCGTACGCCTGGTCTGGACGGAGATTCGCTCAGTCCGGACCGTTCCCCGCGACCGGGCCTCGGAATCCGACCGGATCGGCACGGGTCCGCTCCCCTGATCCGGAGCGCGGCTGGTGGTGTCGTTGTTACCCGGACGCGGGTCAGGCTGTCGGGCAGGCGTTCAGGTTGGCCAGCCGACGCAGGCCCAGCCGCTCGGCGACTTCACGCAGACGCGCACGGCTCGTCGCGAAGCACCGGCCGAACATCCGGCCCCCCCCAACTTCTCCACTCGTGCCTGCCAGCTCTCCACGCTGCTGCCCAGCCGCTGAGGGGGAAGAATTGGTGAGGGGGGCCAAAAGGACAAGGGGGGCCAAAAGGACAGGCACTTTTCTGTTGCCCCGCGCCACCATGGCCACAAAGGGCCCAAAAAGGACGATTCCGGCAGCGTTGGTGTACCTGTCCTCTGTTCCCCCGTGTCCGCTGTCCCCCCGCCCTGCCCGGGTCGCGTCCTGCGCTTTTATGGTAGGATCGTCGAGGTCGATGGAAGGGAAAGGCGCGCCGAGGGAGACGTCATCCGGTCGGCCTCGGCGGACGATGAGGCGAGAGGAGGCTGACTGTGAAATTCCGTGTGACCATCCAGCAGGATGAGGACGGCATCTTCGTGGTCGAGGTGCCGGCCCTGCCGGGCTGCCTTTCCCAGGGGCGGACCCGGTCCGAGGCGATCGAAAACATCAGGGAAGCGATCGCCGCTTACCTCGAGAGTCTGGACGCCCACTCCGACGCGGTCCCCCCGCCGATCTCCGAGGAGATCGTGGAGGTCATCCTTTGAGTCGCCTACCGGGAATCTCGGGCCGCGATGTTGTCAAGGCCCTGGAGAAGGTGGGTTACGGGTTCGACCACCAGCGCGGCAGCCACATCGTGCTTCGGCAGGCCATCCATCCCCATCGACGCCTCACCATCCCCGATCATGACGAGGTGGCCAGGGGGACCTTGCGAGCGATCATCCGCCAGGCCGGCCTGACGGTCGACGAGTTCAAGGCATTGCTTTGACTCCAGGGCGATCCGCACGAACTCGGCAGCCAACCAACTTCCCCGCCGGCCGGGGCGGTGCCCGGCGACCGGATCGCCCGCCCGGGCCCATGCTGCGCGGGCCGGACCCGCCGCCAGCCCCCGACGCGGCTCGCCGGGTCGGACCGATCGGGCCAGTCACCGGAAGTACCAAAAAGGTAAAAAAGGGCACGTGCCATTCGGGTCACGTGCCATTCGCGTCAGACCTGGTTTCTAGTTTTTTTCCTCGCATGACCGGTGAGAGCCTGACCGGCTTTCCCACCGGTGCCATGGTGGAGAGAGACTGGATCGATCGCCACGTCAGGCGAGCAGCCCGCGGACGATCCGCGCCGGCTGGCCGTCGACCAGCGAACCCTCGCCGTCGGGACGGCGGAAGGTGAGCTTCGTGTGATCGAGGCCGAAAAGGTGCAGGAGGGTCGCGTGGTAGTCGGCGTGGGTCACGATGTCCTCGACGGCCCGGTGGCCCAACTCGTCGGTCGCGCCGTGGACATGGCCGGCCCGGAACCCGCCGCCGGCGAACCAGGCGCTGAAGCCGTAGGTATTGTGGTCGCGGCCGATGTTCTTCTCGTTCTGGATCATCGGCAGCCGGCCCATCTCGCCGCCCCAGAAGACCGCCGTCGAGTCCAGCAACCCCCGCTGGTGGAGGTCCTTCACGAGCGCGGCACTCGGGCGGTCGACCCGCCGGCACATCCGCGGGAGCCCCTTGACGATCCCGCCGTGGTGGTCCCAGTCCTGGTTGCCGGTGCAGACCTGGACGAACCGGACTCCCCGCTCGACCAGGCGGCGGGCGATCAGGCAACGGCCGCCGAACTCGCGCGTCTCGGGGTCGTCGAGTCCGTACATCCGGCGCGTCGCGGGCGACTCGCGGGCGATGTCGAGGGCCTCGCCGGCGGCGGTCTGCATCCGGGCGGCCAGCTCGAAGGTGGCGACCCGGGCGGCCAGGTCGTGCTCGCCGGGGTGCTCGGCCAGGTGGTCGCGGTTGAGCCGGTCGAGATAGCCGAGGAGCCGCTCCTGGGGGCGGCCCCGGAGGTGCGGCGGCGGGTCGAGGTTCGGGATGCGAGGCTCCTTCGGGCGGACGACCGTCCCCTGGTAGAGCGACGGCAGCCAGCCGGCCTGCCAGTTGTCCACGCCGAGCACCGGCAGTCCGCCCGGGTCGGTCAGCACGCAGTAGGCCGGCAGGTCCTGGCTCTCCGAGCCCAGCGCGTAGCCGAGCCAGCTCCCGACGACCGGCCGGCCCGGGGCGATCCGGCCCGTGCCGAGCGCCGAGATCGATTGCCCGTGGTTGTTCACCCCGGTCTGCATCGAGCGGACCAGCGTGATCAGGTCGGCGACCTCGCCGAGGTGCGGCAGCAACTCGCTCAGCTCCATCCCGCACTCGCCGTGCCTCCGGAACTTCCACGGGCTGCCGAACAGCTTCGAGCTGGCCTCGCCGGCGTTGTCGAACTTGATGTCGCCGGTGAACGTCCTGCCGTCGCTGCGGGAGAGCTCGGGCTTGGGGTCGAACAGGTCGAGATGGCTCGGGCCGCCCTGCATGAACAACTGGATCATCGCCCGGGCCCGGGCCGGGTGGGGCGGGGCCTTCGGCTTCAGGTCGTAGACGGGCTTCTCCAGCGTCGGCTTGACTGGCGCGTCGGCGCGGCCGGGGCGCGCCTCGTGGTGCAGCAGCCACGCCAGCGCCAGCGAGCCGATGCCGATCCCCCGGCTCGCCAGGAAGTGGCGTCTGGTGCAGCCGGCCGGCGTCGTCGGGTCGAACGGATCCATCGGCAAGCCCCCGCGGCGACTCGATTCAATTGACATAGAGGAACGCATTCGAACACAGGAGCGCCTGGCAGAGCGTGGCCCAGGCGTGCTGGGCCGTCGCCTTCGGGTCGGGGCCGTGGGCGAGGTCGGCCTGCTGGCCGGCGACGTACGCCAGCGCGTCGGCCACATGGGCCGGGCTCGGGTCGCGGCCGAGGGCCAGCCGCCAGGCGAGCGCCACGCGGGCGGTCGGGTCGGGGCCGGCCTCCTTCGCGAGCCGGGCGGCGAACGCCTCGGAGCACCGGAGCACGAACGTGCTGTTCATCATCAGCAGCGATTGTGGGGCGACCGTCGAGGATGGCCGCCGCTCGCAGTTGGGGGCCATCATGGGGGCGTCGAACGTCTCCAGGACGCCGAGCGGCAGGC
>DAIDHB010000323.1 GCA_027452145.1 Planctomycetales bacterium
GACGCCTGGACATACCGCCGGCCACATCTCGTTCTGGCGCGAGGACGACCGTGTTCTCGTCCTGGGCGACGTCGTGTCCAACATCGACTTCTGGAAGGGCCGGACGATGCTCGGCGAGCCGCAGCGCATCTTCTCGGTGGACCCCGCGCTCAACCGGCGATCGGCGCGTCGGCTGGCGGAGCTCGAGCCGCGGCTCGTCCTGTTCGGCCACGGGCCGCCGATGCGCGATACTCGCCGGTTCCTCGAATACGTGAAACGGCTGCCGGATTAGCGAGGTCGCAACTGGGGTTGCCAGCCGTCCGGTTCTGACTAGAATTCGCCTCGCATGAAGAGGAAAGACAACTGGCCCTGGCTCCGGCTGCGCCGCATCACGACCGTGCTGGCGTGCCTGCTCCTCGCGTCCGCCTGGCTGGCTGCGTCGTACTGGGACCAGCCGAAGCGGCTGCGAGTCGTTATGCCCGGGCGGCTGATCGGCGGGGCCTGGCAATCGCCCGCGGCGCTCGGCTCGATCATCAATCGCGAGCGGATCCGTACGGTCGTCACGCTCACGGCGATCAACCGCGATGACCCAAAGTACGTGAGCCAGTCGGAAATCGTCCGCCGCACCGGTGTCGACTGGATTCTCGTCCCGATGCGCGGGTCGACGGCCACGCTCGAGCAGATGGCCCAGGCGGCCGACCTGATGGCGGACCCCTCGCGGCAGCCGGTGTATTTCCACTGCGTCGCCGGCCATCATCGGACCAGCCTGGCCCATGCGGCGTACCTGATCCGGCACGCCGGCTATTCCGGCGAGCGCGCCTGGGATGTCGTCGCCGGACTGCCCTGGGCGCGTCCGGGTGCGCCGGCCGATGAAAGAGACAGACGATTGATCCTCGAGTTCGCGAGGGTCCAGGCGTCGATCGTTACCACCCCCCCTGCCCCCGAGGCCGCTGGCCGACCATGAGCACTTCCTGGAAGCGACGGCTGCGATGGGCCGCCCGGATCGCCGCGGGAGTCGTCCTCGCCGGCGCACTTTACATCGGCTGGGACCAGGCGACCTACAACTTCGGCGAGATCCAGCATGGGCGAATCTACCGATCGGGTCAGATGCCGGCGTCGGCGCTCAGGCGGACCCTGCGAGACCACGGGATCAAAACGGTGCTCAACCTGCGCGGGACGAACGAGGCGTCGTGGTACACCGACGAGCGCGCGGCCACACTCGCCTCAGGCGCCACGCAGATCGACGTCGCGATGTCGTCGTGCATCTGGATGTCCCGGGCCCAGCTCCGCAAGGTGATCGAGACGCTCGACACGGCCGAGTACCCGATGCTGATCCACTGCCAGTGGGGCTCGGAGCGCACGGGTCTGGTCTCGGCCTTCGCCGAGCTTCTGCGGCCGGGGAGCACGATCGACGACGCCCGCGCGCAGTTCTCGATCCGCTACTTGTTCGTCCGGCTCAACGATGGCAAGATCATGGCCGAGCACCTGGATCAGTACGAGCAGTGGCTGGGCGAACACGGGTGGAAGCACGAGCCCGCCCGCTTCCGGCAGTGGGTGGCCGAGGGCTTTCGTCCTTCAATCCCCGGGCGCGAGCAGTGGCCCTTCGACCCCTATCCGCTGGTGGTCATCTCCCGGCCGGATGCCTCGACGGTCCGGCGCTGACCCGAGCGGCGGACCAGACCGAGCCGACCGAAGCGAGTCAACGGAGCCTTCCGCGATGTCCCAGAGCTTCGAGACGACCGTCCGCGTCCGCTACGCCGAGACCGATCGGATGGGGCTCCTGCACCACGCGAATTACTTCGTCTACTTCGAGCTGGCGCGGACCGAGATGCTCCGCTCGCGCGGGATCTCGTACCGCGAGGTCGAGGACGCCGGCGCCTACCTCGTGGTCATCGACCTGGGCTGCAAGTACAGGAAGCCGGCCTATTACGACGACCTGCTCACGATCCGCGTCACGGTCGCCCGCGTGACGCACGTCAAGATCGTCCACGAGTACCAGGTCCTTCGCGACGGCGTCCTGCTGGCGGAGGGGCATTCGACCCTGGCGTGCGTCGACAAGGACGGCAAGCCGCAGGCGCTGCCGGCGATCCTGGCCTGAGCCCGGTGGTTCCAACTGCGATCAATGCGCCGCTCCGGTCGACTTCGCGTCCTTGCCGTTGCCCGCCGCCGGGCGATCGAAGTGGTCGTACACCGCGCGAGCGACCTGGGCGCAGAGGACGTTCCCGGCGTTGTCGGGCATCCAGCGGTGATCCTCGTTGTCGAAGCTGAGCACGCAGACGGCGACCGGGCCGGCCGGGCATTCGATGATGCCGGCGGCGGTGCGGGTATCCTCAAGGCTTCCGGTCTTGAAGGCGACCTTCGTCCCGGGCGGCAGGAGCTTCGGCAGCTTGTCGCGGTCGTCGCAGGCTCGCAGATGGTCGAGCATCTCGTCGCAGGCCGACGGGCTGACGACCTGCTTGCGATGGACCGCCTCGCATAAACGGATCATCTCGTCGGCCGTCGTACTGCCCAGGCCGAACTGCTTGCTCCGCTCGGGGAACACCGACGTGTCGCGGCGGAAGACCTTCGAGTGGATCTTCGTATTTGGATAGCCCATCTTCTCCATCGTGGCCGCGGTGGATCCGATGCCGATGGCGTCGAGAACCAGGTTGGTCGCCGTGTTGTCCGAGTAGACAATCATCAGCCGGACCGCGTCGCGCAGGCGAATCCTCGTCCCGTCCGAAAAGTGGTAGGTCAACACGCCCGAGCCCGGAACCTTGTGCTCCTTGCGGAGCGTGATGAACGAGTCGAGGTCGACCTCCTTCGCCGCGGCCTGGCGATAGGCCTCGATCATGACCGGGAACTTGCACAGACTGGCGGTCGGCATGACCTGGTCGCCGTGGTAGCGGAACGATTCGCCGGTGCCGAGATGCTTCACGGCGACGGCGACCTTCCCCTTGTGGGCCCTGATGATCGGCATCAGCAGCGACTCGAGGGTGCTCGACGAGGCGGTCTTCGACGGCCCGGCGGTCACCGGTGAGGCGTCGGTATGGCCGGCGTGTGCGGACGCCGTCGTTACGAGCAGGGCCGCGAGGGTGCAGCCGGCCAGGGCCGACAATTCCGAACGGCTCGAACGGGTCAAGGCACTGGCCATGGTGGTAAACTCTCGGCGGGATGTCGTGATTCCAGGAACGATCGCCCGGCACGTCGATTCTCGCATGGCGCGAGCGCCGGTCCAATGTGTCAGTCCGTGATGAGTCGCCCGACTTCCGGACTGCTCGGCGCCGGGAGAAGGTCGCTCGGCCTTGCAACCCAATCAAATCCGTCCTCGGGCGCGGGTCGGAACGGGTGGGCCGGCGAGACGATCGCGGGGATCGGTGCCATCAGCGGCCGAAGCACGGAGGTGACGGCGTTCGCGGCGGCGGCGACGACCTCCGAATCGCGATCGCCGAGGGCGGCGAGCAGTCGCGGGAGGGCGGCGACGGCCTCGGGACGGGCGGCAGCCAGGGAGAGCGCCGAGGCGGCGGCCACGCGAACCTCGGGCTCGGGATCATCCAGGCATCGCACGATCTCGACGACGGGAACGATCGTCGCCGCCCGCACTTCGGTCAATACGCCGAGCGCATTCACCCGGACCTCGATGTCGGAGTCGTACATCGCCGCGATCAACTCCTTCCGCGCGATCGGGCCGAGCATGCGGAGGCTCTCCGCGGCCTGGACGGCAACCTGGCTGTTCGAACCGCGGGTCGCCAGCCTGACGAGGCCGGGCACCGCGGGGCTGGCGGCCTCTTTCATTCGCCCGAGCGCCCGCGCCGATGTGAGCCGCACTCGCGCGTCGGGGCCGGAAAGCGCGGCTGTCAGAGCGGGGACGGCCGCGCGTGCGTCGGGCCCGATCCGACCGAGGGCATGCGCGGCGATCAGGCGTATGGGAGCCTTCGTCAGGACGCTGTAGTTCTCCTCATCCCTGCCGGTCGCCACGGCGTCAGACCGGAGGGCTTCGATCAGCGCGGGGACCGCGGCCCTCGCCTCCGGCCCGATGTTCGCGATCGCCTCGGCGGCGAACCAGCGGACGCGCGGGTCCTGATCCTTCAGGAACGGCAGGATCACCGGCACGGTGCTCGCCGCGTCGCGGCCGTAGGCGCCGAGCGCCCGGATGGCGACCATTCGCAGGGGGTCCGTCCCCTTGTCGCTTCGACCGAGGATGTAATCGAGCTGGAACGGGCGAAATGTCAGGCCGTCAACGGGCAAGCGGCCTTCCTCGGTCTTCATCATCTTGACGAGCGCCGGGATGACCAGCTTCGGCTCGGCGTGAAACACGCCCAGCGTCTCGGCTGCCGCCCAGCGAACGCGGAACTCTCGATCGGTGAGGCACCGAAGTAACGATCGGGCGAGCAGCGAGCCGAGCTCCCGCTGCCGTTCGCGGCCTCCCGCATAGGACCACGCGGGCGGCGCCGGGCGGTCGGGGTCGCGAGGGGACGGGGCCGCCAGGGATTCGGCGAGTCCCTGGAGGACCTTGAGCGTCACGAACCGAATGCTGCTGTCCTCGTCCTCGAGTCCCTTCACGAGAATCGGGATCATCGGCGGCTTGATGATGTAGGCGATCCACTGCTGCTCCAGCCCCTGGTCGTCCTGGGACCGGTCCGAGCGGAGGAAGTCGAGGAAGAGCGAGGCCACGCCGGCGTCAGACGGGTCGATCGCCGCCAGCATCGCCAGCGCGACGATACGGGTCTGGGCGTCGCCCTCGTCCGCGAGCGAGCGGAGGGTCGAGACGATGTCGAGAACCGCGGCCTTCCGCGAACTCGCCGCAAGCAACGAGTCGTCCTGCATGACCAGAGTCCAGATGAGGCTCACGACCTCACCCTGGAGGGCCCGCGGCGTCCGAGGATCGGCCGCGATGCCGATCAGGTCATCGACGATGGCAGGTGCCATCGTCATCAGTGCCTGCCTGGCATAGTTCCGTTGAGCCTCGTCGACCGACTTGAGCCGGCCCAGGACCAACCGCATCGCCTTGGCCCTGGCCGGGCCGCCCATGCTCAGCAGGGCGGTGGCCGCGGCGATCGCGGCCGGCTGGCCCTCCTCGGTGGTCGCCTCCCGGCTCGCCACCATGGCGAGGATCGGCCGCACCGCCGCCTCGGGCGCGGGACGGATCTGGCCGAGTGCGCCGGCGGCAATCGCGCGCACCTGCGGGTCGCGGTCGCCGAGCTGGCGGATCAGGAGCGGCACCGATCGGTCGGCGATGGCCGGAAAAGCCGGGATCAGCGTCGCCGCGGACCGGCGGACGTCGGCCTCGGTGTCCTCCATCGCCGCCAGCAGCGTGAGCCCCGCGTCGGGGTGCTGGACGAGCGCCCGGCTGGTCTGGAAGACCGACCAGTACGAACGGCCATGGGGACCCCTGGAGAAGATCATTCGACGGGCCTCACTCAGCTTGGCCGCGGCGGCCGAACGGACGAGGGGTTGAGGATCCTTTAGCACCTTCAACAGTCGATCGATCACAACGGGGTCGGCCAGCTCGGGCTGTGGGATCGCGGCGGCCGCCTGGGCCCGAACGTCGCGGTCGCGATCGACGAGCAATCCGAGGAACGGCCCGCGGAGCCCGTCTGGAATCCGGCCCGACGAGCCGATCGCCGTGGACACCACGACGCGCACCTCGGGCAGCGGATCTTCCATCAAGACGCGCATCGCGGCGAGGACCGCCGGCGTCTCGCCGGGCAGCAGCGCCAGGGTCTTGGCCAGATGGGCGCGGACCATGGGATGGGGATCGTGGGCCAGCTCAATCCAGCGTGATTTGAGCGCGATGGCAAGGGCGATGCCCCGCGGCCAGGCCCCGTCGGAAGTCCCCTGCTGGATTCCCTGGAGGACGCGGGCTCGCCGCGACGGATCGGATGCCTGCAACAGTCGCGCGAGCTCCGGGATCGCCGGGTCGCCGATCGCCGTCAGGGCCATCTCGGCGCCCGGGGTGAGCCGCTCGCTCGGGGCGTTCGCGGCCTCGACCAGCGCCTTCATGGCTCCCTCGGCCCGACGTCCGAGCTGGGCCAGCGCCATGGCGGCCGCAGCCCGGACCGTGGGGTCCGGATCCTTCAGGAGATCGGCCAGCCGCGGTACGACCCGGGCCGGCTCGGCGTGGATTTGCCCGAGGACGATCGCCGCCCTGTTGCGGATCGCCGGGCTCGGGTCGCGGCAGGCGTCGACGAGCCACGGCAGTGCCGCGCGTGGGCCTCCGCCCATCGCCAGCATCTCGAACGCCTTCTCCTTCGAGGCGTAGGTCCCTTCCTTCCAGCTCTCGGCCGCGAGCCTGACCATCTCGTCGCCATCCTGCTGGGCCCGCGCCGGCGCGCCCATCAGGCCGCACGCGGCCAGCGCCGTCAGCAGAAAGATTCTCCACCGACCAGGCGGCTCCGTCATGGTCGCTCCTTTCGCATCGCCGTCGCGCGCAGGTCCGGCCGAGCCGTCGCTCACCCGGTCTGCCGGAAGGAAAGACGCTTCCCGAGTCATCCCTATTCGGTCCGCTCCACGCTCATCCCTGGTGCACTCCGACCTCGACACGGAGCCTGCGGCGCGGCACAAAGGAGATTCCCGGCGCATCGACCTCGTCGATCCCGACGAGAATCTCGCCCGCCGGTCCTCCCTTTTACTCCCACCAATCCAGCATCAGGTGAACGAATGAAGCAACTCCTTCTCGTTATCGCGTCCCTGGGTCTTCCGGCCGCCCATGCGGCGGACGAGCCGAAGATCGGCGAGCGGCTGCCGCGCCACGGCGATGAGATCGTCGTCTGCGGGCAGCTTTACCATACCACGACCCGGGTGGTCACGTGGATGGATCCGGGCGGATACGATGCCTATCGCGTCGAGCGGCGGTTCCCGATGGATGCTCCGCGAGGTCCAGCACCGAAGGCCGGGACGAACGCCGCCGAACGCGGCTCGCCTCGATACAACCAGCGAACCCGCGGGCTCACGCCGGAACAGATCGAACGAGTGCGCGGCGGCGGGTGGGACCTCCCCCTGCTCCAGCAGGTTGTCGATCAGTTCGTCATCCACTTCGACGCTCGAGGCACCAGCCGCGGCTGCTACGAGATCCTCCAGGACCGCCGCGGGCTGAGCGTGCACTTCATGCTCGACCTCGACGGCACGATCTACCAGACCCTCGACCTGAAGGAACGCGCCTGGCATGCCACCAAGGCGAACGACCGGTCGATCGGCATCGAGGTCGCGAACATCGGTGCTTACCCTATTCATGAGAGCAAGCCGCTGGCCGACTGGTATCAGCCCGACTCCCAGGGGCGAGTGCACCTCGTCATCCCGGGCACGGCGAAGGCCGGCGACCCGGTCGAGGCCGTCGCGGC
>DAIDHB010000324.1 GCA_027452145.1 Planctomycetales bacterium
CCCCCCGGCTACGTCCGACCGCCCCCTGACGGGGGCTCGGAACCCTTCTGGGACAGACTCTGAGAGACCCGGCGACTCACGTCGCCGGTTCGCCTGGGTTCTCAATACATCACGCTGCTGCTGAAGTTGAACGGCATGAACCGGTCGCCATACGAGTACTCGACGGGGAAGGCCAGGTCGAACTCAAAAGGCATCGGCCCGAACATCGGCAGGATGACCTTGAGTCCGGTGCCGATCGAGACCCGCAGGTTGCTGAACTCATAGTTGCCCGTGACCGTGCCGAAGTCGCAGAAGATGATCTGGTTGAGCGAGTCGCGGGCGTTCCACGGGAACTGGTACTCGACCGACCCCAGGGCCATCATGATGCCGCCGGTGGGGACGCCGAAGGCGTGCGGGCTGACCGTGCGGTAATAGAAGCCGCGGAGGTTGCCGAAGTTACCGGCGAAGTACCGCTCGTAGACCGGCGTGCTGTCGGTGGCGATGCCGAAGTGCCCGCGGAAGGTGAAGAACTGCTTGCCGGTGCCATCGGGGCGGGCGTACGTCGGGACGAACAGCCGGCCCTCGGCGTCGAACTTGGTGAAGGTGAAGCTGCCGAAGCCCTGCTCGACCGTGAACTGGGCGTACTGCCCCTTGGTCGGCATGACCGGGTTATTCCGGTTGTCGATGCGGAGGGTCGGCTGGATGGCGTAGAGCTGCGTATACCCGCTGGCCGCCAGGTAATCCGCCGGCGCCGGGGTCTGATAGCCGTAGAAGTCGACCTCCTCGGCCCAGGCGGAGACGTCGAAATAGGTCATCGTGCCGATCTGGCGGCCGACGTTGATCCGGCCGCCGCCGCGGCGCTCGAACCAGTTGGGATAGATACGCTGGAACAAATAGCCCGAGACCCCCGCACCCAGCGGCAGGCCGAGGAAATAGGGGTCGCGCAGGCTGACCTGCATGAAGTTGATCAGGGTGCCGGCCTGGATGTTGACCCGCAGCTCCTGCCCGGCGCCGCGAAAGGCGCGCTGGTTGACGATGTCGCTCCACGAGGTGGGCGGCTTGAACAGGTCGAAGTTCCGCTCCATGAACGAGATGCCGCCCATGAGCCCCTGGAAGCTGTTGGCTCCGACGCTGAACATCAACCGGCCGGTGGGCGCCTCCTCGACCGAGGCGACGACGTCGGCGAACGAGCGATTGGGGAACGGGTCGTTGCGGTCCGGCCCGACGCTGGTCATTCCCATGCCGGGGATGCTGGGATCGGCGCCCGGCGGCTCGCCGGCGCCGACGGGCGGCTGACTGGGCGGCGCGACGCCCGGCTGGATGAACCCGCCCGGCGCACCGACCGGCGGAGGTCCGCCCTCGATCGGCGGCGGGACGTTCATCGGCGGCAGCGCGTCGCCCGGCGCGCTGTTGGCCGGCGGGCTGAAATCATTCGGCTCGGCGAGACCCGGCAGGCCGCCCATGCCGGCCCCTCCCGCCCCGGCCCCGGCGCCGGCGCCCGGGCGCACCCCCGGCAGCGGCGAGACCTGCGGCACGTTCAGGCCGCCGTCGGGCCCGCCGTCGCCGGAGGGGTCCTGCATCCGGGCCTGCGTCACCCCGCCGCCGCCGCCCAGCGGCAGCATGATGTTCCCATACGGCTCGCTGGGGGGCCGCTTCGAGTTCGGGCGGATCTCCACCCTGATCTGCTGGTCGGGCTTCTGCGGGTCGTTCTGGAAGTAGCCCAGCATCGTCAGCCGCCGCTTGAACAGCTCGATCCGGTTCTTGTCCAGGACCTCGCCCGGGTTGAGGCCGGCCGCCATCGCCTCGCGGCGGATGACCCAGTCCTTGGTGCGCGTGTTCCCCTCGATGTCGAGCGCGCCCAGCAGGAAAGGCTCGCCCTCGCGGATCGTGTACAGCAGGTCGACGATCCCCGGCTCCGAGGTGAACCGCGGGTCGACGTCCACCTCGGTGTCGATGCAGCCAATCTCGTTGTACTTGATCAAAATCCGGTTCTTGTCGGCGTCGCGGACGACCACCTGGTACGGCCGGCCCGAGTGGAGCTCGAGGTCCTCCATCAGCGCGGGGGTCTTGAGCTTGCTGTTCCCCTGGAGGATGACCTTGCGGACGTGGTACTGGACCCCCTCATAAATGACGAAGGTCAGGTCGATCTCGCCGGGGTTCTTGCCGGGGCGGGTGACGGGCGTGACCCGGGCGTCGAAGAAGCCGTGCCCCTGGTAGTAGTCCATCAGCTTCTGGCGGTCCTCGTCGAGCAGCTCGCGATGATACTGGCCGAACAGCCCGAGGATCGGCTTGCGGCTGGCGATGTGGGTCCGCAGCACGGCCGACGAGGCGAACTGGCAGCCCTCGAAGCTGATGCTGCCGATCTTCATCTTGGGGCCTTCGAAGATCTGGATGACAACCTTGGTGTCGCCGGGATTGCCCCCCTCGAGCAGCTCGACCTCGGCCAGGTCATAGCCCTTCTCCTGGTAGAGGCGGTAGATCGAGGTGATCGCGTTGCGCGTGCGAATATGGTCGGCGCGGCTGCCCTTCTTGAGGCCGGTGTTGTCCTCGACGTCCTTGAGCCGCAGGGCCTTCATGCCGCGGAACTCGACGGAGCGCAGGGTGGGCATCTCGCGGACGGCGAAGATCAGGACGTGCCGGCCGCTGCCGGGCGGCGACTCGTCGTGATAGGCCTCGGCGTGCGAGAACCAGTTGGTCCGGTTGAGGGTCTGGACGTCGGCGTTGATCTTGTCCTGGTCGAAGGGCTGGCCGACCTTGCTGAGCAGCTTGCGCTTGATCTTGTCGGAGGAGATGGTGGCGTTCCCCTCGAAGCGGATCTCGGCGATCTTGGCATCCGGCAGCTTGATGACCGAGACGCCCTGACCCTGCGCCTGGGCGCGCGCCGGGGTCGTCGGCGCGAGGCCGAGCAGCAGGAACAGGGCCGGCACGATCGCGGCGGCCAGGGCCGACGCCGGCGACGGCGCCAGAGCGCGCGTCGATGCGCGGCGGCCCGGGCGGGTCCTCGTCGGGGACGACGCGCGCGGGACCGGTCCGGCGGCGGGCGCGGGATCGGGACCGGGGGCGGTCGCCCCGCCCGTCGTCCTTCGGCTTCGACCCGCGTCGGCCATCCCTGGCGCCGGCGGGACCTGGCAATGGTCAGATCTCATGAGCGATCGTTTCCTGACCGACAGCGATCGGGGCCGCCGCGGGAACCGGGACGCCTGCGCGTCCCGACGACGGCGCCATCACGGCAATGACCGGAACCGAACGGAGTGGAGAGGAGCGGGACGGATTCGCGATCGAAGGACGGCGAGAACGACCCTCGGGCCGCCCGGGCACCGCACCCTCGCCCCAACCCGGCCGGCTCGAGCCGACGCCCGCCGTCCGTCCGAACTCATTCCTCAATACCGGCGGCCTCCAGGGTGGCACGCGCCCCCATCGATCGGATCGCCGTCACCGTCGCCATCCCTGGCCCCGGCCCCGGCTCAGCACGTGCACCGCCGCCCAACTGTCTGGGACATGACCTGCGCGGACCTTGTACCCGAGTCGCATCGTTCTCGCAACCCCGGACGCGCCGATTCGACTAAACTGCCGCCGCCCGCCGGCCGACGAGTCCCAGATTCCCTGCCGCCCGGAAAACTTCGAAAAATCCGCGAAAATTCTTTCCTGATGTCCCTCAAGGGTTTGCGGCCAGGGACCGCCTCTTCGCGGCGGGGGGGCCGCGCAGTTTTTGCGAACCTGATACATCCTGTAGGTAGGAAAACCAGGAAGAAGTGCCGGGGTACAGGGGGACCGGGGGCCGAGCATACTCTAATGCATGCCGGCAAGCACTGGAGACGACGCCGTTCAGGATCTCGGCCGGTAGGAACTCCACGTCCTGGCGGGGGGGACGTTTCGTGCCGAGACGCGGAGAAGACGAAGACATTTCACGCAGAGTCGCGAAGAAGACGAAGACATTTCACGCAGAGACGCGAAGAAGACGACGACGTTTCACGCAGAGACGCAGAGAGAGCAGAGACGCAGAGAAAATCAGGCCGTTCTTTTCCTCGGACGAGGGTCAGAATGACGCCGCGGGGAGGAGACCGGAACGGGAACCGGTTCGGTTCATCGACGTGACCGTTGCTCGCTCGACCCGGACGGATGACGAACCGCCGTCGCCTGATGGTCCTCTTCTCTGCGTCTCTGCTCTCTCCGCGTCTCTGCGTGAAATCCGGTTTCCTGACCCTGAGGCTGCTGCGGCCGTGCGGCCTCAGCCAACGGATTCGGCGCGTGCGGCCGCCGCGGAGGGAGCCTCCGCGGACTGCGCGCCGGGTCGGGCACTCGGGAAATGCGGTTGCGGCGGAACGGCCGGCCGTGCGGCAGGCCGGTAGGGGAAGAAGCGCCTGGCGGCGAGGCAGGGGGCCTCGATCAGCCGCCAGGAGACCGCGGCGAGGAGGCATGAGCCGAAGAACCCGACGGCCACGGAAAGGCTCCAGGCCGGGAACAGCCACGCGGCCGGCAGGCGGGGGACCAGGCCGCGGAGGAAGATCGTCCCCTTGACGACGACGATCGGGTGCAGCAGGTACAGGCCATAGCAGTACCGGCCCATCCAGCGCAGGGGGCGGGTCGAGAGGACGCGCCCGATCCGCCCCGGGCCGTCCGCGGCCGCGGCCAGGAGCACGAGCGCCCCGCCGCCGATCGAGACCACCAATCGGCCGGCGGCGAAGGCGGCGGGAAATGGCAGCGGCAGCCGCCCCAGGCCCCACATGGCGAGCATCGCCAGCGCCAGGATCGCTGGGGCGAGCTGCCTGAGCCGCGCGGCCAGGCCGGGCGCCTCGCGGAGGCTCCAGGCGAGGAATCCGCCGAGCGCCAGGCCGTCCAGCGCCAGCGGGGTCATGCGGTGTAGCGTCTCGACGCCGGCGCCCTGGAAACAGGCCGCCCCGCGTGCGGCGGCCGACACCGCGGCGATCGCCAGGCAGGCCAGCCCGACCCGCCGGCGCGGCAGCAGGCGGATCAGCACCGGCCAGAGGAAATAGAACTGCTCCTCGATCGCCAGCGACCAGAGGTGCCAGGTCAGCACGTTCGACGAGACCCCCAGGTCGCGCCGCCAGTTGCTCAGGTGCAGCCAGAACGTCCACCACCGGCCGTCCGGCGGGTTGCGCCAGTACATGATCGCCAGGAACGCGTAATACAGCGGGAAGATCCGCAGCGCCCGGCGGCCGAAGAAGCTCCGCCAGTAGTCGGGCGAGTCGCGCGTGTCCAGCAAAATGCCCGTGATCAGGAAGCCCGACAGCACGAAGAACAGGTCCACGCCCGACGCGCCGGCGTGCGTCCACGCGGCCGTATCCCAGGCCCAGGGCGTGCGGAACGCATCCGCCAGCGCCGGCAGGATATGCGACGCCAGGACCCCCAGGATCGCCAGCCCACGCACCCCATCGAGCGCCGGCACGTGTTGTCCCCGAACGTCCTGCCGCACGGCGATCCCTCCGCCTGAACCGTACCGTACCGCGCCGCACCGCACCGACGCCCCGGCCAACGCGTTCGTCCGGCCCGAGAGCCCGACCGGCTTGAAGACCTCTCCCGTCAGGACACTATTCGGCACGCGGCGGGACGCCGATCCACCCGGATTCGCACGATCGGAAAATCCCACCCGCCTGCCGGACGCGGTGAGGCGCGGCCCGGCGCGGCCCTCCCGCGAGCGTGATTCATCGCACCCCCGCAAGCCGGCGACACAAGGATGCACGCGCAGGAACACGAGACAATTTGTAAAGAAACATAAATGCAGAAGACCGGCGTGGTGGCGGGGCTTGGCAAGCGGGTTGCACCTGAAGTGGCCGGGGACCGGGGCGAGCCGGCACGGGGTCGGCCGCCTCGAGGAGAAGAGGAAACGAAGACCCATTCCCAGGAGGCCGCAACCATGGCAACGAGGAAAGATCCGGAGAAGAAAGTCGACATGCCGCCGACGGGGAGCCGGAATCCGGACCCGATCACGGACGCGCCGGGGTCGCACCCGATCGAGACGGGCATCGGCGCGGCGGTGGGAGGAGCAGCAACCGGAATGGCGGTCGGAGCGGCCGCCGGCCCGATTGGCGCGGCGGTGGGCGCGGCGGTCGGTGCGGTGGCCGGCGGGCTGGCCGGCAAGGGGGTCGGCGAGTGGATCGACCCGACGACCGAGGACAACTGGCTCCGCGAGAATTTCTCGTCGCGCCCTTATGTGAAGAAGGGCGAGACGTTCGACACCTACCAGCACGCCTACCGCTACGGCGGCGAGGCCGAGTCGCGGCACCACGGCCGGTCCTTTGACGAGATCGAGGATGACCTGAAGAGCGGCTGGGGCAAGGCGCGCGAGCACGCCGGCATGACCTGGAACCACGCCCGTGACGCCGTGCGCGACGCGTTCGACCGCACGATCCAGCTCCGCGAGGAGCGGCTGAAGGTTGAGAAGCACCCGGTCGAGACCGGCGAGGTGCGCGTCGGCAAGCGAGTCGTCACCGAGCACAAGACGATCGACGTGCCGGTGGAGCGCGAGGAGGTCGTCATCGAGCGCCGCCCGGCCAGTGGCCGCGCGGCCAGGGGCGACATGACTGACGAGGAGATCGTCGTCCCGGTGAAGGAGGAGCGGGTGAGCGTCACCAAGCAGCCCGTCGTCACCGAGGAGGTCGCCGTCGGCAAGCGTAAGGTCCAGGAGACCCACCATGTGGACGAATCCGTCCGCAAGGAGGAGCTGGACGTCGACTCGAAGGGCGGGGCCAGGGTGCACGGCAAGGGCGTCCGCTCGAGCTCGTGATATCTCGGCTCGGACGACGGTGGCCGGGTCAGGCTGGAAAGCCTGACCGACTTCGGGCCGGCCGCGTCGGTCGGAAGTCGGTCAGCCTTTCCAGGCTGACTCCGACTCCGGCCGGCCGGCCGTGTCGGGCTGGAAAGCCTGAACTACTTTGAACAGGTCCAAAAACGAACCCGGCACGCCCTCGTCCGGGAAGGTCGATCGGGGGACCGATCGAACCACCATCCGGGCGAGGCCGGGCCGGGCCTGTCAGGCACACTCTCTGGACCGATCCCCACCGATCCCATCGCCGGGCCGGTCATTCGGCTGACCGAACGACCGGCGGGCGATGGCCGGGCGGGGATTCCTGTCTGTCATCACTGCGCGAAGGCGTCCTGCGACAGCGGCATCTGCTTGGCGTACAGCGGCAGGCGGCTGCCGGCCGGGGTGAGGATCTTGGAATACACGGTGCCGTCGATCGTGTTGGTGATGAACCGCACCGCGCCGTCGCAGAAGGCCATGTTGGTGCCGCCGGGGTGCCCGCTATTGGTGAACGGGAACGAGCCCTCGAGGGTCAGGTTCTGGCCGTAGTTAATATTCGAGAACGTCCCCACCTTGTTGGCGAACGACCAGGCGGGTCCGTCGTTGTCGCCGGTCGGCTGGAGCATGGACTGGCCGCCCGTGCAATTGAGCGACGCGCCCGCGGCGACGGTCGTGCCGCCCGAGCAGACCCAGGACGAGCCGATGAACATGCTGAATTGCGGCATCGGCGAGGCCCAGTTGGTCTCGAGGGTGGCCGAGTACGGGGTGCCGGTGCTGGCACCGGTGAGGGTATTCTCGGACATCATGACCGTGCTGCTGGCGCCGTCGACCATGCTGTTGAGGGTCGAGCGAAGGTTCCACGAGATGCGGACATTCGTGCCCGTGCCCTGCGGCAGGACCGACTCGAGGAAGAACACGCCGAGCTTCTGGCAGATGCCCCAGGTCAGGGCCGGGCTGCTCGGGCTGCTGCCGGCCCAGCCGATGAAGACGGCACCGGTGGCGGGGACGCCGCCGTCCGTCTGGCTGGAGGCCCAGCCGATCGGGACGGCCGGGGCGTGCCACAGGGTGAAGCCGCCGTTGACCGCGTAGCTGAGGTTCCCCTGGTTGGGCTGCGCCGTCACGTCGTCCGGGCAGCGGAGCACGCCGATCGCCGTGTTGCTGATCTTGTAATTGCTCGCCTGGCCGATCGTCAGGTTGGCCACCGTGGCGCCGACCCCGGCGCCTCCGTTGAACCCGTCCAGGTAGCCGACCGTGGTCGGGCCGTTGCTGGTGGTGGCGTACATGCTCCACTGGTTGTACAGGTCCTGGTTGTCCAGGTACGGCAGGATCGGCACCACCCAGCTATACATCGGCGCCGTGGTGGGAGCGGTGGGCGAAGCGGTGAAGTAGCTGGGGATGACCGACGTCCCGGGGTTGGTCGGGTCGAAGTTGGTCGACGCGACCTCGCCGAACGTGCCGGCGGCCGGGAACTGGTTCTTGGTGTTGACGTACTGGAGGATCGCCAGCGCATTGTTGCGCATGTTGCTGGCGCACTGGGTCCGGCGGCCGGCCTCGCGGGCCGAGTTGACGGCCGGCAGCAGCAGCCCGACCAGGATGCCGATGATGCTGATGACCACCAGCAGCTCGATCAGGGTGAAGCCTCGACGGCGACGGCGGGATTTCATGATCGGTCCTTTCAAGAGAAGAGAGTGGCCTGACTGGTATTCTACCCGCATCGGCGGCCTCGCGACAAGCGGCCCCGACGCTCACCTCCTGGACATCTGAGCGCTCGCCGTCGCCCGACGCCGCGGGTTCCGGCCCTCGCCGCCCGGGCCCGGGGCCGCCGGTCGGATCCCTCCGCCGCCCGGCCCCGCCCGTCAATCACCGCAATCGATACTCCGCAACCTGGAATCTGTGATCGGTATTCCGCAATCCTCGCTCCGCGATCCGAATTCCGTCCTCCGCGATCAGGGCTCCGATCGGGACGCTGGCTGCCGCACGCCAGGAGGCAGTCCCGGAAGCCGTCGTCCCGTCCTGTCGGATGGGTGCAACCCATCGTTTGCCCTGGTTTTCCCTCGGTGGGTTTCACCCATCCTACAAAAGTCGAGCCGATCGTTCAGGACCGACGCTCACTCGATCATCTTGCGATACACGACCGCCTTGCGGAACCCCCCGATGTCGGCCGGGTTGAAGCCCGTGATCTGGAGGCGGTCCACGATGAAGAAGCCGCGGAAGCGGGTGGCCTGGCCATTCTGGGCGCCCACCTCGGCCCCCATGATGTCGAAGGCGAGCTGCGGCTGACCCTGGGCCATCATGCCGATATCTCCCCGCCGCTTGACCTCGAAGAAGCCGACGGTGATCCAGACGGCGTACTGGTGCGTCCGCACGGTCGTCAGGTTCATGGCCTTCTGCATGAGCTCGGTCCGCCAGTACGGGTGCTGGCGGTCGTCGGTTTCGCTGCCGGCGGTCTGGCCGCCGTAGTACGGCGTCCCCACGGCGGCTGTTGGAGCCGTCCCATTGGAGATGTAGCCGTTGGCATAGGACAGGTTCGCCGGGTTGTTCGAGAGGTTCAGGTTCAGGTAGGGGGCCGTGTAGGGGGCATAGTTGATCGACGCGGGCGGCAATACGCCCGTCGAACTCAGGTACGGTGCGATGGGCTGGCTGGCGCCGTTGACGCTGCTGCTGTTGAAGAACCGGCCGCCGGCCCAGATCAGGCTCATGAAGCCGTAATTCAGGGTATACAGCGGGATCGAGGAGGGCGTGAACGTCGGCGGATAGCTTCCCCCATTGCTAATGTATGGGTTGAGCATCTGGTTGGCGATCGCGTTGTTGATGTACGGGTCGCCCGAGTCGGAGGCGTTGCTCACGGCCGGCGGGACGGTACCGGTCGGCTGGCCATTCTCGCTCCAGAGGCCCATGTAGTTCAGACTGCGCAGCAGGCCCCGGCCGTAGGAGTCCGGAATCTGGAACAGCCGCGCCGGCGGGATCGGCGGCGGCATCACGACGCTGTCGGTCGCCGCGGGGTTGGTGGTATTCCCGGTCGGGAAGGCCACGTTCGTCGGCAGCGGCACGCCCGCCAGCACGTTGAAGCTCGTCGGTTGGGTCGGCAGCGGAGTCGATGCCGAGTACGTCGCGTACGGCAGCGTGGCGCCGGTCGGCGAGTTCGGATACACCAGGCCGGACGACGCATATCCCTGGTTGAAGAACGGGCTCCTCACCCCCGGATCGCCCGTATAGACGATCGGCACCGACCCGTTCGTGGTGAAGTTGGTGGTGTTGCTGGTGATGTACGGCGAGTAGAAGTACCCCAGGGGGGCGACCGCCGCGCCGGCGGCGGGCGAGAAGAACGGCGGGGTCGCGTACGGCAGCGGCGGCATCATGGTCGGCGCGTAGGGCGTCTGGGTGACGTAGAGCGATTGGGCGGTGTAGCTCTGGTCCAGCGCGAGCGCCACCGGGTTGTAGAACAAGTTGTACGGCGCAGTGGGATTCTGGAGCGTCGCCGGGTTGGTCGCCCTCGAGGGGGGCAGCGCCGCGGGCCGCATCACCGTGAAGTTGATGTCGGGGTACGACAGCGACCGGAAGGGACGCTCGATCGGCAGCGGGAGGTTGTACTGGCCGATCCCCGGCGTGAAGACGGCGCTATTCTGCCCGGTATTACCGTTGCCGTAGCCGAACACGTAGCCCGAGCCGCCGTGCCGCGCCCAGAGGAACTGGGCGAAGGCCGCCTTGATCCGGTTCCCCACGATCCCGGGCATGGCCATGGTGCCGGGCGAGCCCGCGGAGCCGGTCGCCGCGACGTTGAGCTGCTCGAGGATCGGGTCGTTGGCCAGGTAGCCGTGGTGGCTGAGCTGGGTCTGATCGGTGATCGGGTAGACGTAGTTCGGCGCCCCGGTGGGCTGGATGGCGCTGACGACCAGCGGGACGGGCGGGCCGCCCTGCGGGATCGGCGGAAGGCCGGTCGGGTTGGGCTGGACGTTCCCGTTGTAGGTGTTGTGGATCAGGGGCATGTTGTAGGGCACGGTGAGCTGCCCGGTGTTCGGGTGATACGTGGCCAGCAGCGGCAACTGGATCGAGTTGAGCACGGCCTGGTTGAAGGACCGGCTGTTGCGGCTGTTGTTGCTGCCGAAGACCGCGTAGAACGCCTCCTCGTCGACGATCAGGTTGAGGTTCATCAGGCCCGGCTTGGTGTCCTGCCGCGCCCAGTCGAAATTGGCGCCCAGGGCCACCGGCCCGACCGCGCCGTTGGACTGGCTGGGCACCTCGAAGAACTCGAACATTTTGTACCAGCCGTCGCCGCCGGGGCCGCCCACGACCGGCACTTTGTTGGTAAGCAAGGTCGGCGACCCCGGGTCGATCACCGCCCCGGTGGGCGGGTAGAAGAACGTCGACGCCCCGGTGTAGAAGAACCTGTCCACCAGGTACGGGAACGCGTGGGGCTGGACGGGGGTGTTATTGTTGAAGGCCGGCTGAGAATAGGGATAGGTGATGCCGTTGCTGTTCGCCCCGCCTCCCGAGGCGGTCGAGAAGTTCGGCACCGCGTTCGGCAGCGCGGTGCTCGCCGAGCCGACCGGGCTCGTCGAGGTCGCCAGGGTGACATCGAGGAACGGCACGGTCGCCGAGGTGAACGGCGCGGGGAAGGTGGTCGGCGGAACCTGGGTCCCCGTGGTCCCGGTCTGGGCGAAGACGGGTCCCGCGGGAATGTTGAGGAAGGGCGCCGGGAAGCCGGGTACATAAACCGGGGTCACGCGGCTGAAGATGTTGGCGGCATTCATCTGCGAGGCCGCGAACTCGACGAACTGCTTGGTGAACAGCCCCGGCGGGCAGCCGGGCACCAGCAGGAGCTCGGCCACGCTCGAGAAGTCCCGGTCGTTGAAGACGAAGTAATCCCAGTTCTCGGCCGAGTCGTTGTAGAAACCCAGCGTGTGGTAGATCACGTTGGTCGAGGCATACGGAGTAGTGCTGGCTCCGGTGTTCGCCAGGCCATAGACCCCGGCGGCCGTCGCACCGCCGGTCCCCGTCGAGGCCACGCCGAGCGTGTAAGTGGCCGGGGATGCGATCTGCTCGGTGTATCCGTAGCGCGGGTCGGGGGGCATCATGGTCACGATGGGGCCGGTCGCGCCCGGCGCGGCGAGGGTGCCCGGGGCATTCGGCATCGGCACGGCGTGCCCGCCGCGATAGGGCTGCAACCGCTGGGCCGAGAAGATGGTGTTGGCGGTGGCGGTGCCGGTGGCGCCGGCGGCCGTCGGCAGCACCGACCACGGAGCCTGGCCGTTATTGTTCGCGGAATTCCACGACTGGCTCGCGTTGGCGGTGCCGTCGATGTAGGGGAACCGCATCGAATCGACCACGACCATCGGATTGGTTTTCGACACCGGGGCGAACGGGTTGGCCGGGCGGCGCAGGCAGACCCAGTAATACGTGGCGCCGCCCGGGGTCAGCGGAGGCGTGGTATTGGTGGCCGTCGTTCCCGCGCCGCCGAAGACCGGCAGATCCCAGCTATAGTTGGTCGGCTGGGTGAGGGTCCCGGTGCCGCCCGCCTGGACGCCGGGGAGGATGCCCTGGCGCCAGATGAATCCCGGGGGACCCGTCGCGGACGCGGAGCCCATCGGGTCGTAATAGGTCGAGAAATACTGCGTCACGGACGCGTAGTTGCTCCCCGGCGCCAGGGTCGTCCCGATGGAATTCGGCGGGTATTCGTTGCCCGGCGGGCTGCCGACGACGTAGAAGTAGTTGATCGGCGGGGTCCCCGCGGTCGGAGGGGTCGTCGAATACGGCGGCGGGTTGAACAGGCTTCCCGGGGCACTTCCCGTGGAGGATGTGGCCGTCGCGCCGGGCGATATCGGGATGAGGGTGACATCGCCTCCGTTGGGCGCCATGGTGTTCGGCCCCCCGGTCCCTCCCGCGGTCGGCGTCAAGGCGTCGCGGTTGAGCGGGACCAGGCTGAAATACGTCACGGCGCTGGGGTTGTAGACCAGGTCGCCGCGGAACGGGTCGGGACGACTCATCGGGTTGTCGAGCGTGAAGACCAGGTCCCAGCAACCGCCGCCGTACGGGTCGTTCTTCAGGTAGCTGAATCCGCCGAGGTCCAGCGTGCTGGCCTGCGCCTGAAGCGGGTAATTGGGTTTGGTGGCATTGCCGAAGCTCGCACCGTTCGTGTTCTGGTACGGGGGCTGGGTGTTGTTATTGCTGTTGCCGCCGGGGTACGGGGAGGTGCCGTAGCCGTAGTAATTCTGCGGGTCGGTCGGGGTCGTGGCGTCATACTGCGGGTTGTACGCGGCGGTCAGGGTGTTGACGAGCTCGACGAAGATGCGGTTGGTGTACTTGGCCGAGCTGGCCGCCGCGGTCGAGCGGCTCTGGAAGGCGTAGGCCAGCACCTCGTTGATCGCGACCGGGTTGTATTCCACGCCGAACTGGTCGAGCTGCATGGTGGTGATCCCCGCCGGGATGGGGCTGCCCGCCATCACCAGGCTCGGGGGGGTCGTGTAGACCTGCGGCGTCGCCCCGGTCCCCATCGAGATGGTGTAGGTCGTCCCGGTCAGGGAGGCCGGCGTCGCGCCGACGGCCAGCAGGACGTCGGGGTTGACCCAGTGGGTCATCGTCGCGTCGGGGTCGCGGAAGTCGATGATGTTGATCACGTACTGGCTGAGCTGCGCCAGCTCCTCGGGCGAGTCGACCGCCGTGGGGGGCAGGATCATCTTGAAGAGCTGGTAGGTGTCGCTGATCCACCGCTGCCGGATCGGCTCGTTGCAGTCGTTGGAGACCGGCAGGGGGAAGTTCAGGTTGATCTTCCGGTCGCGGTGGGCCAGCGCGGGGGTCGAGTACAGGCCGCCATAGTTGAAGCTGTACTGCCTCATGGTGGCGCTCTGCAGCGGCGCGAACCGCGCGTTGTTGGAGAACGCCCCGCCGGGGTTGTCGTTGGTCCACGCGTAGCTGGTGGGCTCCCAGGACTGGAGCGCGAAGAGCCGACGCCGGCGCTGGCCGTCGATCGCGTTGGTGAAGCTGATCGGCGCGAGCTGCGACAGCCGGCTGGTGAGGCTGGCGCCGTCGACGTCCTGCTGCCGGTACAGCCACTCGAGGTCGGCCGGGCCGAACGGCGAGTCGAGCAACGGATTCAGCGAATAGAGGTTCATCTCGTCGGCGTCGTTCACGCCGTCGTGCTGGTTGCCCTTCGAGTTGACCGTGGGGTCGTAGGTCGGCAGCGCGGCCGGGAAATACGAGCTGCCGGTCGACTGGTTTTCGTCGATCGGCATGCCGCCGATGGTCGCCGGGTCGGTGGGCGAGGTGCTCGCCGTGGTGCCGGGATACTGGTACTGGTTGGGGAGCCTGTTCACCTCGAACCCGTGGAGCTGGTTGTTGGTCACGTCGGGGAGATAGGTATAGGTGGTGCCCGCTTGCCACTGAAGCGGGGTCCCGTCGTACCAGACCCCATAGGGCGCGCCGGGCCCCGCCGTGATCGCGCCGTAGGGATACTCGTTGCCGGTGGTGCCGGTGAAGGGCGTGGTGATGTTGATCACGCCCGGCGAGCCGGCGGGCCGGAAATAGCTGTTGAACTGCACCCGGCCGAGGGCGTCGGGGCCGTAGTTGCTCAGGTTGCCCGTAGCACCCCAGTAGCCCACCAGCCCGGTGCCGTTGATGTCCACCGGGGTGACGAACCGCCGCATCCGCTCGACCGGCAACAGCAGGGCGCCGGCGGAGTCGTAGAGGTCGGAGTCGTTGATCTCGCCGGTCAGGCGCGGCGGCCAGACGTCGAACGCGTTGTAGTTGTCGTCGGCCCCGTCGCGGGGGAACATCGGGTCGCCGTTGGAGTCGTACCCGTACCCGGAGCTGGCGGCGGTGATCATGTCGGCGATGTCGAACGAGTATCCGGCGCGCGGCGGGTTGACGTAGGTCGGCTGGACCAGGTTGAGCGGCTTGCCGCTCGGGACCACGAACCCGACGCCGGCGATCGACGACGCCTCGCCCCACCGCCCGGCGACCGGCGGCGTGAGCCGCTGGACCAGGGGAAATGTCACATTCGGACTGGGGGAGTAGGGTTGAGACACGTCTGCCTGGTCCGCGATCCCGTTGGGCAGATAATACGGGGCGCCGGCGTTGGTCTGGCCGCCCCACGAGCCGTAGATGATGTTGCGGTCGCCGTTGGTCGCGGTGTTCGCGTTGAGCGGGTTGGTCTGCGGCCGGGTGCCGGCCAGCAGGTTGCGGAGCTGGGTCAGCCGGACGTCAACCGACTGATACATCCCGTAGTTGTTATTGTTCCCGCTCTGCACCGCGTTGATCGCGTTGTCGACCTGGGTGTTGTAATTGAAGGGGTAGCCGCCGGGGCCGTTGAAAGTCGGGCCGTTCACCGTGTTGCCGAGCTGGTTGAACGGGTCCATGTCGCCGGGCGGTACGAAGGTGCCCGGCCCGCTCATCATCGGGAAGGTGAAGGCGTTCTGAAGGCTGTAGGTCGGGTCGATCTCGCTGACCGAGTTGCCCAGGTGCTGGGCGTGTTTGGCGCCGTTGGCGGCGAGGTTGCCGGCCGTGTTGACCGGGATGCGGCCGTTGAGGCCGATCACCATGAAGGCGAACAGCGGCTTGTACAGGTTGCCCCGCGCGTCGCGGCGGGCCGGGTAGCCGAGGTCGACCCACACCGAGTCGGTGATCCCGTCGGCGTCGTTGTCGACGTCATACGTGATCTTGCCCGTCGTCGGGTCGGGGGTCAGGTCGTGGAACGTGTTCGAGTCGTGGCCGTCGGCCGCGACCGGGCGGAGGATCCGCGACATCGAGTCGGCGGGGTCCAGGGCGCGGAAGGCCGCGCTCCAGTCGTACGCGTTGTTCGAATCCTGATACCGCACGACGCCCGGCCGGTGGAACGACGGGATGGTCACCTGGCCGTCGGCGCTCTGGATCGCCAGGAACCAGTTGTCCAGGTCGCAGGCGTCGTAGTCCTCGTCCATGCCGACGAGGTTGGGATGGCCGGGCTGGACCGCAAGCTGATTGCCGGCGAGCAGGCCGCCGTTGTAGCGGAAGTTGCCGTAGGTCGACAGTGGGACATTCAGGGACAGGTTGCCGTAGTTGGGGTCGGCGATCTGGACACTGGTGCTCTGGCTGCCCAGGCCCGGCCCGTTGAAGGCGTGCAGCCAGCGGCCGTCGAGCGTGACCTGGTAGTTGTTCGAATTCAGGTAGTTGTTGTTCGACAGGAATGAGAACAGGGGCTGACTCTGCATCAGGGCCATCTGCGTCGGCACGTAGGCCAGGTTCAACTGGCCGCTGCCGCCGGGCGTGTCCCAGCCGGGGAACATGCCGGGCGTGGTGAAGCCGAGCGACGGGTTGTTCAGCACGGTCTGGCCATACGGCATCGGGTAGCCGTAGGTGGGCGCCGGGTTGGTGGGCGTGGTGATCGCCGGGTCGATCAGGCCGATGCGGAAGGCGTGGTAACCCTGGCCGCTGAACGACGTCAGGTTGCTACTGGGCGAATAATCATCGATCAGGATCTCGAACGTCTGGCTGACCGCGCGGGGATACAGGATGTTGCCGGACGGCTGCGGGCCGATGTACGAAATCCGGGCGGTCCACCGCTGGAAGTTGTAGCCGTACATCGTCGGGTCGACCGACGGGATCTTCAGGTTGGTCAGGACGTCGTAGTACCCGGGCGCGTTCGGGGCCGGCTGGACGTTGGTGAACTGGATCGCATCGCCGGTGAGGGGCCGGCTGGCGAGATAGCCGTTGGTGGCCGCGTCGTTGCCGTACATGTCGCGGACCAGGCTGTGGCCGCGGATGGCCGAGCGGACGTCGCCGGTGTCCATGATGAGCTGCTCGAGGGCGAAGTCCATCAGCTCGTCGTCCTGCGGCTGGATGACCGACTGCGCGAAGTTGCGCGCGTTGATCTTCGCCTGGGCGCTCAGGGTCGCGAACGTGACCCCGATCACCGCCAGCAGGCCCATCATCGCCAGCACCAGGACCAGGACGATCCCTCGCCGCTGCCGCTTCTGCCGTTGGTGTCGAGTTCGGACCAGCATGCCTCAAGCCTCCCCTATCGACCGATCAACCGATCAACCGATCATTTCGCCCTGTCTCGGCCGCCCCGGCCCGCCGCCCGTCGTCCCTCTTGGGCAAGACGGACCGATCGCCGCCTGGATGGGACCGCCCCGCGCGGGCGCGGCCCCGATCTCGCTCTCGCTCTCGCGAAATTCCCGTGATACGACTCTTACGAACGAACCGACAAACTGTCTTGCGAATGTTTCCTGGTTCCTCGCGGCCTTTCCCGCGTCCCGCCTACCGCCCGGTTCGGGTCGGACGGGGTCGGCGGACTACAAAAGACCGCCCGGTTCGGGTCGGACGGGGTCGGCGGACGGAGCCGCCTCCTACAAAAGGCCGCCCGGTTCGCGTCGGCATACGTCGGCCTCGCTGAAAGCCACCCATCTGCTACGTTCCTGTCACCCATCACCCGCCGCCCGCCGCCCGCTTCCGGCGGATCTCGGCCCGGGCCCAGCGGGCCCAGTCGGACTCGACTTCCGGCCCCCCGAGGATCAGGGCCTGGATCGCGTCGGCCCGGACCGGGAGGAACCCGCTGGATTCGACGGCCGCATACGTCCCCTCGGCGGTCAACCGCTCGATCGCGATCCGCCCCTCCTCGAATCGCCAGACCTCGGCGACCCGGAGCGCGGCGTAGATCGCCGCGCGGTCGACCTGGGGCCGGGAGATATCCACCTCGACCGCCAGATCCGGGTCGGGATAGTCCCCGACGTCGTCGGAGTCGGCCTCCGACGCCGCGGCGTCCTGCGCCAGCTTCTCGGGGAGGAAGTAATACGCTCGATCGGCTTCCAGGCCCCGGGATATGCCGGGGCGCTTCCAGGTGGTCTCGTCCAGGCCGGTGTAGCGGATGTCCCATTCGTCCGCGACGATGCCGACCAGCAGGTCGAGGCGCCGGCTGATCCTCTCGTGCTTCCGCCCCTTCGCCATGACCTCCAGGTCCCTCCCATCGTAATCCACGTGGAGGTTGCCGGCCGCCGGGATCGTGTCCACCAGCCCCTCGTAGAAGTCCCACCCCACGCCGCGGAACACCACGCGGCGCTCAGGGACCTCGGTCAGCCGGTAGAGTTCCTCCAGCGACGGGACGCGCGCAACAGGCCCCGGGATCTCCAGCGGGGCGAGTGCCTCGGAGGCCGTCGGGGTCGTCGCGGTGGTCATGAATTCAGTTCTCCTGGTCATTGGTCATTGGTCATTGGTCATTGGTCATACCCGTGCTCCACGCAACCTCGCCGGCGCCCCCCAGGCCATCCGTCCGGAATCCACCGCCCCGCGAACCAACGCCAGGACTAATGACTAATGACTAATGACCAATGACTAAATCACAACTTATCCGTGAAATCCTGCCGGATCGTGAGCGACTTGATCCTCTGGTTCGTGGGGTCCGCGACGCGGATCTGGATCTGGATGCCGCGGAGCGGGGCCGGGTAGGGGGCCGGGTACGACGGATACACCGGCGGCGTGCCGCTGAACGGCCCGATCGGGAACCCGCCGGTCGCGGCCGTGCCGACGCCGGTCGCCGGCGCGTTGCTGTACTCGGTCGACCACGAGTCCCACACCCGCCGCAGCCGGACGATCCCCGCGTTGTCGTCGCCGACGTTGCTCGAGTACGCCGGGTAGTTGGGATACTGGGGATAAAACGTATGGGTGTAGTCCGTGGTGCTCTGGAAGTACGACGGGTTCGGGTTCTGGTAGTCGAGCCGGTTGTCCTCGATCAGCGGCGGCATCCGGCCCTCGTGGGCGAGGGTCTGGAGCGTCGGGAACGTCGGCGTGTACTGGTTGACGATCGGGGGCCAGGCGATGTACTTCGTCGTCCCGTGGATCTGCGGCGGGATCGAGGGCATCGTGCCGCCCGCGGGCAGATACGGCTGGTAGAGCCGCAGGTCGTCGCCCCAGCCGAGGTCGGCATAGTTCCCCAGCGCGATGTCGTACGCCTTGACGTCGAAGCTCCGGACGTTGGTCAGGATCAGGTCGTCTTCCCAGCTCTGGGCCCAGACGTTGAAGTTGGCGGTGCCGGGCGCACCCCAGAACATGCTGTTCGATCCCCAGCCCTCGGAGAACGGCTGCTGCACCTGGCGGAAGATCGCGAAGTTCACGGACGCCCCCGACGTGTTGCCCGGGTCGGCCATCGGCGGCAGCAGATTCGCATCCGTGGGATTGACGATGCCCTGGGACACAATGCCCGCCGGGAGGTAGTGCAGCCCGTTGGGCTGCGAGTTGTTGAACCACACCGGGCCGGTGGGATCGTTCCAGCTCGGCGAGAGCGTCTCGCGCCAGGTGGGGAAGCCCCACCAGGTCTGCCAGGTGCTCCTCGCGGTGCCGCCCTGGATGGTCCACTCGTTCGACGGGACCGGGAGGTTGTCGCCGAATTCGATCGGGTTGTGATTGATGTTGTTGAGATAGGCCAGCGCATTCGATTCGAACTGGACCAGCGACCCCGAGGGAGGGTTCGTCCCGGGCGAAGGAAGGATCGCGGAGGGCGACGGCGAGTGGATCCAGCCGTAGGCGTAACTGGACAGGTGCTGCGCCTGGGTGTACGCCCCGGGGTAGACGTACGGGAAGGCCAGGAACGACGACCCCGGATTCGAGGCGATGATCTGGGCGCCGGTCATGCCGTTGGCGGGCGGCGCGAAGATGAGCGGGTTGGCCGAGTTGAGGAGCTCCGGGTACAGCGACGGATAGAGGTCGGGATTGTTGTCGCCGTTGAGGTCGTCGGGGATGCCGTCCTGGCCGTTGGCGTAGCCGTTATTCGCGTCCAGGAAGTCCGTGCCCGACCGCGGCATGAACGCCCGTCTCTCGCGCTGGGTCAGGTCGCCCAGCGTGTTGAGGAGGATCGTGTAGGCCCCGTTGCCCGTCTCGCTCGGCCGCGCGGAAATGTCGTTGACGCCCAGCCAGCTCACCGAGGCGCCTGCGAAAACAGACGGGAAAAAAATGGAGGGGTTGTTGTTATTTGCGCCGTTGTTAATCACCTGCTGAATCGCCGACTGCATCTCGGGCACGATCAAGAGCACGCGGCGATAGAGGTTGCCGTTGCGGACGAAGTAGATGATCTCGGCGTAGTCGCTGGTGATCGTGATCGGCTGGGGCTGGCTGGCGAGGTTCTGAAAGCCGCCGCCTCCGCCCGGCGCGAGGTTGTACCTCACCCACATCCGCCCGGTGAACGGCCGGCCGGCGGGGGCCTTGGCGGTGAAGCGGAGGTAGTCGTCGCTGTCCTCGAGCTGGTTGTCGGCGAATTCGTTCTCGCCGTACTCGAAGTAGCCGCCGTTCTGGAGCGGGTCGTTGGGCGGCGTGAACTTCGCCGTCACCCCGTCGAGGTCGGCGCGGAGGACGCTGTCGATCCGGCGGAGGTTGTCGTCGAGCTGCGCGAGCTGCTGCGCGGCCGTGACCGAGCCCGTGGCCGCCTGGAAGATCTGGACGATGATCGTCATCATGATCACCAGCACGGCGACCGTGACGAGCATCTCGACGAGGGTGATGCCTCGCCGCGTTCCGGCCGCGGCCCGACGCGCGCGGGGGCCGATCCGGTCCGCCGGGAGCCTCGTATACTGGTGGCGTTTCGCGAGCATCGTTCCGCTCTCCGATGGATCAGTCCGGCGGCCGCGTGCGTTGTTCTCACGTAGGTCAGGCTTTCCAGCCTGACGGGTTAATGCGTCAGGCTGGAAAGCCTGACGGACTTCAATGCGTCAGGCTGGAAAGCCTGACCGACTTTGGGTCACGGGGTGAAGCTGCCCGTGGGCGGGTTGCCCCGCAGGAAGATGGTCTGCGGGATCACGTTGACGACGTTGGGCGCGATCAGCGCGGCGTTGCGGTAAACCGGCGTGCCGTTGGCATTCAGCACGGTCCGCGACATCAGGTTCTGGTTGACGAGGACGACCACCGAGCGGAAGCCGCCCATGACGTCGGGCCCGACCGTGCCCACCTTCATCACCTGATACCAGTAGCACCGCTGTGCCGGCGTGTTGTCCCACTCGTACCTGTTGGCCGGGTTCGGGAGGCCGCCGACGGGGAAGTTGGAGTTCACCTGCGGAAAGCTATAGAACCGGCTAATGGCGACCCCGGCCTGGCGCTCGTAGGTGACGTCGGCGATCCAGTCGCCCGGGCGGACGACCGGGTCGGCCAGCGTATCGGGCCATCGCAGGAGGACCGCGCGCTCGGCCGCCGATCCGTACCCGGCGCCGCCGTTCGGCGAGACGACCGTCGTGCTGTAGCCGAAGACCCCCTCGACGACCGTCTCGCCGGAGACCATGTAGTTCTGGTTGGCGAAGTTCCCCGCGGGGGTATAGGTCACGGGCGACGGCCCGATGCCGAACGGACGGTTCTCGAAGATCACGATGTTGCCGTCGAAGCAGGTGCTCCCCGTGCCCATGGGGTTGCCCGTGATCGGCGACTGGTTGCCCGCGCTCGTGAGCTGGCCGGTGAACATCCAGGAATACCGCCAGTCGAGCGACGGCGTCCCGCCGACAGGATAGCCGGTCGGCGGCGAGAGGTCCGGGACCACCGGGCTCGGGCCGGTCACGGGGATGCCCCCGTTGGCGGACGTCACCCCGTTCATCGTGTAGGTGTTCGACTGCGGGTCCTGCCAGACCACGTCCTCCTGCGAGACGAAGACATTGGGCAGGAACAGGGACGCCGGCATCACCGGGATCTCGCCGTTGCCGCTGGGGACGAACGCGCGGTTGAAGTTGGTGATCCGCTGGAGCCCGTGCGCGCTGGGCGGGTTGCCGTCGGAATCGGTGGGGATCGTCATCAGGCCGTAGCCGAACCGGGCCTCGTACCTGTCGCCGATGTAATAGCCCTGCGGCCCGTAGTTCCCGTTCGTGCTCAGCGTCTGGTACCGCCAGAGCGGGTCGTAGGCGAACGGCAATCCCGGGAAGCTGGCCGTGGACGCGGGGCCCGTGAGGTCGATGAAGGGATTGGCATTGACGCCGAGGTGCTGCGTGACCACGCCGTTGCCGTCCACGACACCCCAGGCGCCGCCGTAAGAGGGCGTGTCCTGGACCATCGGGTTGTAGCGGCCTGGTGCCGTGACGTACCAGTATGGCGGGTTGTTGGGGTCGAGCGCGGCGTTGAGGCTGTCGGCATACACGAACGTCCCGTAGTCGAGCATCCCGCGCGTGATGGAATCGGCCGCGGCCGTCTGGAGCAGCGTGGCCGAGCGGGTGTACCGCGTCGCGTCCCGCAGCCGCAGGATGCCGATCGGGAACAGCGTGGCCAGCGAGACCAGCCCGATGCCGAGGATCATGATCGCGATCAGGATCTCGGTCAGCGTGATGCCGCGCCGTCTTGAGTGGCAAGTGGCAAGTGGCAAGTGGCAAGACGGACCGGGAGGGCGAGGCTCCGTCCGAGCCGCTGGCAATCGGTGGCTAGCGGCGAGCGGCGAGTCGAGCCTCCGGCCTCCGACCGCCCGCTGTCGGGCGCATGGCGAGATCATGGTCAGGGCCCCCCGTTGACGCCTTGCTCGGCCTGGATGAACGGATAGTTCGCGTTATAGGTGCCGGACTGGCTGTTGTAGCCGATCGCATCGTCGAAGTAGAACGGCGGCGCCTGGTTCACCACGATGTTCCCCGAGCGGGTCGACAGCGACAGGAGGGTGTACTCCCCCTTGAGGTAGCCGCTCCACCCCGTCGGCAACCCCGAGGCACTGCCGCCCGGCTTCGCGACCGGGAGGTACGGCGCCGCGGTCGAGCTCGGGTTCGGATCCGCGAGGTCCTGGCGCTCGGCGAGCCAGAAATGGAAGAAGGCGCCCGTCATCCCGAAGCTCGCCGGGGTGCTGTAGGTTGTGATCGGCAGGACGGTGCCATCCGGGTTGATGACGATATCGACGTAGCCGTTGTACTGGTTGACGGGCAGCCGGGATCGCTCCTGCACGGCATTCGCCCAGGTGGTGGCGTCGATCACCATCGAGCTCGGCAGCGCCACCTCGCGGGCGTTCTGCGAGGGCGCCGGCCGGCGGCGGATCGTGTAGGGGACGTTGATCTCGGTCTGGCTCCCGAGAGCACCCAGCCATCCCTCCTGCTCGCCTCCCAGCGAGGGCGTCCACTCCGTGAGGTCGCCCGAGTCCACCAGTCCGTTGCCATTGTTGTCGATCCCGTCGTACCCGTTGTCGATGAACCCGTCCTTGTTGTCGTCCACGCCGTTGACCAGCACCAGGAACTCGACCGGCTGGCCGTTGATCGTCGGGACCGTGGCGCCGTAGCCGCCGATCGGGCCGGGTTGCCCGACGTTGACGAACATCTCCGGGTTGGTGGTGGCCAGGGGGCCGATCACGGTGTACCACGGCCCGGCGTTGTTGAGCTGGACCTTGTCTCCCACCCGGATGTTCCAGAACCAGCTCGTGGGGGAGTTTGGCGCGGGGGGCGACTGGCTGTAGTCGGCCGGGGACTCGACCAGGATCAGGGCATTCGCGTAGATGGGCGGCATCGACGACCAGCCGAAGACGATCCCCGGCGACACCTGGGGAGTGAGGCCGGTGTGTGCAGCCGCGACCACCGTCTGCGGCACGGCGATGCAGCGCCCCTCCTGGTACTCGGGCGCCGACTCGATCGGGATGATCCGGTTGTAGGCGAGGATCGTGTTGGGGTTGATCATCCCGGTGTTGGGGTTCCAGGTGATCGGGAAGGCCGGGTCGGGCAGCAGGCGGATGCCGGCGGGCTGGCCGAGGTGGATCGCCCGGTCGCGGGCGCCGACGATGGCGCCCTGGAGCGCCCGCCCGGCCGCCGAGACCTCGCGGTGGTTGAACGCCGGGAGCACCACCGGCAGCGCCACGGCGCTCAGGAGCAGGATGATGAAGATCACCACCAGCAGCTCGACGAGGGTGAAGCCTGCTCTTGTCCGTTGTCCGTTGTCCGTTGTCCGTTGCTGGACTCGCCGCCGCGCGGGGGCGAATCGCCCTTGCCGCGGGTGGAAACCGTCACGAGTCTCCCCAGAACGCGAGGCAAGCCGCTTGCGCACAACGGACAACGGACAACGGGCAACGGACCGTTGACGGTAGATCATCCCGCACCTCCGGTCCCGCTGGTCGTGGCGTTGTTCTGGTTGGTGATGTCGTCCTGCGCCGCCTGGATCAGGTCGGCGCTGGAGGGGTACTTGGCCGGGTCGATCGACGTGCCGGGGTACACGGGGTTCTGGGTGAAGTCGACGAAGCCGCCCGTCGGGCTGGCGCTGAAGGGCAGCGCGAGGTTCTCGTTGGCGATCAGGGCCCAGGCCCCCTTGTTGTTGGCGACGAGGTTGCCAAGTTCGGTGTCGTTGTAGAGGAACACCCCGGGGGTGCTGTCGAGGCCGCCGGAGAGGATCAGGAACTTGGAGTAGAACGCCCGCCGGGCGGGGTAGGTGGAACCGCGATCCCAGAACGTCGGGTTGCCGCCGCTGTTGGTGAGCGGCTCGGTCAGGCGGTGGAAATAGTACTCGAACGCCTGGGCCGAGCCGCTGGTGCCGAAGGTGGAGGAGGGCGTGGTCGTCGTGAACGGCGAGTTGTTGTTATAGGTGTTGGACCACCAGGCCGGGGCCACGAGCTGCTGGTTGACGTCGAGCGGGTCCTGCTCGCGCACCTGAAGGCCGTTGAGTAACAGGTTGCCCGGACTAAGGTCCGCCGGGTTCGCGTAGGGCGGCAGCAGGGTCCACGAGGGCAGGTTGCCGCCCCCTGTGGTGTTCTCCTGGATGATCACCTGCCCGCGCTGGATGTCGGAGTGGTAGAGCAGGGGCCAGCGGAAGAACTGGAGCGGGTTGCCCCAGGCGTCGACGAACTCGGGCAGGCCGTCCTGGTCGGTGTCGGCGACCTCGCGGTCGCTGAAATCGTCCTTGTTGAACACCGAGCCCAGCGGCCCGCGGCCCTCGACGAGGATGGCGTAGAGCACCTCCGCCCGGGCGGTGTTGTGCGTGTGGTTGTGCAGGTGGGCCACGACGGTGGCCTGGTTGGACGCGTTCACGCCCTCCTTCCAGTCGTCGATGTAGCCGTCGCCGTCGTTATCCACGCCGTCGTACCCGGGCGGCAGGTAGCCCAGGTTCTTGTAGATCCCGGCCGCGGCAGCGTAGGAGGCGCCGAAGATGCCGCTGCCGGCCGGGTTGCTCGCCGCGGATGTTATCCCGGCAGCGGGCATGATCGGGGGATTGGGAACGTCGCCAAAGGGCGCCAGGACCGTGTTCCCCATCGGCAGGATGTAATTGCCCAGGCTCTGGGTGTCGGTGGGCTGACCGGGCCAGGGATTCGCCGCGAAGTTGATCGGGTACGGGGGCCCGAAGCTCTGGACGAAGAACGTGTCGGGCATTTCCATCTTGAGGTAGTCGTACCAGGCGATCGTCTGCGCCCGCAGGTTGCCGAGCATCGGCGTGGAGTTGCCGTTGAAGATCTTCGCCAGGTAGATGTGCGCCGAGGCCGGGTCGGGCCGCGTCTGGTTGAGCGCGTCGAGCCGATCGTTGAGCGCCACCTCGAGCTTGGTGATGAGCGCCTGCGTCTGCTGCACCTGGGCGCTGCGCACCGCCTGCATCCCGGCGTTCAGGATGAAGCCGAGCAAAATCGAGATGATCACCATCACGACCAGGAGCTCGACCAGGGTGAAGCCCCTCCCTCGGGAGGACCGAGGGGCGAGGGGCGAGGGACGAGGCGAACGCGGCGAGGAATGGGGCGCGGCGGAGCGTCGGCGGGCGGCGAGCCGCGGGGCTTCACTCGCCCCTCGCCCCTCGCCCCTCGCGACTGTGATCGGTCTACCCATGGGAATGTCCATACGGACGATCTCTCCGGCGATCGGAGCCAGGTCGGTCGGAACAGGTCAGGCCAGGCCCTCCGCCCGGTCCGGAACGCAAACGAAGGCGACGCAACGAACGAGTGTGCGAGCGAGCGAGGCGATCGGTTTCGGGTCTTCTGGAGTAGGTCAGGCTCTCAGCCTGACTCCGGGAATCGCAGGTCAGGCTTTTAGCCTGGCTCCGGATTAATCCATCAGGCGGAAAGCCCGTCCTACGGGATGCAATCCGTCAGGCTAAAAGCCTGACCTACAGGACGGTCTCGGAGCCTCCTCACACAGACTCCTAATCCAGTCTCCCCGCCTTGAAGTTGGTGATGTTGTCATTTTCCCGCGAGCGGATGCCGCCGTCCGACGTGTTCTTGGTGTGGTTCGTGTCGACCGGCATGGGCACGGCGGCCGACTGGCTGGACGACAGGTACTGGCCGCCGACGCCATAGAGCCCGTCGCTGCCCGACGAGACGATCTGGAACGTCTGCGGCTGCTGGTACGAGACCGTCCCGCTGGTGGTCCCGGCCGTGAGGGTCGACGTGTACGGGTTGGGCGACGGCGAGGTCGCCAGGTACAGCGAGCCGGCGGCACCGCCCACGGTCGGGAAGTGCACGGTGTACAGCAGCTCGATCGGGCCCGACAGGTTGTTGTCAACCTCGAGGAAGTTCACGTCGTTCGGGTCGTAGTTGCCGTTGCCATACGCGCTGAAATACGCGTAGAAGCCCACCGGCCCCTGGCCGGTGATCGTCGTCGGCGGCCCGTTGTTGATCGAGTCGTAGTAGCCCGGGATGCCGGGCGACATGGTGCCGTTGCCGTTGCTCAGGTTGCTCGGGTCGAGGAACAGCCGGCCGGGGTTGAACGAGAACAGCGGCGTCCGGCGGTTGGCGTTGTACATCGGGCTGCCGTTGATGCTGTTCGTGAACGGGTTCGTCGGGTCCTGGCCGAAGCCCGTCATGCTGAAGGTCGTGTCGCTGGAGTAGCCGCCCGTCGCGGTCGGGATCGGGTTCGGCAGCGGGATCCCGCCCAGGAAGAAGACCAGGCACTCGTGCCCCTGGAGGACGTACGGCCCATCCTGGACCCCATTGCCGTTGAAGTCGTAGTAGAATCTGCCGCCGCTGTTGGCGATCTGGGGCGGCGGGTAGCCGTTGGTGCTGAACTGCACCCTGGGCCAGAACCGTCGCATGGCCGAGAGCGTCCGGTTGGCGAGCTGGCTGATGGTGATGTCGCCCGTGCCGCCGGTCGGCGCCCAGCCGCTCGTCGAGTTCAGCATGCTGACCGGCCTGGGGTCGCTGATCGCCAGCGAGTAGTCCCCGCTCTCGATCAGGAGCACCCGGCTGGGCGGGTAGTCGCCGTAGGTGCTCTTGAACTGCGCCAGCGCCTGCGACATCTGGTTGATCTCGGCCGAGACGGCGGCCTCGCGCGAGGTCCGCAGGGCGCCGTTGATCGCCGGGAGCAAGAGCGCGATCAGGATCGCCAGGACGACGACGACCACCAAAAGCTCGATGAGCGTGAAGCCCCGTCTCGTCCGTGGTCCGCTGTCCGTGGTCCGTGGTCTGGGTTGCCGTTGCGCCGTCGTCGTCCGTCGGGGGCGGCCCGTGCGGGCGTCGCCCGGGAGGTCGGCCGCGGCCGGCCGGCGGGTCGTTCTCGTCATCGGGCGGATCATCGGGTCCTCCGGGCGATTGGGCACTGGAACCTGATTGCGGCGGCTTGAACGTAGGTCAGGCTTTCCAGCCTGACATCGCTGTACCGTCAGGCTGGAAAGCCTGACCTACTTGAAGACCGTCAGGCTGGAAAGCCTGACCTACTTGAAGACCGTCCGTCGCTCATACTCCGCCGCCCGTCTTCTGTCTGCCGCCGGCCCCCCGAGTCTCGGAGGGGCCGGCCGGCGAGGACCGCGTCAGCGGACAACGGACAACGGACAACGGACAAGAGGATTAACCGGACAGCTTCGAGATCAGCGTGATCAGCGGCAGGAACAACGCGATGACGATGAAGCCGATGATGCCGCCGAGGATGACGATCATGATCGGCTCGAGGAGGCTCACGAGCGACTCGACGGCCGTCTCGACCTCCTCATCGTAGTTGTCGGCGATCTTGTTCAGCATGGTGTCGAGCTCGCCGGTCTCCTCGCCGACGTCGATCATGTTGACCACGATGTCGTCGACGATGCGGGCCTCCTTCAGCGGCTGGGCGATGGTCTCGCCCTCGCGGATGCTCTCGTAGATCCGGGTGAACGCCCGCTCGAACACGGCGTTGCCGGCCGTGTCGCGGACGATGTTGAGGGATTCGAGGATCGGCACGCCCGAGGTCACCAGCGTGCCGAGCGTCCGGGTCGTGCGGGCGACCGTGGATTTCTCGACGATCGTCCCCATGACCGGGATCATGAGCTTCATCCGGTCGCAGATATAAGCCCCCGTCCGGTTGCGGTACAGGAGCTTGAAGAAGACCCAGATGAACAGCGGGGTCAGGAAGACGACGTAGAAGTACTTGATGATGAAGTGGCTGGCCTCGATCAGGAACACCGTCATGCCGGGCAAGGGCACGTTGAAGTCCTTGAAGATGGCCTCGAACTTCGGAATGATGAAGTAGAGGATGAAGCCGACGATGGCGCACGCCACCGAGATGACCACCACGGGGTACACCATGGCCGACTTGATCCGCCGCTTGAGCGACTGCGCCTTCTCCTTGAAGTCCGCCAGGCGCTGAAGGATGGCCTCGAGCGCACCGCCCGCCTCGCCGGCCTTGAGCATGTTGCAATAGAGCCGGTCGAACGCCTTGGGGTGCTTGGCGCACGCCTCGGAGAGCGTCAGGCCGCTCTCGATGTCCTCGACGATGTCCCCCAGCGCGTTCTTGAGCACGCCCGGCTTGCACTGCCCCTCGAGAATCTTCAGGCTGCGCAGGATCGGCAGGCCGGCGTCCTGGAGGGTCGAGAGCTGGCGGGTGAACGTGCAGAGCTGCTTGGTCGAGATCCGGCCGATCGTGAACGACTTCTTCTTCCGCCGACGCCCCTTGGCCGCCGTGGCCCGCGTCTTCTGCTTCTTGGCCTTCTCGGCGATCTTGGTGACGAAGAACCCCTTCTGGCGGATCAGTTGCTGCGCCTCTTCCTGGGTCGCCGCATCGATCGTGTCCTTGACCTCCCGCCCGGTGTGGTCCATCGCCTCGTACTGGTACGTCGGCATGCCTCGCTCCCTTCGGTCGCTCGAGTGGTCAGTGGTCAGTGGTCAGTGGTCAGTGAGTAGTGGTCAGTGGTCAGTGGTCAGTGGTGAGTGAAGACCGGTAACCATCTGGGCCGTGCCGGCCGGCTCGTCCCACCTCCACGAAGGCCCCGCTCGCCCGTCATGTCTCGCCATCGCGTCTCAGGCCATAAACCCGGCCCTCCCTCGTCTTGCTGACCACTGACCACTACCCACTGACTACTACTCACTGACCACTGACCACTGACCACTGCGAATCAGTCCTCGTCCAGAACCGTCTCGCGGATGACTTCCTCGATGCTGGTCAGCCCGCCGTGGATGGCCTCCATGCCGACCTCGCGCAGGCTCTTCATGCCGAACTTGCGGGCGGCGTTGCGGAACTCGTCGAGCGAGGTCTCGGCGATGATCATGTCGCGGAGGGTGTCGTTCATGACGAGCAGCTCATACAGCCCCTGGCGGCCCTTGTAGCCGGTGTTGTTGCACTTGTCGCAGCCCTTGCCGTAGTAGAACTTCTTGGTGGCGGCCTCCTCGGAGGTCAGGCCGAGCTCCATGCAGACCTCGGGCGCGGGGGTGAACTCGGTCCGGCAGAAGTTGCAGATCTTCCGCACCAGCCGCTGGGCCAGCACGGCCTCGACCGTCGCCGTGATGAGGAACGTCGGCAGCCCCATGTCGCGGAGCCGCGTGATGGCCGACGGGGCATCGTTCGTGTGCAGGGTGGTGAACACGATGTGCCCGGTCAGCGAGGCCTGGATCGAGATCTCGGCGGTCTCCAGGTCGCGGGTCTCGCCCACCAGGATCTTGTCCGGGTCCTGGCGGAGGATGGCGCGCAGGCAGGCGGCGAACGTCACGCCGATCTCGGCGTTGATCGGGATCTGGATCAGGCCCTCGATCTCGTACTCGACCGGCTCCTCGGTCGTGATGATCTTGTCCTCGATCCGGTTGAGCCGGTTGAGCGTCGCGTACAGCGTGGTCGTCTTGCCCGAGGAGGTCGGGCCCGTCACCAGGATGATGCCGTTGGGCTTCTCGACGACCTCGCACCAGGTCTTGAGCGTGTCCGCGGGCATCCCCAGCCGGTTCAAATCGAGCTGCACGACCGTCCGGTCGAGGATCCGCAAGACCACGCTCTCGCCGAACATCGTGGGCAGGGTCGACACCCGGATGTCCACGTTGTTGCCGCCCAGCGCGAGCTGGATCCGGCCGTCCTGCGGCAGCCGGCGCTCGGCGATGTCCAGGTTCGACATGACCTTGATGCGGCTGGCGATCGCCGGGGCCAGGTGCCTCGGCGGCGGGACCAGCTCGTAGAGGATCCCGTCCACCCGGTACCGCATCTTGTACTCTTCCTCGAACGGCTCGAAGTGGATGTCCGAGGCCTTGTCCTTGATCGCCAGGAGGAGCACCATGTTCAGGAGCTTGCGCACCGGCGCGGCCTCGGCCATCTCCTCGATCGCCTCGAGGTCGATGGTGTTCTCGTTCCGCCCGGCCATCTTCGAGAGGCCCTTGTCCTGCTCGATCTGCTTGACGACGTCCTGGATGCTCTCGTGATGGCCGGCGTAGAGCTGCTCGATCTTGGCCATCACGTCGGCCTCGCTGGCGATCGCCCCCTTGATCTCCGTCGAGAGGAACATCCGCAGGCTCTCGAGCGTCGAGGGGTTCTGCGGCTCGGCCATCGCCACCGTGATGCTCTTGTCCTTCTTGTTCTGCGAGATCGGCACGATCTTGTAGGCCGTCGCCATGCTCTCATTCACCAGCTCGGTCAGCTCGGCCGGGATCGTCACGTCCGCCAGCTTGACGACCTTCATGCCGAGCTGCTCGCCCAGCGCCTTGAGGACCTGGTCCTCCTTCACCAGGCCCATCCGCACCGCGACCTTGCCCAAGAGCTCGCCGGAGCGCTTCTGCTCCTCCAGCACCTTCCACATGGCCTCCTCGTCGAGGTAGCCCATGTCGATCATGATCGTGCCGAGTTTTCGCGCCATCGGGCTGGCTCCGCCGGGGATCAATCGAATCGATTCGAATCGGTTCGGGTCGGATCAGATCGGGATCGGGATCATGCTGGGAGATCGGACGTCGGACGGTCGATCGCAGTCGGGTCGGTTCGGGTCAACAGGGATCAGCGTAAGACAGGGGGCGAGGCGCACAGGCCCGGACGCGGAACCGCGCCC
>DAIDHB010000325.1 GCA_027452145.1 Planctomycetales bacterium
GCCCGGCCACCGGCGGCCGACCCGACCGCGGACGCCGCGGGGTTCGCGCCCCCCGAGCTGGAGCTCATGGCGGCGATGCGGGAGTACAAGCAACGGAGCGGCCGGATGTTCCCGACCTGGAGCGAGGTGCTCGAGGTGCTCGTCGGGCTGGGCTATCGCAAGGTCGCGACCCCGGGCCCGGGCTCGTTTGGCCCGATTGCGGGAGGCCGATCATGATCGTGCCGGCCGGACCGCTCGACCGGACCCGGTGCCCCGCACCAGCCTCAGTACTTCCCGAATCAACGATTGCGGCGTGTCAAGTCACAACCGATTGTGGTACATCCCTTTCGGTTGTGACTTTGAGGACAAGACCATATAATTCGACGGCCACCTGTTCCAGCCATATCAGCATACGCTTGACTCGTAGCCGATCCCAGTTGTACCGCCGGCACCCCCGCCGCGGGGTCGACAAGACCACGTGATGCAGCCACACCCACAGGCTCCTCAACAGCAGACCGATCACCACGTAGAAGTACCGCACGTTGAACTTCGTCGTCGTCGTCCGGATCCGGCACTCGTTCATCTGCCGGTAGCTGGTCTCGATCCCGAACCGCTTGCGGTAGGTCTGCTTCACCCAGTCCACTCGCGTCGGCTCGATCCCCCAGAAGGCATACACCCACGTGTGCCATTTCTTTCGCCCATGCCGGTCCGTCAACCGCGCCCGCTTCACGCAGATCGACACGGTGGCCTTGGCCCGGCCCTTCTTCTTGGGATCGCCCACCGGGTGGGTGAACCAGCCGCTCTTGTTCATCAGCTTGAACGCCTTCGACCCGCTGGGGCCCTCGGGATGATTCGCGTCGCGGCCGTGGCAGATCACCGGCATCAGGAACGGCCGGCGGACCTGCTGCAAGTATTTGATGATCTCGGCCCTGTAGAAGCCGCGGTCCAGCAGCAGCAACCCGGGACGGATCCCCGCCTTGCCCACCAGGTACAGCAGCTCCTGGAGGACGTCCTTGAGTCGCTCGGTGCGGGTCACCGGGACGGCTGCCAGGGTGAACCGTTGGCCGTGGAGCGAGACATAGGCGGTGGCGTAGGCGAAGAACGAGCGGGTGCCGGCCTTCTTCTCGCTGCGGTAGATCTCGATGTCGTCGAGCGAATGTTGGCCATAATAGGGAATGAGCGTGAGGTCGACGACGACGCGGAGCGGCCGCTTGCGCGGGCGGCGCAGGGCGCGGGGCAGGTGGGCACGGAAGGCGGCGTTGACCTTGCGGATGATCGGCTCGATGGCCCTCAGGTTGACGTAGAGAGCCTTCGCGTAGGTGTCGTCGCACGGGGCGCCCGCGAGTCGGGAGCAGGTCTCGTGGATCGAGGAGCAGCGGGCCGCGGCGGCGAAGGCGATGGTCAACAGGACGGTGGCGGTAACCTTGCCCTTGCCGTGGAGGTCGAGGTGCGGCTGGCAGAACTCGATGGCGCAGCGATAGACTTGGGTGGGTGTCAGTGGGGTGGTCGACTTGCGCATGGTAGCCTCCGTGATGGATGGTTTCAGCACAAGTCATTATCGGAGACGTGTTTGAGTTGGCCATCCCCTGCCACTCCTATAACCCGTTTTTTGGGAAGTACTGAGCCTGCGACGCCGGCACCGCCCCGCCCGTCGCGGCGAACACCTCGTCCGTCGGCGCCGAGCGGCGGGATCGGGGGGCCACCCCGACGGGCCCGCAGTCCCCGGGATCGGTCCGGCGTGAGGATCACCCCGGTCGGTTGACGCGGCGGCAGGCCGAATGGCTCCGGGCGGTCCGCGGGTATTACGCCCGCACCGGCCTGTCGCCGACGCTGCGCCAGCTCTGCGAGGCGATGGGCCTGGGCCCGACCAGCACCGGCGCCGCGGCATCGGCGCTGCGCACGCTGGCCGAGAAGGGATACCTCGCCGCGACCAAAATCCCCGGCGGCCACACGCGGTACGTCCCCGCCGACCGCGGGATCGGGCCCGTCGAGGAGCCGGTCGCTGGGTCCGCCGGGCGGGAGCGCCCGGTCGCCCTGCGGATGCGCGGCTACGCGGCGCGGTACCGGGGCCGGCTGGTGCCCGGGACGATCGGCGCGACGGCCCGCTCGGCGACCGAGGCGGCGAGGCGGCGGGAGGGGTGCGCGAGCTGCGGGAGTGCGAGGCGGCGGGATGGACGCTGGTGCGGGTCCAGGTGCGCGTCTACCGCGGCGCGGTCAGGGCCGGCCGCGGAACGGCGTGAGCGCCCCCGCTGATCCGGGACCCGCGGGCGCCCGCCGCGATCGGCCCCAGGCGATCCCGTTCCGCCCGGGCGCCATCGCGCGGGCCGGTCCGCGTGGACGGACGGCGGACGAAGGAGGCCCTCGAGACCCTCGCCGGCCCCCGAAGGTCCTCGTCGCAGGGATTCGGCTTCGGCGGCGGGCCGATCACCCGGCCGAACGAGTTGCCGCGAAGCAAAGGGCCCGCCGGCCCCGTCCGTAAGGCACGGCGGGCCCCTCGGTCTCGCGGGACGCCTTCGGATTGAACCAGGGTAATGCAATCGGGGACGAGATTCGAGATGATTTGACAGAGAGCCCTTCGCGACCTACGTTCGCGATGGATCACTGCGATCCGCCGCGTCGATTTCCCCAGGACATCCCCTCCCGTCGCGCGTCGGGGGGATGAGCGGTGATGGTGCCGCCTATCCGGCCGCGGGCTGGCCCGACCCCCGGAGGTGATGCCATGGATTTCCGCACTCGCAACCGCCCCCTGAACCAGGAATCTCCCCTCATCCTCGTCGACGGCGTCCTCTGCCGGCTCGAGGTCTGGTCGGACGAGCGATGGCTCGCTGAACGCGGCGAGCGATGCCCCGTGAGGTCGGCGTATGTCCCGGGGCTCGGCCGGGTCGTCGCCGTGCCCCTCCCGCGGGCGGACGTCCCGCCGATCCATCCCATCGGCAAGACCCGCGCCCGCCTCGAGGGATGTCGCCTCTTGCCTGCGAGCCGCCGCGTCGGCGAGGTTTGACCAATCATGCGCCC
>DAIDHB010000326.1 GCA_027452145.1 Planctomycetales bacterium
CGACGACCTCGACGACGGCGACCTGAAGCACCACACCGACTTCCGCCGCGTCTACGCCAGCCTCCTGGCCGACTGGCTCGACTGCCCGACCGAGCCCGTCCTCGGCCCCGGCTTCGCCCCCCTGCCCCTGCTCCGCAAGGCCTGAGCCGGGCTCTCGGGCAAGTCGCGCGTTCCGATCGGCCTTGTCCGACGTCTTGACTTCCTCCGCACCGAATCCGAGATTCAGAGTCTGTCCCGAATCGTGAGGGCGAGTCTCCCGGTGAGCCGGCATTCCGGGCTCGGCAGGAGCCTCGCCCTCACGATTCCTCGGACAGATTCGCAGGAGACCCCCGTCCCCTGTCGCGGAGCGGAACGGAACCGAGCGGAGGATCGGATGGCGACGAACGCGGACAGCCGCGAACCCGAACGCGAACCCGAACCCACGTCCAGGACTGGACCCGGATCGTTCAGCGTTCCACGGCCGATGCCCCCGAGCGGGCCGAGGTCGTTCGTCCAGCTCATCCTGGGCGGCTTCGCCGGGACCATCGTGCTGGCGATCATCATGTTCCTGCTCGAGCCCGTCCTCATCAGCCGGAGTCCGGACCCGTTCCAGGTTATCGGCGTGGAGGTGAGCCATCCCCGCGGTCTCGGCATGATCCTCTTCCACTTCTTCAACGGCTCGATCGTCTTCCCGATCGGATTCGGGTTCCTCGCCGGCCGGCTGCGGGTCCCATGGCTGGCCAAGGGCCTGATCTGGGGCATCATCCTCTGGCTGCTCGGCGGCCTGATCGTCATGCCGATCTCGGGCTTCGGCCTCTTCGGCTACGAGGTCGACGGCCTGAAGATCGCCGCCAGCTCGCTGCTGGCCCACCTGGCCTATGGCGCGATCCAGGGCCTCTTCGCCTCGATCCCGCCGCGCGAGCCCGATTGAACGAGGCTCACCGCCGAGGCGGAGGTCGGCGCGCGGCTCTCCGACCGCCCCGGCCGCCTTCATCGGCAGTGGCAGACCGTCGCGGGCGGCCGGGATTCCAGGAGTCGTCCCAGCGACACCAGGGCACCGAGGCCCTGGCGGCCGGCGATCATCGCCACCGACTCGCCGATCACCACGGCGAGAAAGATGACCAGAAGCATCAGCGCGACCCGCGCCAGCCGCAACCTCCGGACCGGGCGTCGCACCGCGGGCCGCGCCGGCTCGACGGCGTCCGCCGATACCGCGCCCGCCGCATCTCCGGGCGCCGACGGCTCGACCGGGCCCGCCGCAATCCCCGCGAATCGCCATCCCAGTGCCCGGCCAACCACCCCCATCACGAGCCCGGATGGGACCGGATCGGTCGCGGCACTCCCGATCCGTAGCGTCGTCAGCATCATCATCCCCGAGAGCCCGACGCCACGCCGATCCAGGCGCGAACGCAGCAGATCCCTGGCCCGCATCAGCCGCACCTTCAGCGTCCCCACCGGGCAGGACAACAGCGCGGCCGCCTCCTCGTTGGTCATCCCCTCCAGGTAGCTCAGGACCACCGGCACCCGGTATTTCTCCGGCAGACGGCTGACCTCCTCGTGCAGCACCGGCCTCAGCTCTTCCCGGGCCATGCGCCCGCTCGCGTCGTCAGCACGCGAATCCGATCCAGTGAGCGCCACGCCTCGCTCCTCGACGGCCCGTCGCCTCGCCTCGCCATTCCTCAGCCGGTTGGCGGTGCGAAAGGCGACCTCGTGCAGCCAGCCCGCCAGCACCCGGCGATCCCGGATCGTCGCGCCCTTCCGCGCCAGCTTCAGGAACGTCGCCTGGAACGCATCCTCGGCGTCCTCCTCATGGCGGAGCACCTGGCGGCACGTCCCCAGCACCATCGGTCCGTGTCGATCCACCAGGACCCGGAACGCCTCCTCCGCCGCCGGCGGCGGCGCGGTCAGGTACTCCTCGAGCAGGTCCTCGTCGGATCGTTCCCTCGCGTCGATCAACGACCCCGCCCGGATCGACCGATTCGCCGTCGCCCTCACCATGTTGTGCGGCTCCCCGGATTCCCGCGCGACCCAGGTCCTCGACGGACGTCCGGCCACGCGGGGGCTGCCTGATCGTCCCGGTCCACGTGCATCACGTTCGACGCGGCCCGCCGCGCCCTCCCGTCAGTTCGGGAGGAACGCGGCGGGCCGCCGGCGGCGACACCTTGCTTGCAAGGCAGCAATCCCCACCAGTGGTCCAGGTCGGGCGCACGGATCGGCAGACACTCTCATCTCCGGCGCGGCCGGCGCCGATTCCTCCAGACCTGCCTCGCCGCGATCAGGGCCATCCCGATCAGCCCCGAGACCGCCGAGCTCGGCTCCGGCACCGAGAGCGCCCCGAACAGCCCGTCCTGGTTGCTCGCCAGCCCCGCCGTGAAGTACAGGGTGTCGCTCGACCCGCCGTTGCCGCCGTTGCCGAACGCAATCCCCCACAGGTCCGCGGGCGTATTCGCCGGTCCACCGACGCTGATCGTTAATGAACCCTCGAACGCCCCGGTCTGGATGTTATAGGCATTGATCTGGCCGGGTCCATTATTATTCGCGACGAGCAGGTCGCCGCCGAACTCGCCCCAACCCTTCGGCGCGAGCGCGACGCCCCACGGCGCGTCCAGATGCGTGCCGGAGGTGTCGCTGACCAGGGTCTGGATGAATTTCCCGTCGGTCGTGAACTCGTCCACCACGCCGCCCGACGTCGCCTGGTTCGCATAGGTGACGAACAACGTCTGCTTGCCGTTGATGGTGAGATTCTGCACGTTGAACGCCCTGTACCCCATCGCCGCCAGCCCCGCGTAGTTCGGATCGGCGAAGCTATCGACCAGGTGGAACTCCTTGTCGAAGACGTCGATCCGGCCGCTGTTCTGGTCGGCGGCATAGAGCTCGGGACCGTTCGACGAGTTTCCGATCGCGAGCCCGGTGTACGACGCCCCGCTCACGCTGGCGACCACGGCCGCAGGCGTGCTGGGCGACTTCCAGGCCGAGATCGAGCCGTCCAGGTTGGCGAAGATGAAGGCCGCCTTGCCGTTACTCCCGCCGCTGGTGAAGTTGAAGTCCGACGAGCTCGTGACGATCCCCGCCGCCGCGGTGCTCACCTGGCCGGTCGGCCCGTTCATCTCGACGGGGGGCGGCGATGGGGACGCGCCATTCAGGTTCGGCACCGCCGGCGCCAGCGGGATGACCGCGGACTTGCCCGTCGTGCCGCTCACCGAATAGATCGAAGCCAGCCCGTCCGCCTGGTCAGAGACCCAGAACGGCCCTCCGCCCGACAGCGCGATCCCCCACGGATCCCGGAGGTTCGAGTCGGTATGCAAGGCCATGCCCGAAACGTCGGAAACCAGATTCGTCTGGATGTACTCGCCACCGGCGCGGGCCCTTACCGCGGCGAGCAAAACGACCGCGGCGACCGACAGGGACCGACGGAACGACAGATGCATGCGCAGGTTCCTCCATCGGCGTCGGGCGCGCGACGACGCCCGATGCGTCCTCAGAAGTGTTCACCGGGCCGCGAGACCGCACGGCTCGGGGTGGTCGGATTCATCCGAAGCGACGCGCGAACCGATTTCCTGCCAGGGCGCGCGGTTCCGCTCGGCCCGCCCGGAAGCCGGCCAGACCAGGGGGCATCGGATCCTGCGGCTCGCTCGGCGGGCCGCCGCCCCGATCGCCGGTCTTCCGGGCGTCTGCAAGGAAAGAGCCGGCCCGCGCCGGGGCGGTTTCACTTTTGGTCCCAGCGAAGGTCGAATTCCGAGAACTCCCCCGCGCAACTCCGCCGATTCCGGGAGTGATCGACCCATCGCCCGGCTCCTGCGGGGCGACCGCGATCAGCGTCCCGGCAAGATCGAGCCTGTCGCGCGGTTCTCTGCGACCGTCCTCGCGGATATCATGATCCCTGCGCCCGACAGCAGCCCGGAACCCATCAGCCCGCCATGAGGTCGCGCATGGCCCGGAAAAGACGCCAGCCCCCCAGAAAGGGCCCGAAGCCGCCGCCCGCGAGGTTACCGAAGCACCAGGCGGGCTCTGAGCTCGAACCGCCGGGGCCTCTGCCCGATCGTCGCGTGCTCGAGGGCGTCATGCGCGGCTTCCTCGCCGGGAGGTTCGGCCCGTCCGAGGAAACCCCCCTGAGCCGGGCCCAGGACCTCGTCTACCAGGCCGTCGAGCTGACCGACCCCACCCGACGCGCCGGTCTGGCCCACCGGGCCCTGGAGATCTGCCCCGACTGCGCCGACGCCCTGGTCCTCCTCGCCGAGCAGGCCCCCACCCGCAAGGAAGCCCTGGACCTGTATCAACAGGCCGTCGCCGCCGCCGAGCGAACCCTCGGCCCGGAGTTTTTCCGCCGGGAGGTGGGCCGCTTCTGGGGCCTGCTGGAGACCCGCCCCTACATGCGCGCCCGCGAGGGCCTGGCCCACACCCTCTGGACCCTCGGCCGCCGCGAGGAGGCCGCCGCGCACCTCCAGGACTTGCTCCGGCTCAACCCCAACGACAACCAGGGCGTCCGCTACGTCCTCGCCGAATGGCTGATCGACCTCGATCGCGACGACGACCTCGGCCGCCTGCTGGCGAACTACAAGGAACCCACGGCGGCCTGGGCCTACACGGGCGCCCTGTTCGCCTTCCGCCAGCAGGGCGACTCGCCCGAGGCCCGCGCGCGGCTGAAGGCCGCGCAACAGGCCAACGAGCACGTCCCGGCGATCCTCCTGGGCGAGGAACCGCTGCCGCTCGAGCGGCCCTCATACATGCGGCGCGGCCACGAGGACGAGGCGATCTGCTATGCCCAGGGCGGCCTGTCCGCCTGGCGCTCCACGCCCGGCGCACTCGCCTGGCTGAGGAAAACCACCCGGCCGGCTCCCCCGCAAAAGCCGTCCGACGGCCCGCCCGAGATCGGTCCAACGGCCCTCGCGAAGGTCCGGCTCAGGCGGCTGCCACAGCCGTTCGACATCTGGCAGGTGGATTTCCGCCGCATCCCCACCCTGGTCCAGCGCGACGACGGCGAGCTCGTCCAGCCCTGGATGACCTTCGTCGCCAGCCCGACCACCGGGGCGTTCCTGGCCCAGACGATGACCGTCGATCCGCCGTCGTCCGCGAGGGTCTGGGACCTGCTGGTCCAGGCCATGAGAGAACCGAACCCGGACGAGCCGCACCGGCCGACACAGCTCGAAATCTTCCCCGGGCCGGTCTGGGACGAGCTTCGCCCCCACCTCGACGCGATCGGCGTCGATTGCGTCGAGGCCGACGCCAACGCGCTCCACGTGATCGATCTCCTCCTCGAGGACATGAAACGCTTCCTGGCGAAGGACCAGCCGCCGGGGCTCCTCGACATGCCCGGGATGACCGCCGATCGCGTCGGCCGCTTCTACCAGGCCGCGGCCGTGTTCTACCGACGGGCCCCCTGGCGGTCGCTCGGCTACGAGGAGGCGATCCGCGTCGAGACCGACCGATTCGACAGCGGCCCCTGGTACGCCGTGGTAATGGGCCGGTCGGGCGTGACGCTCGGCGTCGCGCTCTACGACGACCTGAAATTGCTCCGCCGCATGTGGACCCGGCCCGGGACGGACGAGGACAACGCCCGGCTCAGCGTCTCCATAACGGTGACGTTCAACCCGCAGGAAAAGATCCCGATGGCCGACCTGCTCGCGGCGCGCCAGCACGGCTGGGACGTCGCCGATCCCGAGGCGTATCCCCAGCCGTTCAAGAAGGAGCGGGGCATGACCCTGCGTCCGCCCCTGGCCTGGGAGCTCGAGCTGCTCGAGGCCTGCCTCCGCGCGATCCCCGACTTCATCGCCGCGCATCGGCCCGGCGACACCACGCCGCACCGCACGACCGTACCCACGGCCTCGGGAGACACCACCCTGGTCCTGTCCTGGCTCGACAACATGTAACCCGGGCGGTCGCGGCGGCGATCGGATCAGCCGAAACCGGCCCGGCGATGTCCGTCGATCCGCAAACGCCGCGAGCCGGGAATCACCCCGGCCCGTTGCGGACGTCGCTCTCCGGTTTCGGCCATCAGCCGGCCGTCGCGTCGTCGATCTTCTTCTTCGCCGTGTCGCCGGCCTGTTCGATCTTGTTGCCGGCCTCGTGAGCCCTGTCCTTCGCCCACTCCGCGGCCTTTCCGGCCTCTTGCCCCAGCTTCTGCCCGGCCTCGTCGGCCTTCTCGGCGGCCTTGTGGCCCGCGTCCTTGATCTTCTGCTCGATGGTCTCGGCCATGGGAATCTCCTCGAGATGGGCCCTTCCGGACTGGAAGGGAAACGAGCCCATCCATCCGCAAAGGGCGCGCCGACTTCGCCACGCGGCCCGACCGTCCGCGCCGGCGCGCCGGCCCCGATGCCGCGTCGGGATCAAAAAGTATCGCTGGATGAGAAGACTCGGCCGGTCTCGCCATGGTATCATGACCATTCCCGCCTGCTCGGCGGCCGGCCTGGCCCCCGGACGCGCGGCCGCGCCGGCCACGAGCGGACCTTCCGTCCGTTGGCGACGAGCCGGGCCGCGGATCGGATCGGGGCGGTCGGCCTGGTGGGTGGAGGGTCCGCTGGTGGTCGAGACTCTGCATTGTCTCGGGTGTGGTGCCGCCTTGCCCTCCGGCATCGGGCTCCGCCGCTGCGCGCAGTGCCTCGACGATGCCAGCCTGTCGGCGACGTCCCCCTTATCTCCGGGCGAGCCGGCCGTCCTCCCGGTCCAATCACCGCAGACCGTGTCGGCGGATTACGCAGCTTTCCGCCGCGCCGTCCTGGAGTTCGATCTGCTCGACGCCGAACGGTTCGATCGCCTGGCCGTCGAGGCCGCCCACGATGCCTCTCGCCTCGCCGCGAGCCTCGTCCGCGCCAACCACCTGACCGACTACCAGGCGGCGGCCCTCCTCCAGGGAAAGGCCAGGGGCCTCCTCGTCGGCCCGTACCTCGTGCTGAGCAAATGCGGCCAGGGCGGCATGGGCGTGATCTTCAAGGCACGCCATCGCCCGACGCGCCAGGTGGTCGCCCTGAAGATCCTGCCGCCGTCATTCGCGAAGGACCCGACTCTCGTCCAAAGGTTCGAGCGCGAGGTCGCGGCCGCCGCCCGACTGGATCACCCCAACATTGTCCGGATCGTCGACGCCAGCCAGGACCGTGGGGTCCACTTCCTCGCGATGGATTTCATCGACGGCCGGGACCTCCGGTCGACCGTGCTCTCCGGCGGCCCGCTGCCGATCGACCAGGCCGTCTCCTGCCTGATCCAGACGGCCCGCGGCCTCGAGGCGGCCCACGCCAGGGGAATCGTCCACCGCGACGTGAAACCGGCCAACCTCATGCTCGACACGACGGGAATCGTCCGGGTGCTCGACCTCGGCCTGGCTCGCCTGGTCGAGGCCTCGGACGTCCTCGGGCCGGCCGGAGCGGAATCCCTCACGCAATCCGGCTCGTACATGGGCACCGTGGACTACTGCGCCCCCGAGCAGGCCGACGACGCCAAGACGGTCGACTACCGGGCCGACATCTACAGCCTGGGCTGCACGCTCTATTTCCTCCTGGCGGGGAAACCGCCCTTCGAGGGCGACTCCCTGGTCAAGAAGCTCATGGCCCACCAGAACCGGCCGGCGCCGAGCCTGCACTCGGCCCGGCCCGACGTCCCGGCCGCGCTCGAAATCGCCTATCAGGCCATGATGTCCAAGAATCCCGCGGATCGCCCGCAATCGATGACCGCGGTGATCTGGCTGCTCGAAAGCGCCCGCCAGTCGGACACCGGCCGGCCGGGGGAGAAGAAAGGACTGATCACGTTCGTCGACGGGAAGCCGGTTCCCGCGGCGCCGGGAGTGGGAGCCCCGGCGCAGGGCGTCGCCACGCCGAGCCCAGTCCCCGTCCCCGTCCGCCCGGGCGACGGCCGTCCGTTCAATCCCCGGGCTGGCGTGTACGCCGTCGTGGGCGTCGACCCCAACGACGACACCTCGCCGACATCGCTTCCGGCCCCGCGTCCGCTCGATTACCCCGAGCCCGAGCCCGAACCCGAGCCCGCATGGCCGGCGGCCGGATTGCGGAGCATGATCGTGCTCGTGGTCCTCGGAGTGATCCTCGCCGCGCTCTTTCAGCTCTTACGCGCTCGAGGCGACTCCCCCATGCGACGGCTCGACTCGAAATCGCTCCCCGCCCGGGCACCGCGGTTGAATCAGCCCGCAACCCCGCCCGCCGTCGAACCCCAGGGACTTCGGCTTGTTCCCGGGTCACGCGACGCCATGCCACCGGCGAATACACCGGAACCGACAGGATCCGCCGTCATATCGCCCTGACGGGTCTCGACCCAGGCGTCCGCTCACTCGGTATAGGCGGTTCCAGGTCCTGCGCACGATCCCGGCCCGAGGATCAGTCCATCGAATCCGAGTAGTAGAAAGTGTCAATACGTGGGGGATCTCCTTTCACGAAGACGGTCAGGACGCGCGACATCGAATCGGGGCGGCGCGGATCAAACGGCAGCTCGAGGTACCACTCATAGGTCGTCAGCTCCCCGGACCGGCCTTTTCGTCCGGTCGCCAGGACCTCGCTGTACTTCTCCGCTTCATCGCCCTTGCGAAGGCATCTGCCGAACGCTTCCGTCGCCTCCCGGGCTTCGGCCTTGCTGAAGCCCCTCTTCGCGAACGAGAGGAACCGATCCCTCGCCTCCTGACGCTCCTGTTCCGTCCAGACCACCTCCCGAGGAGGCACCGGCCGCTCCTTCCGGACGGTGGAGGCGACCGCCAGGACGACGACGATCGCGGCGACGCCGAGAATCACACAGGACACGACCCGGCGCGACCATCCGGGGCCGCGGTTTCTCGCCGACTTCTCTCGGCTGGCCTCGTCGTCCGCTTCGTGTACGTCCACGGATCAACCTCCCGCCGCCCGGCGGCGGACTCATCGGCCGCAGTCGCCAGTCGACCGCGGGCGGGGTCTCGTCAGCCGCGCCCCCCGGAGCGGCAGCAGGTGGCACGCCGAAGAACCCACCGGACAGACGAATTCCGCCGGCACCTGACCCGCTTCCAGGCACGAACGCGCCGCCTGGTGCCTGGTACAACCGACGTGGAACGTGCGCTCGGCCGGCTCCCAAAGCAGGACGAGCTCGGGATGCGCAAGCAGATGCTCGAAGTAGCCGGGCCCCCACTCGGCGAGCCCCCAGGCGTCGTCGCGAGGGACGAAGCGCCCCCCTTCGACCCCGGGCACCTGATCCCACTCGTCCAGGCGCCCGGCCTCGTCCGCCTGGGGCGAGAAGAATCGCACCTCCCGGCGATCATCCCACAGGCCCGCGACCTGGAGGCGCTCTTCCTCCTCGAGCGACGCCCACCACCGCCGCGCAACGGCCTCGGACCCCGGCCGGATCACCGCTAGCAGGTCAGCCGGAATGTCGAGCATCACCGATGCCTCCGAAAAGAGTCGTCGTCCGTCCAGGGCCATGTGTCGGGGTTAGGCGGAACGGGTCGGACCGACCGCCGGAGTAGGTCAGGCTCTCAGCCTGACCCGGGCGGACGGGCCGGGCCGGCCCGCGGCACCGGCATGAAAGCAGGCCAGGCTCGGCCGCCCCGCCGCCGCGCTCAATGAGCCTCCTTCCGCCGCTCCTGCCAGTCCCGGAAATTCCTGTCACTGTTCGAGTGGAGCCAGGTCATGTACTCCCGATGTTCTTCGACGTGCCTCGCGTAAAATTGGGCCCACCACGCCTCCCACGTGCCGGGGAACCCCGCCTCATCCCACGCCCTGAGCGCGTCGACCATGAGGTGGCCGCGATCCTCGTCATCCTCGTCAATTCGATCCTGGTACGTCTTCTCATCCGTGAGGCTCGCGAAGAGCTTTTTCGCTTCCCGCGGTTCCTGGAAATGCTGGTAGACCCGCATCTGCGTCGACGGCGGGAGCAACCAGATCGGGTAATGCCCGACACGACACCCGACGCTCAGAGGTTGGCCCAGCAGATTGCTCGTGGACCGGCAGGTTCCCGGCTCCCAGATGTGCTCGTGTACCGGTTCGACATGGGCGGCATACCATCGACTGCACTCGTTCTCAAAATACCGAGAATGGGTAGAACCCAGGTAATCGGAATCGACGCGCCCCAGCCGGCAGATCACGCAGGTATGACTCAGCCGGGATACCCCGGGGCATGAAGACAGCGCCAACATCACGAGGAAAAAGGCGATGATCCCGCCGAGCCACCGCATCGCGCCTGCTCCTCCGCCGAACGCCGCCCGGCCTTTTCGCGATCGTGTCGAGTGATCTGACGAGCTCGGACATCACGCCCCGCAGCCCAGCCCGGCGCCGGTCACTCCCGCCCATCCGGCCCGGCCGGCGGCTCCGGCGAACCCGCCTGCCAGCTCGCCGATTGCCAGGTCGCCGACTCGCCGCAGCTCTCGCAGGTGAACGCGACCTCACCCGGAGCGAACCGCGAGTACGACACGGCCGCGCCGCAACGGGTGCACTTGCCGACGCCGGCACCTCCCGACGGCATCCACGCGAAACCCCGCGGCAGCAGGCGCGAGACCGCCGGCCGCAACCAACGACCGACCGGCCGCCGGAACAGAAACAGGAGGAACATGAGGACGCCGAGGACGACCTGGAAGATCAGCACACTGGAGGGCCTGTCCATGGGATGCTCCGTCCGCACCGGAGGAACGCCGCACCACACCACGCTTCAACGGCCCGCCGCGGGCGGGTCCACTGCATCAACTCGAAAGCACGAGGCCCATCAGAAAACCGAGAACGGCCCGACGGAAGAAGGTGCCCGAAGGGCGATGAGGGGGAAGACCTGCGACTCGGGTCGGGCGCCCCCCACCCGCTCGGCCTGGTGGAGTTCAGCAAGGAGTCTCCAAACTCGCCGCGCCACCCCACGCGCCTTTCCCCCGCATCAATGCCCCCACCCATCGAATTATGCCCGGCTCCCCGCCGCCCGGCAACCCGCCGGAACGAGCCGCCGGGCGGTCCCGCCGCACCACCCGGTCGAGCCATCGCTTTCCCAGGCTCCCCGTCAGCCACCAGAAGAGGGCGCATCTCCCTCGGCGTCCCCCTGGGCCGGCCGCCTCCGCAGGCGCCCGATGGTCCAGTTGCAGATGCGGGCGACCGCGAACAGGATCAGGCCCGCGATCAGCAGGTCGAAGACCGGAATCAGGAAGACGGGGAACCCATCCGCCGATAGCTGCATATGATGAAAGAAGCAGAACTGGAACGGACAGAGGGGCCATCCCCGGAAGAAGAAGAACCGGGTGATGGGATCCAGTCCCGGCGGGGTATCGCCGACGAAGTCCCGGGCGACCGGACCGACCTGAAGATTGGCCCACGCCAGGAGTGTAGCCGTCGCCACCAGTACGAGGGCCGTGGCCAGGTGGATCTTCGGAAGCCTCGCCATCGCGGACCCTCCCATCGCAGCAATCGTTGCCCGAGGATGATCCCGTCCGTCCGTACCATGCCGGCCGCGGCGCATCCGCGGCGCCGGAGCACCAACGATTGCAGGGCCTGCCAAAACGGCTCAGCGTCCCGACGGCAGGCGGATCCGCCGGCTCGCTTTGCTAGAGAGCATGGCCCTTGCCCGACTCGTCGCCGCGTCCTCTCACCTCGTAACGAAGTTCCACCATGCCGCTCCTGTAGGCCTTGACCTCCGCCAGATGAAGGGCGACGTCTCTGTCGAGCTTCTCGAAAAATGGGATTCCGTCGCCGATCAGGATCGGCAGGATCGAATAACGGATTTCGTCGGCCAGCCCGAGGCGAAGGCATTCGCCGGAAACGGCACCGCCTCCAACAAACCAGATGCGACCGAAGGCGGGCCGCAGGCGCCCATTCACGAACTGCGCGAGATCGCCCGAGTACAACTCGATCGTATCCCGAGTTCGCGGCAGGTCGCGACTGGTGAGGACGAAAATGGGTTTTTCACCGTACGGCCAGCCCAACCCCCTGGCTTCGAACTGGAGCGCGGTTTCATACGTCCGAGACCCCATGACGTAGCAGTCGATCGTCTTGAGGAAGGCTTCGACGAATCCGGGGTCCATGGTGTCCCCGCCCGCGAATTCGTCCGAGGTTTCGAGCCAGTCGACGCGTCCGTCCTTCCGGGCAATGAAGCCGTCCAGGCTCGCCACCATGTGGATCGTGACCCGCGAATCGAGGTTTGCCATCGTTTCGACCCGACGTGGCCCGGCCGCATCTCTGGTCGAGTTCACCTCGCGGCGGGCCGGGTCCGCCGCAGCGCGAGGTTCGGCGGACGCCCGACCCGCCGGGCCGATGCCGCGGTCTACAGCAGCCGGAGGCCGATGATGACGAGGAACGGGACGACCACGACACCGAAAAGGGCCAGCGCCACCGTCGCCACCAGCCGCCGGGTCCAAACGATCGGAGGACCGCTCGCGAGCCGCCTCCAGAAGGGGAGGGACAACAGGAGGAGCACCAGCATTGGGAATAAAGGGAGCCACATGTCCATCATAGACCTCCAGGACCCCGGGGCGTTTCGCGGGACGGGCAGTCTCCCGATTATTCGTCGCCAGCGAGGAATTCTTCCTGCCTCTCTCGGCTAGCGCCCAGATTCAGCGGCCGGCCGCAGGCCGGTCTGCTGCGATGCCTCCCTCTGCGTCCGGCGCCGCCCACTGAACCTGCCAGCCGGACGCCTGCCAGTACGTTTCCAGGGCCTCCCGCGACTCCACCCAGTCGTCGAACACGACGTCGGGATCGAGGCCGCCAGAACCCGGCCACCACTAAAGGACGAAGAATCCGCCGGTGTCGGCCGTACCGTCTACGACCTGCACTTTCATGTCCGGATGCCCGCCGTTCAGAATTCTACCGACGACGCCGACTCGAATCACCGGAGTGCCCCCCGCCGGCTCGCGCCTCGTGAGAGCGCTTGACCTTTGCATGGGGTCCAGCGGAGGAAAAAGGGCAAGTGCGAAAAGGACAAGTGCGAAAAGGACAGGCGCATTTCGTGATTCGGCAGAGGCAGCCAGCATACCACATGCAATCCGACAACCAACACATCGCAAGGCAAAGGGAAAAGTGCCTGTCCTTTCCTGTTTGTTCCTGTTTTCCTTTTGACCAGCGCGGCCTTCGCGCGGTGAGCTTGCCGCGAGTCGCCCGGCTTCGTGCGCAGGCCGGGGACACATTCAAGAATCTTTGAACCACAGAGACACAGAGACACAGAGACCGGAAAGAGAATTCGAATGCGGGGCGACCTCGCGGCGAGATGAGCCCTCGCCGCCGATCGTCTCCTCCTCTTTTCTCTGTACTACTAACTGTCAGCGGGCGCTCAAAACCAGCCACCGATGGGCGCTTGAAAACCAGCCACTTTGAGGAGACTCAGATCAGCCAGATAGGCTCCAGGGACAACTTCGTTGTCCCTGGAGCCTACCCATGGCGAATCTGCTCAAGATGG
>DAIDHB010000327.1 GCA_027452145.1 Planctomycetales bacterium
AGGTAGTGGAGGAACGGCCCGATCGGATCGCGATCGGCCGGTGCCCCGCCGCGATTCCGTCCGCCCGGCTCATGTTCCACGGGACCTTGCCTCCCTCCGGACAACCCTGCCCAGGGAGAGTGTCGGCCGGCAGCCGACCCGCCTTGAGGGAACCATCCGTGTCGCGAGCGATCAAGTCGGTCGGAGGTGAAGAGCGAGGCTCTTGCCGGGACGGAAATGTGCCTCGACCTCACCCGATCCCGGCTCGCCGGAAGGCTCGCGCTTCCGATGAGCCCCGATCGACCCGGCGATCAATCGGCGATTTCCAGAAGATCGCCCAGATCCTGCTCGTCCGCCCGGGACTTGAGCTTTTCGAGGGCGCGATCCTCGATCTGGCGGACGCGCTCCTTGGAGACCTCGAGGATGCGGCCGACCTGGCTGAGCGACAGACGCTCGCGGCCCCCGAGGCCGAAACGTAGCGACAGGACCTCCTGCTCGCGAGGCCGGAGCACTTCCATCAGGCGGCTGACCGTCTCGTCCGTATCCACGTGGGCCGTCTGGTCGGCGGTGGGATCGCTGATCGTCTGGAGCAGGTTGATGTGCTCGGCGCCGCTGCGGCCGGCGTTGAGCGACACCGCCGGGCGGGTCGCCGTGTGGATGAACTGGATCAGTTCGCCGGGAGGCTGGTCGGCCGGCCCGGTCGGGGACGAATCCCCGTCGGCGGCCCTGCGCTCGCGGGATTCCTGGTCCTGCGCGAGCTGCCGGAGATGCCGCGGCGTCAGGCGGACGGGATAGGCGCCCGACGCGACCGCGCGCTGCATCGACTGGCGAATCCACCAGGTGGCGTAGGTGGCCAGTTTGGTACTGTGCGCCAGGTCAAAGCGATCGATGGCCTCGAGGAGACCGCAAAATCCCTCCTGCATCAGGTCGGAGTAGGGGATTCCGCGGTCGCGGAATCGCTTGGCGACGTGAGCAACCAGCTTCATATTGGCCAGGGCGAGCCGTCCGCGGATCTCGCCGTAGCGGCGATAGACGGCGCCCAGGCTCGCGTTCCCGGGGCCGTTGCAGGGATACAGGTTGGCGATGTAGCGGGCCATCGCCTGCGGGTCGCCGGCGGGCTGCGGCTCCTGCGGGCCCTGGACATCCGCGAGGGCCGTGGTCAATTTGCGCTTGCACTCCGCCAGCTCCTGCAACAGCGACCGCTCCTCGGAGGGATGGAGGATCTCCGTCTGCGAGCCATCGACATCGGGGTAGCGGGTCAACTCGGGCGCGGGCCGACAGACTCTCATCGCTCGTCCTTTCTCAGGTGGCACCCCGGGAAACGTCGCACGGGAAACGCCGAGGTTCACGCGACCCCGGGGTTCTCGGGCGTCCCCTCCGGACTGCCTGACGACAGCCGGCGGGCGAACTCCGCGAGGTGCGCCAGGCGCTCCCCGTGGCTGGCATAGACCAGGCGGGATCGGACCTCCGGCCCGAGCGCCTGACCGCCCAGAATGACCGCAGACCCGACGGCCGCGGCCCTTGCAAAGAAGGATTGGTATTCGCGAACAAACTGGTCCTCATCCTTGAGGTGGGCGACCGACATGTAGATCAGTCGGGGCCGGTAGCGCACCGCGGCCTGGGCCAGCGACTGCAAGGGCAAGTTGCAGCCCAGGTTGCGCACCGACCACCCCATCTCGCGGAGCACCAGCTCCGCCAGGAGGCCGGCAAGCACGTACGGGTCGCCCTCGGGATTGGCGCCGATCGCCAGCGGCGCATCGGGCCGATCCTCCCCCGCGCGATCGGCGAGATCCCGCAGAGCGCCGGTGACAATGCCGGTGGCCTCGTGCTCCTGGTAGACGTCCAGCGAGCCGGCCATCCAGCCGTGGCCGATGCGCTGCATCACCGGGCGGATCAGGTCGTCCCCGAGCGCCACCGCGTTCCACCCGCTGCGATACAGCGAATGAATCAGCGTCCTGGCCTCCGGACCCCTCCCCTCGCGCAGCAACCTCTCGAGCAGGTCCAGCGGCTCGCGCTCCGGCCGGGCCGGCGTCGTCCCCGGCGCGACCGGCCGGACGAGCAACTCGAGGTTGGCCTCGGGAAAGCCATGCTCCCGCGCCAGGCGTAGGGCCTCGGAATAGGGGATCAGCCGATGCTTCCCCGCCGTCCGCGCCGCCCGGATCATCCCCGAATCCACCCATCGCTTCACCGTGCTGACGCTGATCCCCAGCGCCTCGGCGACTCGCTGCGTCTTCAGATACGGTTCGGCGGCAATCATGATCGGCTCCTGAACGATTTGGACGTTTCTATCATAGACGGCCTTGGCCCCAATGGAAAGGGCCAAAGCCCGATAATCCCTGTTTTCTGGACATCAAAGAGCAAATACCAAGGGACAACAGCACTACCGCACACGCGCGCACGCACGGTACTATTGAACGAATTGAACGTATTTCCTGGCAGAGTCGTGAGGCCCGTTGGGGCGAGGCGGAGGCTGCGGTGCGATGGCGTGGAGATGGCCGGACGCTCTAGGACGGGCGGGTGCGGTGTGGTAGGTTAAGGGGCCGAACCGAGCGGAGGGGTCGCGCCCTCGCGACGGAAGCGTAACCCCAGACGACACGAAGGGATGGACGGGGCATGAGCGGGGTCGAGAACGGGTACGACCGGGGGCGGCTGATCGGATTGCTCCAGCGCGATTCCCTGAGGCGCGGGACGTTCACGCTGGCGAGCGGGCGAACGTCGCATTACTACGTTGACGGCCGCAAGGTCACGCTGTCGGCCGAGGGGGCCGCTGTGATCGGGGCGGGCGTGCTGGAGCGCCTGGCCGCGCGGCCGGACGTCCAGGCGGTCGGCGGCCTGACGATGGGGGCCGACCCGATCGTGGGTGCAACCCTGGCACTGGCCGGGCGCGCGGGCCGGGCCGGGCTGCGCGGGTTTTTGGTGCGCAAGGAGGCCAAGGCGCACGGGACGGGCAGCCGGGTCGAGGGGCCGCTGGAGCCGGGCTCGACCGTGGCGATCGTGGATGACGTCGCGACCACCGGCGGCTCGTCGCTCCAGGCGGTTGACGCGGTCGAGGCGATGGGGTGCAAGGTCGCGGTGGTGATCGTGGTGCTCGACCGTCTCGAAGGAGCGGCCGAGGCCTTCGCCGCACGCGGGCTGCCGTTCGAGGCCCTGCTGACCATTCGCGACCTGGGCGTCGAGCCGCTTCAGGGGTAAGAGCACCAGCCCGACGGCACGCGCACCGCGACCCTGCGCCCGGGCATCCGGACGGCGAAAAGCAATCGAGACCACGGACGGGGTGAGCGTATGGAGACCAGCCTGCACCGCTCGCTGAAGGAGCGGTATGCGGACGGCGGCAGCGGGCGGCCCGAGATCGCCGTGGACGGCTTTCGCATCGACGCGATCGACAGCGCCGGACGACTGGTCGAGGTGCAATCCGGCGCGCTCGGGCCGCTCCGGGGCAAGCTGAGCCGGCTGTTGCCGCAGCATCGAATCCGGATCGTCAAGCCGGTGGTCCTCCGGCGCCGGGTGGTTCGCCGGATGCGAGCGGACGGGCCGGACATCGGCGCGCGGTCCAGCCCGAAGCGGGGTGCGCTCATCGACGTCTTCGACGACCTGGTCGGGGTCGTCCGGGTATTCCCGCACGCCAACCTCGAGATCGAGGTCCTGGGCGTGACGATCGACGAGGTGCGCACGCCTCGCCGACGACGGCCGGGTTACGCGGTCGCCGACCGCCGGCTGGGCGAGATCCGCGAATCGGCGCTGATCGCCCGTGCCGACGACCTGTGGTCGCTGTTGCCCGAAGAATGCGGCGGAACCGAGCCGTTCACCACGTTCGACCTGGCGGAGCGACTCGGCCGCCCGCGATGGTTCGCCCAGCGGGTCGCGTACTGCCTGCGCATGGCCGGCGCGGCGAACGTCGTGGGAAAGACCGGCAACCGCCTGATCTACTCGCGGGAATCGTCGTGAGAATCTAATACAATACATTAACCGCGAATTTCAAACAATAGTACACTTGTATTAATTTATTGTCTTAAATAAATCAAATACATTAACCGCGAAAAACGCGAAAAACGCGAAAGAGAGGACGAGCGAACGAACGGCCAACGAAATCCTGAACGAATTCTTTTTTGCGTTTTTCGCGGTTAATCCCGGAAATAGAATCCTGATCGCTCCGGAGAAGCGATTCGCGGTTCATCCCAGGGTATCGATTCGCGGTTCATTCCGGGCCTGGAAACAACGGTTTTTCCGGCTTCTCACGCCGGGCGGTTCCGGCTAGATTACCCCGGCGCTGCGGGCGGTGGGCTCGCGGTCGAGCTTTTTTGCGAGCGGGGCTTGCCCGATGCGCGGTGCGTTCCCCTCGAACCTGTCGGAGCCGGATCTCAGCGTCGTCGTCCCCCTTTGCAACGAGGAGGAGACCGTCGGCGAGCTGTACCGCCGCGCCGTCGGCGCGCTGGACGAGCTGGAACTGTCGTATGAGCTGGTGCTGGTCGACGACGGCAGCATTGACGCGACCGCGGCGATGATCGACGCGCTGGCCGACGAGGATGACCGGGTCATCGCGGTGCACCTCAGCCGCAACTTCGGCCACCAGGCGGCGGTCTCGGCGGGCATCGACCGCGCGCGCGGCCGCGCAGTGATGGTGATGGACGGCGACCTCCAGGATCCGCCCGAGCTGATCCCGCAGTTCGTGCAGGTCTGGCGCTCCGGGTATGACGTGGTCTACGGAGTGCGGCGGCACCGCAAGGAATCGCTGTTCAAACGCGTTGGCTACGCGGCGTTCTACCGGATCTGGAACGCGATCAGCGACCTGGACATCCCGCTGGATAGCGGCGACTTCTGCCTGATGGACCGCCGGGTCGTCGAGGTAATGCGGCACCTGCCCGAACGGATGCGGTTCGTCCGGGGCTTGCGGACCTTCGTCGGCTTCCGCCAGATCGGCCTGCCCTACGACCGCGCGGGACGCGAGGCAGGCTCGTCGAAGTACAGCCTCGGCGCCCTGGTCGAGCTGGCGATGGACGGGCTGGTCAGCTTCAGCAGCTATCCCCTGCGCCTGGTGACGCGGCTCGGCCTGGCGACGATCACGACGGCGTTCACCCTGCTGGCCTGGGTGCTCTTTGACGCGTGGATCACCCGGACCGCCCCGCGCGGCTGGGCAAGCCTGCTGGTCGTGGTACTGTTCCTCTCTTCCGTCCAGCTCCTCTCGCTGGGGATCATCGGCGAGTACATCCGGCTGATCTTCTTCGAGGTGAAGGGGCGGCCGACCTATATCGTGGCCGAGCGCGCCACGCGAGCGGACGAGGCCGGCCGAGGCGCCGGGACGCCGCACACCGCACGCTCGGAGCGGGTGCCCCTGTCATGATCGAGCGCTGGTCGCGTGGCGAGGCCGACCGCAACATGCCCGAGGAGATCCTGGTCGACCTGGCGGAATCGATCCGCCGGCACCCGTGGTGGCGCGCCCGGGCGATCCTGACGCTCGACCTTTTGCGCGACCTGGGCCTCCGGCCGCCGGCGCGGGTCCTCGACGTCGGCTGCGGCTGGGGCGTGACGCTCGAAGCCCTCGAACGTCGGGGATACCACGCGGCCGGCATGGACGTCTCGCGCCGGACGCTCGAGGTCCTCGACCAACCGGGGCGCCGCCTGATCGAGGCCGACCTGACCGGCCCGATCCGATGCCCGGAGCCGGGGCACGACGCGGTTCTCGCGCTCGACGTGATCGAGCACCTCGACGACGATCGAGCGGCCGTGGCGCGGCTGGCCGAGCTGGTCCGGCCCGGTGGACTCGCGATCGCCAGCGTGCCGGCGCTGCCCGAGCTCTCGGGCGAGTTCGACGCGATCCAGGGGCACCGGCGGCGGTACACGCCGGACTCTCTTCGCGCGGCGTTCGCCGGGTCGGGCCTGGTGCTGGAACGCGTCTTCTGGTGGGGTCGATGGCTGGTGCCGGCGCTCCGGCGGCAGCGGTCGCGATCCAGGATGAGGCCGGGCGACTCGCCGGCCCAGGTTTATCGCCGCTACCTCGAGCTGCCGCCCTGGCCGATTCCCGCGATCGCGCGCCTGGCATTCGCGCTGGAGAATCCCCGGGCCCTGCGGGGCCGGTTGCGCACGGGCACGTCGCTTTTTGCCGTGGCGCGGCGGGTCGACGAGCCGGCTCAGGCGCTGGCCTCCTGACGATCCATCGCCAGCCACTGGAGCAGCCCCGCGACGCAGGCGGCGTGGTCGATGCGGCCGTCCTGGATCATGGCGAGGATCTGCGACCTGGGGACGAGCTCGACCGCCAGCTCCTCGGCCGCGTCGGGGTTGGGCTCGGCGACGCGGTGCGCGTTGCGGATCAGCACGGTGGTGATCGCCATCGACAGGAGCGCCGGGTTGGGGCGCAGCACGCCCAGGCTCACGGGCGGATCCCCGGCGTAGCCGGTTTCCTCCAGAAGCTCGCGGGCACCGGCGTCGCCGGGGTCCTCGCCCGGATCGAGCAGGCCACCGGGTGTCTCGAGGCTGTCTCGCCCCGATCCGGCGCGGAACTGACGCACCAGCACGAGGTGGTCCTCGGGCGTCACGGCGATGACGTGCACGCCGTCGGCGAGCTCGGTGACGTAGAAATCATGGCAGAGCCGGCTGCGGACCGAGCGAAACCGACGCCGGCGCAGGCGGAACAGCCAGGTCTCGGCGATCGTCTCGTCATTCGCGCCGTCGTCGTCGGGAATCCAGGAGGGTTGCAGTTGGTTGCTCACAGTCTGGTGCCGTTCCGGGAAGTAGGTCGGGCATTCTTGCCCGACGGGGCCTGGGCGTCGACAATCCGATTTCGCTTTCCGGCTCGATGAGGGCTTGAGTGTCGGGCAGGAATGCCCGACCTACGTCGTCGGGCACGACGGACCGACCTACTCCTGTCGGGTTCTCAGGTCGAACGGGCGGCGTCCTCCGGCGTCTCCAGGCGTCGGCGGAGGTCGTCAAACGTCGAGGGGGCGTCGCGGTCGAAGACGACGTGGGGCTTGAGACCGACGACACGGCCGGCTCCCAGGCGGAGCAACTCGCGGCGGCAGGCGGTGAGCCTGCGCGCCGGCAGCAGCGCCGTCACCCGCCAGCCGGCCGTCTCGATGTTGTGCCAGACATCGCCCCGCGCGATGTGCGTGCCGCCCTGCTCGCGGAGGTACTCGGCGACCACGGCCGCGGTCCTCGCCGCGGGGATATCGCCGGCCGCGCTGCCGACGACCTCCAGGTGCAGCCAGCCCTCGGTGCCGCGCACGCCGTCGATCGCGTCGAGCAAATGGGCGAGCGGGCCGTCATCTCCCTCACGCACCAGCGAGGCCAGGGTCGGCGCGTGGCCGATCAGGCACGCGGCCGAATCGAGGATCGTGCCCCCCTCCAGCTCGCGGAGGCGGTTGTCCTTCAGGGTCGTGCCCGAGCTGGTCAGGTCGACGATGATGTCGGCGATGCCGAGGCTCGGGTGGAGCTCGAGCGCGCCGTCGGACTGGATGAGCTGGTAGTAATAAATGCCCAGGCTGCGGAAGTGCTGCCGCACCAGCGAGGGGTACTTGGTCGAGACGCGGAACGTTCTTCCGGCGGCGCGCGACTCGGTGGTCAGGTCGACCAGGTCCATCATGTGAGTCACGTCGATCCAGCTCTCGGGGACGGCGACCGTGAGCCGGCACCCGCCATAGCCCAGGTCGGGAGTCACCACGATCGACGATGCGGACTCGAACGAATGCTCGGCGTACACGTCCATCCCCGTGACCCCGAGGTGGCAGCGGCCCTCGAGCACCTGGATCACGATATCCGTCGGCCGCATGAAGACGACGTGGAACCGCGGGTGGCCGACGATCGTCGCTTCGTACTGCCGGTCGCTGGCGCGCCGAACCTTGTGCCCCGCCGATTTCAGCAGGTCGATGATGCCCTCGTACAGGTGCCCCTTCGAGGGAATCGCCAGGCGAATCGGGCCGGATTCGGGCTGAGGAGTGAGCAGATTCGTGGTCATGGTCAGGATCGGGCCTTCCCGCGCGGGTTGTGAGCGTCGAGGACCTCGGCGAGCCGCTCGAGGCCGAACGCGAA
>DAIDHB010000328.1 GCA_027452145.1 Planctomycetales bacterium
CACGCTCGACGCGCAGTCCAATAACACCATCTACGCGAACTACTACAACGGCCAGCAGATCACCGGCATCACCGTCGCCGGCACCTTCGAGAAGACCGCGAGCACCGGCACCACCTACGTCCAGGTCCCCTTCAACGTCACAGGGACGGTCGACGCCTCCTCGGGCACCGTCGCCCTGTACGATGGCGGCTCCGACTCCGGTGCGATCGCGATCGCCAGCGGGGCCGAACTGACCATCCCGTCGGCCACCTTCACGGCGGACGCGGGCGCGACGGACACGGGCGCCGGCCTCTTGGTGGTCAGCGGCGGCACGCTGGCCGTGGCCCAAGGAGCCACGCTGGCGGTGCCCGAATTCTCACTGACTGATGGGACGGCCGGCGGCCCTGGAGCGCTCGATCTCACCGGGCAGTCGAGCTGGACCAACGGGGCACTGGAGGGCTCGGTGACCGTCTCCGGCACGCTGACGATCGGCAACTTCGTCGAACTGGGCGCCGCGCTGGACGTCACCGGCACCCTCGACTGGGCCTCCGGCACCATCGCCAACGACCCGAACTCCCCAGGCTCGATCACCGTCGCCGCCGCCGGCACCTTCGACGCGCAGTCCAATAACACCATCTACGCGAACTACTACAACGGCCAGCAGATCACCGCGATCTCCGTCGCCGGCACCTTCGAGAAGACCGCAAGCACCGGCACCACGTCCGTCCAGGTCCCCTTCAACGTCACAGGGACGGTCGACGTCCAGACCGGAACCGTCAGCCCCAACGCGGGCGGGACGAGCACCGCCGGCAACTTCGTCGTAGCCAAGGGCGCGACGTACGACCTGACCGGCGGCGCGACCTATACCTACTCGGGTGCACAGACGGCCAGCGGAGGCGGCACGCTGCGACTGTCCTCCGGGACGCTCACCACGACGGCGGCCGGCGCGTCCTTCGACGCCCCGGCCGGGATGTGGCAGTGGACGGGCGGGACGATGGAAGGCGCCGTGACCGACGCGGGGACGCTGACGATCGGCGGCACGGTCATCCTCGGCGCCGCACTCGACGTCACCGACACCCTCGACTGGGCCTCCGGCTCCATCTTCAACGACACGAACTCGGCCGGCTCGATCACCGTCGCCTCCGGCGCCACGCTCGACGCGCAGTCTGACCAGACCATCGAGAACCCCTACGGCGGCCAGCAGATCACCGGCATCACCGTCGCCGGCGCCTTCGAGAAGACCGCAGGCACCGGCACCACCTCCATCCAGGTTCCCTTCTCCAGCACCGGCCTCACCCAGGTCACGAGCGGAACCCTCTCCCTGAGCGGCCCTGTCACCAACCTCTCCTCGGGCACGCTGACCGGCGGCCTCTGGAGGGTCGGCGCGGGGAGCACGCTCAACCTCAACGCCAACATCACCACCGACGATGCCCGGATCGTCCTCGAGGGCGCCGGGGCCAGCTTCAGCGGGCTGAACTCGGTCGCGACGGTCGACTTCGGCGCCCTGATCGCCCTCCAGGGCGGTGCCTCGTTCTCGACCACCGGAAATCTCGACAACGCCGGGGCCGTCGTCCTCTCGCCCGGGACGCTCGATGTCGCCGGCACCTATACCCAGGAATCCAGCGCGTCGCTCTCCGTCGGCATCGGCGGGACGACCGCCGGCAGCCAGTTCGGCCAGTTGAACGCGACCGGCCAGGCAACGCTCGGCGGCAACCTCGTCATCAACATCATCAACAACGACCAGCCCAGGCTCGGCGACGTCTACCAGGCCCTCTCGGCCAGCTCGGTCGCGGGGAGCTTCGCCGAGGAGCTCAACCTCTACTTCGGCGGCGGGCTGGGCTTCAATCCCCTGCTCACGCCCAGCGCCAACCCCACCGCGCTCGACCTCGCCGTCGTCTCCATGTCGGCCACGACCAAAACCTCGGTCCAGTCGTCCGCGAACCCCTCGACCTACGGCGACCCGGTCACCTTCACCGTCACCGAGCAGCCGCAGGTCTCCACCATCCTCGACCCCGGCGGAGCAGTCACCTTCTTCTTCAACGGCAACCAGATCGGCCAGGCGACGATCACCAACGGGGCGGCCACCTTCACCACCTCGGCGCTCCCGGCCGGCTCCGATCACGTCGTCGTGAAGTACGCCGGCGATACCAACTTCGTCGGCAGCGACCCGTTCACCTTCGTCCAGACGGTGAACCAGGCCACGCCCGTCGTCTCGTGGACGGCACCCGCGCCCATCACCTACGGGACGGCGCTGGGCAACGCGCAGCTCGACGCCTCGGCCACCGTCCCCGGGAGTTTCACCTACACTCCCGCCGCCGGGACCGTGCTCCACGCCGGGAACAACCAGAAGCTCTCCGCCACGTTCACGCCGACCGACTCCGTCGATTACAAATCCGTCACGGTTTCCACGACCATCGACGTGGCGCAGGCCACCCCGACCATCACCTGGCCGACCCCGAGCCCGATCGCCTACGGCACGCCCCTCTCCAGCACCCAGCTCGACCCCGGGGCGTCGTGGACGGTCGGCGGGACGGGACAGGCCGTGCAGGGGACCTTCACCTACACGCCGACGGCCGGCACGGTCCTGCCCGTCGGCGTCGGCGAGATGCTCTCAGCCTCCTTCGCCCCGACCGACTCGACCGACTACACGACGGCGAGTGGATCGGCCCTGATCGACGTCATCAAGGCCACGCCGGCATTCAGCGGCCTGACCCCGTCGCAGGACATCCTCCCCGGCACGGCGACGATCCAACTGGGCGGCACGATCGCGAGCAACACGCCCGCCATCCCGACCGGGGACGTGTCGATCACCATCGACGGCCGCACGCAGACGGCCGCCATCGGGTCGGACGGTTCCTTCAGCGCCTCGTTCGATACCCACGCGATCCCCGCCTCGGCGACCCCGTACGCCATCACCTACACCTACGCGGCCGGCACCGACTTCACGGCCGCCTCCGACGCCACGACCACGCTGTCGGTCGTCGCCGCGACGATCGCGCCCGTCACGCCCAACCCCCGCAACACGCAGGTCGCGACGGTCGACGTCACCTTCGCCCGGACGATCGACCTCGCGACCTTCACCCCGTCGGCACTCAGCCTGACCGACAACGGCGGGGCCAACCTCATCACGAACGCCGTGACGATCGGGCTGGTCTCGGGATCGACCTACCAGATCGGCGGCCTCGGCGGGCTGACCACGGCCCAGGGCCAGTACGCCCTGACGATCAACACGGCCGGCATGCAGGACCAGTCCGGCCACGCCCTCAGCGGGACGCTCTCGACCTCCTGGCTGACGGACACCACCGCGCCCACCAGCCACGTGAGCGCCCTGCCCCTGCGGTCATCGAGCCTCGACTTCCCGGTCGCCGTCACCGGCACCGACCCGAGCGGCCCCGGCAACAGCCCGGCCTCGGGCGTGGCGTCCTACGACATCTACGAGTCGACCAACGGCGGCCCGTGGACCCTGTGGACCAACGTCCCCGCCTCGCGGCCGTCGGCCACCTACGACGGCCAGAGCCACACCACCTACTCCTTCTACAGCGTCGCCCATGACCGCGCCGGCAATGTCGAGTCGAAGTCCCCGACGATCGAGGCCAGCACCTTCGTCCCCGACCTGACGCCGCCGACCACCACGATCGCCGGGCTCTCCGGGTCCAATCCCACCACGATCGCCACGGCCACCGGCACGATCGCGCTGAGCCTCAACGGCCACGACACCGGCGGCAGCGGACTGGCCTACTTCCAGGTGTATGCCTCGGTGGACGGCTCGGCCTATCAGCCGGTCGCCTGGGCGATCCCGGCCGGCGTCCCGGACAGCAGCGGCAACGTCCACGCGACGTACCTCTACCAGGGCGCGACCGACGGCCAGCCGCACACCTACGCGTTCTACAGCATCGGCATCGACGGCGCCGGCAACGTGGAACCGACGCCCGCGGCGGCGGAGTTGAGCCTTAACCAGACCTTCGCCCCGGCGGCCCCGGCGCAGCTCGGGGTGGCCGGGTTGACCGTCGAGCACGGCGCCGCCGAACGGTCGTATATCCGGTATCTGGACCTCGGCTTCAATGAGTCCAACGCGCAGAGCGGCGGCGAGCTGGCGAACATCGTCAATTCAGTGGTCAATAATCCGAATTCGCCCTCCGCGCAGGACATCACGCTGTATCGGTACAGCCTGAGCGGCACCGGCACGCCGACCCTCGTGTCGCTGCCAACGACGCTGAAGGTCATCGACCACGCGATCGAGATCGACTTCGGCGCCGGCGGTATCGGCGGGGCGCCGAACAGCAACGCGGCCGACGGGTATTACGAGCTGGATATCAAGCTGCCGAACGGGACCACGTCGGTGCACCACTTCTATCGCCTGCTGGGCGACGTGACCGGCGACGGCACGGTCGACGGCAGCGACATCAACGCGATCAGCGCGGCCCTGAACGAGAAGGCCGCCACGGGCATGGGGGCGCTGAACGTGGACGCCAACGGCGACGGGACGGTCTCGGCGCTCGATCTTCTCCTGGCCACGCGATCGAAGGGCCGGAAGCTGGCCTCCGGCCTGTCCCTCGGATAATCCTACCGGGCTCCGATCCGGGCTCATCATCGCCCGGACGTCCATCGAATCGATCTCCTCCTTTCGGCCCGAACGAAGGCGGCCGATGCGAGGACACCGGCCCGCGGGGTAAGGCGTTCCAGTCGCCCCACCCGGCGGGCCGCGGTCGGGTCGAGAGCAAATGCAGCTACAATCATCGAGGAGTATGAATCATGCGAAGGGCTGTGCTGGGCTGTCTGATCTCCGCCGCGGTGAGTCTCATGACCGTCCCTGTTCGAGCGGAGCTGGTCGTCACCGTCAGCGACGCAACGATCGCGCCCGGAACGACCGGGACCCTCGACGTCTACCTGACCAGCACGGCGGCCTCCACGAGCCCCGACACGATCAACAACTACGCCTTCGATCTCCTCATCACCCCGACCACCGCGGGCGAGCTGAAGTTCTCGGACTCCCAGTCGTTCTCGTATTTGAACGATTCCAGCTATGTCTTCCACGGCAACAGTGCCGACGCCGGCAACTCGCCGCCGTCCGGCGGGGCCCCGTCGACCAGCTCGTCCGGCTATGCCAACGACAGCTTCGTGGGCTTCGACAACACGAGCGATTTCTCGACCGTGTCGCTGTCCAGTAGCAGCAAGAAAGTGCTGCTGGCGTCCTTGACCCTCGACGCGACGATCACCAGCGCGGGCGAGACGTTCACGGTCTCGCTCGTGCCCACCTCGGGCGACGGCTCGATGAATTCGGGAGCCTCGAGCTATTTCAACGTGGTGGACAGCGGCTTCAACCAGATCTCGGCCGTGCCGTTCACGAGCAATTCGGGGACGGTCACGATCGGCACGGCGTCCGTGCCCGAACCTTCCACGCTCGTCCTCGGCCTGACGGGGCTGCTGCTGGCCGCCGGCGATCGGGCCCGCCGCCGGTTCCGGCGCGGCGGGTCGCTCGGGGCACTCTGATCGGGCCCTTCGCCCGGGCACGATCCATTCGTACCGGCCAGAACAGCCTGGGGCTAGAGCGCCTCACCTTTGAATGAGGTACAGCGAAGGAAAAAGGGGACTGGCTCCCGGCCCGCCCGGCGCCCGGCCCACGAAAACAGCCTCTGAATAGATCAGGGCTGGGTGCCTGTCTCCTTTTTCCGTGGGCGAGCCAATCGCAAGGCGCTTCAGCCTCCCTGCGGATGGATCTCACGTCCCAGGCTGCGTCCATCTGCCTTGTCTGCTGACAAATCCCGACCCAGGGCGGAGCGACCTCTCTCCTCGCCCGATCGAGCTATCCCCCGGCCCTCGCCCGCTCCCGCCGCCGGTCCCGGTCCGTCCGTCCGTCCGGTGGCGACGACCGCCCGACCCGCCGCCGGCCCGGCCGTCCAGCCGATCCGCCCGGAACGGCCCGGCCCAGGCCGGTCCGGCCCGGCCCGGTCTGCCGCGGGGCCACCACCCGCGGGGCAATGATCCGATCCGCCGCCGGCACCGCCGGCCAGCCAGTCCGCCCGCCCGCCGACCGGCCCGACCCGCAACCACCGGATCGGCCGGACCGGGTTAGGCGGAAGAAAACGAGCTGCGCCTCCATTTGGGATCACGTTTCGGGTCACGTCCCCGTTTCGGATCTCACCCGAACCCGGTGGGACGGCATCGCGGGTCGCATGCCCGCGGGAGCACGATGTGGATGAATGCGCAGGCCTGGCCCTTGCTTGCGAACCTCCTCACGTCGGACAATAGGAATCCGGAAGGGCCCTGGTGGTTGACAGGCTTGAATGGGTTTTCCCGAATTCCGTCCAGGGCTGAGATCATCCCACCCTGGGGGCCGACGCCTCGGAGGCGTCCCGGCGCCCGCACCGCGGCCTTCCCGGCCCGCCGCCGTCTCGATCGGAGAACAGGTGTCATGACAGGCCTGGAGCAGAAGCCTCTGACCCTATCGATCCCGTTGCGAGAGGATCCGCCCGGCATCCTGCGGGTCGGCAAGAGCCGCGTCTTGCTGGAGCTGGTCCTCCGCGCCCACCAACAAGGAAAGACTCCCCGGGAGATCGTCGCGATGTACGACGCGCTGGAGATCGACGACGTCTACGCCGTCATCGCCTATTATCTCGCGCATCGTGCGGAGCTGGACGAATACCTGCTTCGCTGCGACGAGGAAGCGGAGGCGGTTCGCCGCCGGATCGAAGCGACCCAGCGGCCTGGTCCCACCAGGGAGGAACTCCTGGCCCGCTCCAGAGCCAAGGGCTTCAACCTGTGATCTCGCTCCTCGTCGACGAGAACTTCAATGGGCATATCGTGGAAGGCTTGACGCGCCTCGATCCGGGCCTGGATCTCGTTGATGTCCAGGATGTCGGCCTGGCGGCGGTGCCCGACCCCGACATCCTCGAGTGGGCCGCTCGTCACGGCCAGGTCCTCCTGACTCACGATCGTCAAACGATTCCCGCCTTCGCCTAGGCCCGGGTCGCCGCTGGCCAGCACATGCCGGGCGTCTTCCTGGTCAGCGATGACATGCCGGTCGCACAGGCCATCGACGAAATCCTCCTGGCCGTCCATTGCATGACCCCGGGCGAGTGCGACTCTATCGTAAAGTACTTCCCTATGTGAGTCATCACGGCGAAAGCCAGATGCGCGTGCTCGCCTCCGACCCCGCGAGCAAGAAGCGCTTCTCGCTCTCGCCTCGGTCAGGAGTTCGTGGGGCCATTCCGCACCACCTGAACCCGGCCGACCCCGTCGAGCTGACGGCCGCCCCGGCGGGCCGGGACCGCCGCCGGACCCCGACCCGCCGCCGCCGGGGCTCACCGGATCGGAGCGGGTCGGATCGGAGCGGACCGGATCGGACCGGAGCGGATCGGGCCGGTGATCGAAATGGACTCACCCCCTTCCGCCGACTGCGGGATGCAATGCCAGGCTAATCTCCGGCTTCCTCCAGCGCCAGGCGGAAGAGCCGGTCCGAGACGTACAGACCGGCGGCTCGGAGCGATTCCAGCGCGTGGCGAACCGACGGGACGGTCCCGAGTCGGTGGCCGATCAGGACCAGGCCGACGGTGCCGATGCACGGGAGCCCCAGCCGCTTCGCCTCGCGGCGCGCGGAATGGTCATCGAGCACGACCTCCCAGCCCGGATGTTCGAGGGCAACGGAGAGGACGGCGGTTTCCCCGGGGTCGAGGTCTCCCGTTCGGAGGACTCCCGGAACCGGAGGTGTCGGGAGCACGCCCAACCAATCCGCCACGGCTTGCGGCACCAGGGTGACCGCCGGATCCTCGGGCTTCCCTTTGAGGACCTCGTCCAGGACGGCACGAGGCGTGACCACCTCGATGCCCGGCCGCGGCTCGCGCAGCAGGTCGAGTCGTCCGAGCTTCGAGAGCACGATCAGGGGGGATGCGTTAACGACGCGCATCGAGCGTCCTCGACAGCTCGGCTCTCAGTTCCTCCGGGGTCACCTGGAGCGCGTCGACGTGGGCCGCGCTGAGCGCGTCAATGAACTCGGAGCGGGTCAATCCGGCGACCTCCGCCCCCTTACCTTGCGAGATCAGGCCGCGCTCATACCAGGAGATCGCGGCCGCCAGCCGGAACTGACGCGCGAGGTCCTCGTCGGACGCGGCGATCTCGGGCGGCAGTTGCTCCGGGACCTCGATCGTGATCGTCTTCATCGGCACACCTCCTCTCCCGGATTATAGCCCCGGCACTCTCTCGGGGGCGAGGATGCGATGCCATCGACCGGGCGATTGACTGATCGACGGATTCTCCTCCCCGCCTCCCGGCCCCGGATCGAGCCGACCGGGCGTGCTTCGCTGCCGGACGGGCTCTCGCTTCCGACCTCGCGAGCAAGAACGCCCCTCGCTCCCGGCTCGGTTCGAGGTTCCTGGAGCCTTTCCGTGCTCACTGAACCTGGCCGACCCCGGTCGAGCCGAGGGCCGCCCCGGCGGCCCGGAACCGACCCCGCCCCGCCGCCGTCGGGGCTCACCGGATCGGAGCGGGTCGGGGCGGAGTGGGCCGGTCATGGTGAGGGACGGTCCGACGACCCTCGAATCGGCTCGCCCTCTTCCACGTCTCAAAACCGGCCCGCCGGCCGACCGGCCCGACCCGCGACCACCGGATCGGCCCGGCCGGGCGCGCGGAAAAACCGCAAAACTGGCCTGACTCCCTCGTCCTTCATGCCCCCTCGTCCTTTGTGACCCCCTCGTCCTTTGGCCTGACCCGCTCGTCCCTTGCGTCCTCCGTGGATCAGGCTCCGCTCGCCTGCCCGGGAGGCGGCTGGGCACGCGCGCGTTTGCGGTCGATGTCGCGCCGCTTCATGTCGTCGATGACGGCTCGGGCCTTCTCGCCGACGTAGAAGGGCGTGTGGTCCACCAGGTGCTCGAGTCGTTCGCAGAGATCGTCGATGATCCCCCGCTCGGCCGCTTCGTCGAGCACGTCGAGCGTCCAGACGAGGGGAATCCCCCTCCTTTTCGCCTCCCTCCTCGCCTTTCGATCGTCCATCACCAGGACGTCCGCCGCCAGCTCACGGGCGAGCGAGATGACGGCTCGGTCTCCATCTCCTCTCACTCCCGGCTTTCCGAGGGAGGGGATCTCTTCGACCTGCCGGGCCTCCATGACTTCCAGCCAGGGCGGGGGGTGGGCGGCCCACAGCCGGACGGGCTCCGGTGTCTGCGGGTCGGCCATCTCCTGCTCGACGACGACGCGAGCCGTGATCACTCGATCGAAGAGGCGGGGCAAGATATGGTCGCAGCCGATGAGCACCAGGTAATGCAGCGGGCCCATATCGCAGACCGCGATCATGCCGTCCGGCCCTGCCGCAAGATCTCCCGCCCTGCCTCGAATTCCTCGATGTCCAGGTCCTGGCCCATTCCCCGTTCCTTCAGGAGCTGCTCGGCCGCATGGAAGCTCAGGCCCAGGGCGTCCTCGAGCTGACGATGAGTGATCTTCGCCTGGCGGTACTGCTCCATGAGATAGACCTCCTTGGCATCGCGGCCGAGGTCCACGCCGGTCGTGCGGATCTGTCGCTCGATCTCCTGCGGTATCTCAAAGCTAATCGTCATCGAGCACTCCCCCTTCGAGGGCCACGGGAGCGTTTGCAAACCATTATTCCACCAGATTTTAGTTCGCTGGCCATCCGGAAGCAAGCGACCAGGACATCCTCCCGGCCGACAGCGGCAGCGGGCAGGGCAAGTCGTGTCGCCCTCAAACCGCTGATGAGCGACGACGGTTCATTCGCTCGCTCGCTCGGCGTGGTGACGGTTGGTCGCCAATCGTGGACCTGAGAAGCCGCCCATCGGCGGCCCAGAGCCGGTCCCCGGCCCTCGCCCGCTTCCGCCGCCGCCCGCCGGTCTCGGCCCTGCCCGCCGGTCTCCGGCGGGACATCCGGTCGTTCTTCGGCACCTATGCCGCCGGCTGCCGACGGGCCGAGGTTCCCCGGGGCGGCGCCCCGGGCTGATTTGTTCCGGCCCCTTCGGGGCGACTCGCGACCCGGCCGCGCGAACCCTCCGGTCCTGCACCGCAAGGAGGCGTTCCTGTTGCCCGACGACCCGCGGCGGGCGAAGTTCGCCCGGCTCACCGCCCAGGAGGAGCGCGCCGGGCTGCTGGACGAGACGGCCACGATCGGCACCCGGGCCGGCTGGGACGAACGATTGCGCGAGCGCGGGTATGCCCTCCGCGGGCATCGGCTCTTTCGGTCCCACCCACCTGGGTCGGGGCGTCGGCCGCTATCCGATCCGACGAACCATGACGGCGAGTGATCGCAGGACCGATCGTCAGCCTCTGGAACGGTGATGATCCACTCCCGGCCCCCGACGCTTCAGAATAGCGTCTGGAATCCCGCGGCGCGGAAGTGGGCATCGTTCGAGAAGGCGCGGGTCATGCCAAGACGGCGCATCACGAGGAAGGAGACGT